>CP060236.1:562500-862500 GCA_023898725.1 Alphaproteobacteria bacterium
GTCTCGGGAGCAAGCTTAAGCCGATAGGTGTAGGCGTAGCGAAAGCGAGTCTTAATAGGGCGATTTAGTTCCAGGGATGAGACCCGAAACCGGGTGATCTAGCCATGAGCAGGCTGAAGGTGCGGTAACACGTACTGGAGGGCCGAACCCACTGATGTTGCAAAATCAGGGGATGACTTGTGGCTAGGGGTGAAAGGCCAATCAAACCCGGAAATAGCTGGTTCTCCGCGAAAACTATTTAGGTAGTGCGTTGTGTATAACTGCTGGGGGTAGAGCACTGGATGGGCTAGGGGGCCGCGAGGCTTACCAAACCTAACCAAACTCCGAATACCAGCAAGTTCAGCACAGCAGACAGACCATGGGTGCTAAGGTCCGTGGTCAAAAGGGAAACAGCCCTAACCGCCAGCTAAGGTCCCCAAATGATGGTTAAGTGTAAAAGGAAGTGGGAAGGCCAAGACAGCCAGGAGGTTGGCTTAGAAGCAGCCATCCTTTAAAGAAAGCGTAATAGCTCACTGGTCTAGACAAGCCGTCCTGCGCCGAAAATGTAACGGGGCTTAAACCATCTACCGAAGCTGTGGGTTTGCAAAAGAGAGATACTTTTGCAAGCGGTAGCGGAGCGTTCTGTAGGCCGTTGAAGATAGCGTGTAAACGTTGTTGGAGGTATCAGAAGTGAGAATGCTGACATGAGTAACGTTAAAGCATGTAAAAAACATGCTCGCCGAAAGTCCAAGGTTTCCGACGCCAGGTTAATCCGCGTCGGGTTAGTCGACCCCTAAGGCGAGGGCGAAAGCCGTAGTCGATGGGAATCAGGTTAATATTCCTGAACCAGTTGGAAGTGACGAATATTGTAAGTTGTCTACCCTTATTGGATTGGGTTGGCTTCGAAAATGTTCCAGGAAATAGCTCCAACATATTGATCGTACCGCAAACCGACACTGGTGGACGAGTTGAGTATACTAAGGCGCTTGAGAGAACGATGTTGAAGGAACTCGGCAAAATGCTCCTGTAACTTCGGGATAAAGGAGGCCCTTGCGCGGGCAACCGTGTGAGGGTGGCACAGAATAGGGGGTTGCGACTGTTTACCAAAAACACAGGGCTCTGCGAAGTCGAAAGACGACGTATAGGGTCTGACGCCTGCCCGGTGCTGGAAGGTTAAGAGGACGGGTGCAAGCTTGGAATCGAAGCCCCAGTAAACGGCGGCCGTAACTATAACGGTCCTAAGGTAGCGAAATTCCTTGTCGGGTAAGTTCCGACCCGCACGAATGGCGTAACGACATCCCCGCTGTCTCCAACATCGACTCAGTGAAATTGAATTCCCCGTGAAGATGCGGGGTACCCGCGGTCAGACGGAAAGACCCCGTGCACCTTTACTACAGCTTTGCAGTGGTGTTAGGATCGTTATGTGTAGGATAGGTGGGAGCCTATGAAGCGTTGGCGCCAGTTGGCGTGGAGGCATCCTTGAAATACCACCCTTAACGTTTTTGATACCTAACCGCGTCGTGTTATCCACGTCCGGGACCCTGCATGGTGGGTAGTTTGACTGGGGCGGTCGCCTCCTAAAGAGTAACGGAGGCGCGCAATGGTAGGCTCAAGCTGGTCGGAAATCAGCTGTAGAGTGTAATGGCAAAAGCCTGCCTGACTGCGAGACGTACATGTCGAGCAGAGACGAAAGTCGGTCATAGTGATCCGGTGGTCCCTCGTGGATGGGCCATCGCTCAACGGATAAAAGGTACGCCGGGGATAACAGGCTGATCTCCCCCAAGAGCTCTTATCGACGGGGAGGTTTGGCACCTCGATGTCGACTCATCACATCCTGGGGCTGAAGTCGGTCCCAAGGGTTTGGCTGTTCGCCAATTAAAGTGGTACGTGAGTTGGGTTCAGAACGTCGTGAGACAGTTCGGCTCCTATCTGCCGTGGGCGCCGGATAATTGAGAGGACCTGTCCCTAGTACGAGAGGACCGGGATGGACGTACCTATGGTGTACCAGTTGTAGCGCCAGCTGCATTGCTGGGTAGCTAAGTACGGACGAGATAACCGCTGAAAGCATCTAAGCGGGAAACTCTCCTCAAGATAAGTTATCCTTAAGAGAGCCGTGGAAGACCACCACGTTGATAGGCGGGATGTGTAAGTGCAGTAATGTATTAAGCTAACCCGTACTAATCGCTCCAACACTTGATGTGTTTAATTGCCCTTATAGGGTTTACATATCGTCATTAATTCACCTTTTCATATTTATTACAAAAAATCTCTTTTATTCATGTATCTATTTTTTGACACAAGGTTTTAGTATCATAAATATTACCTTGCTCACTGAACGCTTTTGATATAAGTGTAGTGAGAGTTTTTGTTTTCCTATGTCATGATCATGATTGATTATGCGAATTTATATAGGTAGTGAGGCTAACCCTTTGCCCCTTTATTGGATTTTGGTTCGGAAACTCAGATATTTTTCAATTGCCGTTGAAAAATCTATTAACAGTAACTATCTAAAAGGAAGAATAAATGGCACAAGGTACAGTAAAGTGGTTCAATACTACAAAAGGTTATGGTTTCATTGCTCCTGAGCAGGGTGGCGCTGATATTTTTGTTCACATCAGTGAAGTCCAAAAAGCAGGAATCCAACATCTTCCAGATGGACAGAGAGTGTCCTATGAGCTAGCGGAAAACCGTGGAAAGCAATCCGCCGTAAATATTAGTTTGAGCGACTAACCTCGCGCCACGCTAAGGCTTGCATTTCATTAATTTGACTTGTGTTCGTTTCGTTAACTGACATGCACTAGCACCGTTTAAAACAAACAACATAAGGATTAATTATGCAAGATTTCAATTTCCCAGGAATACCAAGCGAACTTAAGGTTTCGTTAACACGCTTAAGGTTTACAGAACCGACACCTGTGCAACGTGAAACAATACCTCTTGCTCTTGCGGGTAGAGATGTTTTGGCTACGGCTCAAACGGGAACAGGAAAAACGGCTGCGTTTGGTATCCCCCTGGTTACAAAAGTTCTTTCTGACACACAGAGCCACGGTCTAGTGCTCTTGCCAACCCGTGAACTTGCCCTTCAAGTGTATCAGGCCTTCCAGTCTTTTATCGGTAAGGCGAAAGTTCCTATGGCCCTGCTTGTTGGTGGTGAGTGTTATACCCGTCAGGGAAACCAATTGCGCGCAAATCCGCGCATTGTTATCGGTACACCAGGCCGCATTAATGATCATCTCAATCGTAAAACGCTTTCCCTTGCGAATACGCGTATCCTTGTTCTTGATGAAGTTGACCGGATGCTTGATATGGGATTCTCCATTCAGTTGGATGCTATTGCGAAATTTCTTCCTGAAGTCCGCCAAACACTGATGTTCTCCGCAACCCTTCCTTCTGGCATTCAGAAATTATCGGCAAAATATTTGACAGATCCTGCCCGTATTACGGTGGGGTCAGTTCATACGCCTGCGGCCAATATTAAGCAAACCCGTTTGAAGGTCGAAGATCCGGATAAGTATAACTTGCTTCTTGAAGAGCTTGAAGTGCGTCAAGGATCTGTGATCGTTTTTGTGAAAACGAAGCGTTCGGCAGATGCAATGATGGTTAAGCTTAAGAAAAATGGTCATAAAGCGGATGCCCTTCATGGTGACTTGCGCCAGAATAAGCGTAACCGTGTTATCGCTGATTTTCGCAAACAAACCTCACGTGTTCTTGTTGCTACAGATGTTGCGGCACGCGGTCTTGATATTCCGCACATTTCACATGTTATTAACTACAATCTTCCTCAAAATCCAGAGGATTATATTCACCGTATCGGACGCACGGCCCGTGCAGGTGCAAGTGGTGAGGCCGTAAACTTTTTAAGCTCTGCTGAAACAGTACAATGGCGTGCGATTGAACGCTTACTTGATCCTTCTTTAAAGGACACCAAGCCCGTGAAACCAGGTTCTCGCAAGGGTCGCCCCGGATTTTTACAGGGAAAAGGTCCCGACCGGAGAGGTGAGCGATCATCCGCACGTCCCGGGGCACCAAAAGCGCTGAGGCCATTCCGTGCAAAATCTTCCTCTGCCGATGGCAGTGCAGATTCTCACGAGCGTCGTCCAGCACGGACCTTTGGGGGACAAAGCCGTGGACGTGATGCATCAGAGCGTCGTCTGTCGCCAAATGGTTCTCCAAAACGTCCTAATTTTCGTTCTGGTAGTCGCCCAGAAGGAAGACCCCCGCGTGCCAAAGCCCGCTCTGCTCCACGTCCAGCCCCCGCACGCTGAGATAACTTTTAGGAGGTTGTCCCAGATAATACATAAAAAGTGTTATAAAGGTAGGCATGAGAAAGAGTCGTTTAAGCAGAATGAAACACGAAAAGCTAGTTGAGCCTTTTGTGGCCGGCACCATAGCAAGATGTGTGTCTTGATTGATTGGTATCAATCATAAAACAGCAGCTTACTATTATCAGAGGCCCAGAGTATTGATTGCCCAGCATCAAGAACGTGAAGTTTTGTCTGTTTTTGATGGAGAGATAGAGGTTGATGAAAGTTATTTTGGAGGTGCCCGTAAAGGTCAACGAGAAAGGGGATCTGTAGGTAAGGTTCCTGTATTTGGTCTATTGAAGCGGGGATGCAAGGTACATACTCAGGTGATTCCAGATGCCAAGAGAACCCCGCTGGTTCCGATTATTCGGAGCAAGGGAGTAACCTGATAGCCTTGTTTATACAGACTCTTGGCCAGCCTATAATGTTTTGGATACGACTGAATTTGGCCACTACCACATTAATCATTCCAAAAATTTTCGATGCCCTTGATGTGATCCTTCTTATCCGCAAAAAGTGTGTTGTGATTAATTCTAAAATGTCTGAGATCAGAGGTGTCCAAGGTCCAGAGGTGTTCAAGGTATTGCACGCTGGGCATGAGTCACGAGAGACAACACGATCCAACGTGACTGTATTCTACTTTGCGGCAAATGCCCTCGTTAGCTGGATCGAGGTTGTTGATGAAATTGCGTGGGCCTGTGGAAGAGACCTGGTTGCTACCATGACATGTGGACGTGTTGTTCGGCGGGATTCATTAGGCATTCCTATTGCCTACCCGGCGGAAACCTTCTCGAAAGAAGCTAAACTTGCAAGCATCTTTTGGATATTAAAGAGAATGGAGACAGCTAGAGCGGGAGACGTTAATGGGCACGTGCGCACACTTACAAGTGAGATCAAGCAAACACTCAGGCTCCATCCAGTAACTCGAGGGTCAAATATATCAAGAACAGTGGTTGATTACCTCAGATAGAAGTAAAATTGACAAATAGCCAAGAATCTGCAAATATTCTCAGGTGATAGGAGCATTGATTATGGTTAAAGTTTTACGCACATTGTTGGTTTTCTCTGTTGTTGTGGCACAAGCCTCAACAACTCGTGCGTGCGCGGATGGTACGGGGGAAACTTTTCCATCACCCTTAACTATTGCGCGCGCCATGCGACTCGATCCTCATCCCTCAATTGATTCACTGGAACCCATGGAGGTCGTTGATCCTCACCCGTATCCTTCCGGAAGACCCCGTGTGAAGCGTGCGGAGTATTTACCAGTCACATCTACCTGGCAAACAAAGGAAGAAATAGAGTTTGCACAGCAGTGTTTTAAAACGGCGTGTTCCTTTTTCTTGCGTTATCAAAAAGAGGGCAAGAGTGGGCTAATTACTGCAGCTCTCCATTATGCACGAGCAGCGCTCTATTACGGTCACAGTGAGGCTGGCTCACTTATGATGAACTACTATGGTTATAAAATAGCGTATATTCCTCTAGGTGGAGGATACACTGAAAACGTTCGGTGTCCAGGTAAGCCTGATTTTCGATTCTATAACGCTGTCGGACGAACAAGAAGAGGGTTCGGTGGAACAAGAACCCCTGTCGTTGCCTATGGATTTAATGCGCGTGCATTAGCTGCAGGAAAAACCCCGACAACAGGAGATCTTGACGATAAGTTAGGACTCGTATTGAGAGATATTTTTAGGGCCGAGGATGCTCCCGAAACCCTTGGTGTAGGGGTTGGCGATGTAGTAGTTGTGCTTGAAGAAAGCAAAGAAGAAGGAGACGAGGAGAGACGTGCTCTATTGGGCACGGTGAGGCACCGCCGCACTGGAACAGTCGACTAATCTGTGTCCTCTGAAAAAGGAGTGACTCGTACGAATACCCGAGATTCTTTGATCAGGCCATCCCCAAAGGCACAGGGTGGCTACAGCCGTGGTTTTTGGAAAGACCGAGGGATAAAGGCTATTAATTCTGATGATAAAAAAATAACATAGTACGCTGGCCGGTGTTTATTAATGGGCAGAAAGTCAATTTTTCCCCTTTCTGTAAAATTATCCCCTTCAATAATGACATATAGGTAATACATTAGCCCTTAGTATGAAACATCGCGCACCATCACGTTTACTAAAAATCTTCTGAGAGCTTTTATTCTCTTTTCCTCTGTTTCGTTGCCAATGATGACATCAGGAGGTGTTGCTCCTGAATCTGTTATTCTCGAGGAATTAGAGTTTGTCGATGATCCACGAGCTTGCTTTCAAAGATATCGTATGGGGAGAAAGATCAGTCACTTAAGGTATTTTCATCATTCTACCTTGATTTTCAGAATTGCGACACTATGCAAGTGCTGTTGTCCCCGTCCCACCAGTATTATTAGAGGCAGTAATGACTGATGATCCAAAAACTAATCATCTTTCCCAACCGTTACGCAAAGATGCCCGCGTTTTTTATGACGAGTTCGTCCGTGTGTGTGCGGAAATTAATGGAAGAAACCCTGATAAGGCTATAACTGATATTGGCGATGATGGGACAATTGTTGATCACTTAACATCTCCACTCCTAGGCGAACATGTCGTCAACCCCCTTGATACCCCGGTGATGCGATTTATTGATGCACAAGTATGTGAAAATGGGTGGGGGCGTCCTTGTGTAGATTATCCTGCGGCTTACTATGATTGTCAAAGTTTTACGACCCCCATTCCTGATGACATTATATATGATGAGGGCTATCTCATGCCTGATGGAACCGCAGCTCCCGTAGAGGGCATTCGGCAACTACCCCATCGCATCGCAACCTTTTTGCATGCTCATGCAAAAACAAATGCCATTGCCGCATATTTCGACGGGGTTGTAAAGCTGCGTAACCTGAATCGTGAGAACCTCAGGTTGGATGAGGGAATAGAATCCCTAACGTTTTAAATGCGTAAATTAAACGCTCTGGCGGCAGATTTACTTTCAGATGGGAAAAGCCAGCCAATTATGGTTGGTGTAGATTTTCCCGCGGATATCGATCTCTATAAAATGATTACGGACACCTCTGACACCCGCGAAAGACTACTAAAAAGAGTGATCACTACACGAGCAGCACATGGGGTCTTAACTGAACCCGAAAATCATCTTTTGAGGTCTATGGTGCAAAGTCTCCCTGGTAATACAGAGAGGTATTTTCGCCTCTGGGAAGAAGCAACAGGCGATCTTTCGGCCACACGTGGTGCAATGCCTGCCCCCGTTAATCGTAAGGATCAGCTTCCTGACTTTATTATTGGCAGTGCGGCAATCATTGGCGGTATTGCTTATACACAATCACCAAGCTTTTATGACCCTGCCGTGTGGGGAGAGGGGCTTTCTTTCCTCGTGATAGGGAGTGTCACCCTTGTCAGGCTCACTAATCAAGTGTTGTTATCTTATGGCGTTGATGCGTGTGCCTGCATCCCTTGCCTCCGTCCCCGTGATTTTGGCTCGTGGAATCGCGGTGGCATTGTGCCTCCCACAACCTTTGTTAAAGAAGCCCGCCTTCTTTCCTTATTATGGATGATGAAGTATACAGATCGTGTGCAAAGTGAGGGTGATATCCCCACTCTTGTGCGTGAAATGGGTGTAGCTGTTCGCAGTGCATTAAATACGCACCCCCCTGTTTCTGGGTCAACACTATCAAAGATACTCGTTGATCACCTATAGAATTAATTGACAAACAAGGATATTCATATAGAGTATTTATGTACATAAGGATAATCTTTATGCACTATATACTTTCCATTCTTACAATATTGTTATGTCCCCCACTTCTCGCAAGTTTTACTGAAGTTAGTGACGCTGAAAGGTCACCTGTTCGTACAGGGATACACATGCACCCTGATGCGCACACACTTAAACTGCTTGATTTATCTTATATCAGTGCTGACACTGGTGATACTGTGAATTTTAAGGCACGGCGCACGACAGACCATTATCCGAATGAAGATGAAATTCATTTTGCTGAGTCATGTGTTACCGCTGCGGAAAAGCTGTTAGTGGGAACGTTTAAACGAGATATGTGGGGAAGAACCGTGTGCGTGGGAAAAAGACCCTAGCCGTGCCCTGAAACTCCTTGCACAAGCCCATTATTTTGGGGCTCCGCGAGCAGCATCATTGATAGGACGTTATTTTGAAAACGGATTTAAAGGTCTGTTTCCTGAGGAGGAAATAGCAGGATGTCCGATCACCAAGGAATCGCTCGACGCACTGGATGCATCGCATAGGCTGCATTTTGGCCAGCGCCTTAGCAGAAGATATGAATCAAACCGCACACGTATTAAGGATAGGAAACCGCTTAGGCTTGGCTACTTACCGGAAGGAACATTGTTGAAGGTCTTGAAAGATTATGATGCAACGCACAGGCAGACACCTCCGCCTACGTATGCAACAGATTCTGATATTTCTTCTGAAGATGGCGTAAGAGTTGATGACGTTACCTTTCGCGCAGAAGGTCCCGCATATGCTGAAAAAGTTCCTCTTTTAAGAAAAGACCGTACCGGCATTCGTAAGCGCCTTGTCCATTAATACCCCCATAACTTCTACGGCCGTGTTGCAAATTTGAATGTTGAGGAACCAACAGCCTCTGAAAGGTTCTTGGGGCTTAATATCCGAGCAGACCTTGAGTGATGGTTCTGACTTCTCCTTGAAGGTCTTGTGCGAACTTCCAGGTATCTCATTGATCCTTTTTAGATATTCTCATCAGTTCAAGTCCTTTTAATGTAGCATAAGCGGCTGTGCGTGACTTGAATCCCAGGGTTGGTTTTGTGAGGGGTTTGATTTTGCCATTATCTGATTCGATCAAATTATTCAGGTATTTTACCTGTAGATGTTGCCACTCTTTTGTGCAGCTCCTGTATTGCGTATTGGGGACAAATAAAATCAATGGTATAGCCTTGCTTATTCAAGGTTCTATAAAGGTATGGCCATTTTCTTTTCACTTTGATGCAGGTCTCATCCACGCGCCAAGACTATCCACTGGTTATTTTTCAGTACCACTTAAGTCTATCCAGAATTTTAGAGGCATAATAGATGACCCAATGATAGAGCGTTGTAGGGTTAACCTGGATGCCTCTTTCACAGGCCATTTTCTCTCAGTCGGGATAGCTGATTCCATACTTACAATACCATCTTACCGCCCAGATGATGATTTGATAATAAAAATGACGATATCTGAACGCCAAATTTCCAACAGGGACAAAAGGTGAGTGGTTTGAGTGAAACAACATTATATTGTCATGCAAAGACGAAAAACAAATATTAGCCGTTTAGGCGTGGCTTATCGTGACATAAAATTTACACCCCACAATGTTTTCACATTATATTATATCTGAATTATTATTCTATTCTGGGAGAAATACGAATAAGTTTTCGCGGCGATAACCCAAATATCCACCCAAGATAGTGACAATATCTAGCTTAATTAGATATTTATCAAACTCCCTGAAACCTCATTGCTTATGATTGCTGAAAATTCTTTTCATTTAAGCTTATGATCTCATTATTCGCATTAAAACAAGTTTTCCTAGACCCACTTGGGTAAAAGTTAATCACCTTTATGGAATAAAAAGATTTCTAGTTCTAAGTTCAGATGAAATTAAACGGTAATTTAAAATGTTTGCACAAAATTTAAACGTTAAGAGATCAAATACTCTATCACGTCAACTTAAGGTGATGGAATATAATTTAAACTTAAGTGACATAAGCTTACTTAACGAGTGCTCTGATGAAGCTCTCTCTCGTTTTGATAACGTAGATAACCCAGATTTTTATGAGGCAAAAAATATATTTATCACAAAACTACCACAACAAATTCGTTTGACAGTTAGTGAGTTTAAAAAGGAGGCGTCTGACGTATTAGTCATAAGGGGATATCCCTTTGACGATAAGCTGTTAGGGAGTACGCCCCCTCATTGGAATGTTCCTAAGTCTGATTATGCCCGAAAACTGCAATTCATTAACTTTTTCATAGCTGCTCAATTTGGTTATCCCTATAGCTGGAAAACACAAAACGGCGGCAGTTTTGTATCTGATGTTCTGCCAATTCAGGGTTTTGAAGAACATCAACAGGGATATGGATCTAATGTGAATCTAAGATTTCATACAGAAGACTCTTTCCATATTGCTCGGGCTGACTTTTTAACGCTTATGTGTATGAGAAATGATTCTAGAACGCCAACTACACTATTTCCTATTCAGTTAGATGCGATTCCAGATGAATATAAAAGAGAGTTGTTTAAAGAACAGTATGAAATCTATCCTGATGATTCCCACACAGAGGTTACGTACACAGAAAAACAGTATAAAGAGAACACGGATTTGCAAAAAACCTTTGAAACATTCAATAAGATCCGAAAAATAAGTATTCTTCGTGGGCAATGGAATAACCCATACTTGCAACTTGATCCAGAGATCATGCCAACTGAAAATCTTACTACCGAAGCGAAAGCTGCATTTGATTATATCTGTGAGAAGATTGAAGAATCTCGTACCGGACTGGCTTTAAACCAAGGTGAGATCCTTATCATTAATAATCATCTGCTTGCACATGGTCGTGGTAAATTCAAGGCAAACTACGATGGCCGTGACAGATGGATGGAGC
This sequence comes from Alphaproteobacteria bacterium, assembly GCA_023898725.1. NCBI lineage: Bacteria > Pseudomonadati > Pseudomonadota > Alphaproteobacteria > Alphaproteobacteria bacterium. Next base: position 573,382 of record CP060236.1, read on the forward strand.
GTATTCTTGTTCTGGAAGACTTACGTAAAACAGTTTCCCATAGAACAGGCCGTAACACCCATATGATTGTTAGATAAAATGAAGTCTAAAGGAATCATTTTGGCACTGGGTGCCGCAATATCAAATGGAACATTGGGTATCTTTTCAAAGTTCTGCTTTAGTGATGCTTTGTTGCCAATTCAAATAGCGCTTTACCGCTGTGTGTATGCCTTTTTCTTGATATCGCTAATCGCTACTTTTTCTCCAATGGTCAGAAGTCAAATATACTCTCTTCGAAATAGGTCTAAAGAAATTTCCCTTTTGGCTTTTTGTGGCGTTTTGTTGTTATACGTATTTGAAACAAAAGCATTTGCTCTAACGTCCATTGCAAATGTTTCATTTACTGTTTACGGCACAGGAATTCTTACCGTTTTAGTTGGTGTCTTGTTTTTAAAAGAGCCTCTCACAATAGGACTTATCTTGGGTATATTGTTAATTTTGATTGGTGAGTACGTGCTGTTGGGAGATGTAAACCTAATTGACGCTAAAAGCATGCAAGGCATACTATATGCATTTATTGGAGGTGCTGGGTACTCAGGGTTTATTTTCTTTGCCAGGTATTTCCGTACTCCCTCAAGTTTTGGTCTTTTATGGTGGCTTTGTGGTTTAGGAAGTGCAATGCTTGTCAGCTTTGCTGCTATCACGGGTGAATCATACGCGATTCCTGTATCTCATAATAAACATATACTTTTTATGGCTATCGTGCCGACCCTAATGGGTTTTTATTTTACAGCAAAATCAGTTGAGTACATAGAAGCCGGAAAAGCACAGGTGATTGAAATGAGTGATCCATTTTTTTCATTATTATTCTGTAGCCTGTTTCTCCAACAACCAATAGGTATTCACAGCATCCTCGGGGGGAGCATGATTCTTTTAGGTGTATTTATCTCACAAACCAATATTGTAATAGGAGGTTCTCGTGTACGCAAAGCTTCTCACTAGTTGGCCAATCTTTCTGCCACCTTTCCTGACCATAGCTTTAGCAATGATAAGTAAAAGGCCAGGTTTTTCAATTATCTGTGGAATATTCCTTGGTGTCTTTATTAAGGTTGGAGTACTTGATCATCAGTACGTTTTTGAATTTGTAAAATATTTCAGGGAAATATTCTACAAAGACAATACTTTAGTTGCCAATAACATCTCATTATTCATTTTCTTGTGGCTGCTTGGTTCATATACATCGTTACTTGATAAAAGTGGGGCTCTTGGAACTATGACGGGTAGATTAATGAAATTTATTAATACACCGCGTAAGTGCGAAATGGCCATTATAGTTATTGCGTTGATAGTTTTTATTGATGACTATTTCAATAGCTTAATAGTTGGGGCGATAGCTCTTCCCATGGTGCAGAAGTTAGGTGTGTCACGAGAAAAACTCGCGTATTATTTGGATTCAACAGCAGGCCCCGCATGTATTTTGATACCATTTTCAAGTTGGGGTGTGACGATTATGGCTATCATTGAAAGAAATTTGCAGAAGCACAATCTCATAGGTTTATTTTCTTTTGAGGTCTTTATCAAATCAGCCGCATATAACTTTTATGCTATCGGTGCCCTTGTTTTAACGTTAGTAGTAGCGTTTACTACCTTTGATTTTCCTTTAATGCGTGCCCTTGACAAAAAATCCCAAGATAGTTTGAAAACCAAATCACCAGAAGATCCTTTACACGTGGATCAAAGTCATCAATTAAGGGTGAAGCGCAATGTTCCTGAAGAAAGAAATCTATTTTTTGCTGCGACAACCAGTTTATCATTTTTATTGGTTGGAACGATCATTATCATGCTTTTATCAGGCTATATACTTTCGAATTATCAGACAAATCTCATGAAACTTCTCAATCATATTGATGTCGGTATATCACTCATTTTGGGTGCTGTTGGATCTCTAGCGTTAGTTAGCGTTTATCTAAACCCATCAGTACCTGTAATTAAAAACTCATTTGTTGAGGGCTATAAATCTATGGCCCCTGCTATGAAGATATTGATGCTTGCGTGGGCATTATCTTCAGTGATTCAAGATTTAAACATAGGGCATGTTTTATCAGATTTCCTTATAGAATCAGGCCTAAACCCAGCATTTATTCCATTGTCAGTATTTATTGTAGCAGGAATTCTTTCGTTTTCATCTGGTACTAGCTGGGCAACGTTTTCCATATTGGTGCCAATTGTATTTGATCTTGTGATGGCCACAAATCAAAACCTCCTTTATATATCATTAGGAGCTACGTTAGGTGGTGCCGTGATGGGTGATCACAGTTCTCCAATTTCAGATACATCAATACTTTCTTCGACGGGGGCCAAGTGCGATCATATGTCTCATGTTGTAACACAGCTTCCTTACTGTGTCCTTGTAGGGGTATTGTCAGGGGGCGGGTATTTGATGTTTTCCTATTTTTATTAATACTTATTCGTGAGATTAACTTTCAAAAATCTTACAAGTTAACTTGTTGCATCACTGATTTATATAATGAGTTATAAAGTTTGGATTTTTTGGGATACAGAGATTCGATTTGCTTTTTGATAGATTCAGTCTTTAAGTTTTCTGGTTTATCAATACCAAGCTCTTTTTCTAAGGAATATAAATATGGAATGAAATTAGGATTGTTTTGTGTAATATAATTACGGATTTTTTTTAATTCAGAGCGAGGGTTCTTGAAATTATTCTTAATCATTAAGTGGATGGTTTTTAGCTTTTTACGCATAAATATTGGATGAGCAATACCAACACGTTTCATAATGATAAAAAGACCTTTTTCCAAATAGTGAAACCCTTGTGAAAATTTTTTATTCTTAATATAAATTTCCCCTACATCACAATACAGTAGTCCAGTTAGAAGATATTTCTCACCATGGCGTTTGATCATATCATCAAGAAGATCTTTTAATTCTATCAAAGAATTTTCACTGCTTTTATCATCCTCAAGATGTAAGGCATGTAATAGTTTAAATCTGTTCTTTAAACGGCACTCTTGAAGTTTTTTTGGCAAAGAGGCTTGGATTTCTTGATAAAGTTTAAGTCCTTCAGCCGGTAAGCCAATCTTGTGATATATTATTCCTAGTTCTGTTTTGGTAGGAAGGTCAGCTGGGTCTGTTTCCAAGCAGAGCTTATAGCAATTAATCGATCGGTTATAATCCCCAATATCTCTATATAATAGGGCAAGGATTTTGTAACATCCAAGCTTTTCATTTGCAGAAACATTCTCATTACATCTTGCTTCCAGTAAGGAAATAGCTTTTTTATATTCTCCCAGATATCTGTTTGTGAGACAGTATTCGCTGAGAATTTGAGAGTACTGCACAGAGTTTCTTGTCTTAGATACGAAGTTTAGCGCCTGGGAAAAATCTTTTAAGGCTTTTTCTCTCTGACCAAAATATCTCCTTGCCTTTCCAATTGTGAAGTATATTTCCGACAGACTTGCTGGGCTTTTAAACGTACTTTTTTTAACGATTTGTTTGAGATGAATGAGAGAAAGTCTTAATTTCTCGTCATTCAATGATTTATTATCATCATTGGTTTTGGCAATTAAAAACCCCATAAAATCCACAATAGCCTCATGATCAGGAGGCAGTTTTTGGACATAAGAAACAAGAATTTTATGCAAGCAAGGGTGAAAGTTAATCATTTCATAACTTCCTTCTTTGGAAAAAGAGCCCATGATACTTTTTAATTTTGATCGTAATACCTTACTGGGTATATGGGAGAAAAAACCTTCAAGAAGATATAATGGTATGTTTTGTGGGTTTAGGTAACTTAAACAGATTAAGAGTTTTTTTAGCTGGTAATCTTCAATAATTTTACTTTCTATGCGTTTGACAAGAATATCTTGTATCGAACGATCAGATTTGTTGGATTCATAAGGATTGCTATCTTTTGTGTAAAAGACGTTATTCACAATGTCTTTAAAACTTTTTTCTGGCTCTTCTAGCTTGGATTTAACCAGCATATAGGCTAACAAAGGTGTGAGTTGACAGTGTTTTATGGCCTCCTCTAGATCAGCCTTTATGTCTGGCTGGTCGATATTAATCGAAATTCGAATAATTTCTAAAAAGTCTTTTTTATCAATTTTATCTAGGTGGATATTATCATAAACGCAGTTAGAGTTTTTTAAATCAGAATCATCTGAGGTTATTAGAATATCAACGCTGCCCCACTTAGCTTTTTGTCGAGGTAGCAGTTTCATAATATGAGCAGTATTAAAATTTAAATTATCAAAAATGAATATTTTTTTTGCATTTTTGGGAGTATGTCTCCGCAAAAAATTTAAGAATAATCTAAATTTATCGTTATCAATACTTTTCTCAATTTTAGATAACTTATCACTTAAGCTTGGGTCTTCTAATACTAATTCTTTTGCTATAGAGTGTAATGATATTAAAAAATGATCATTTGATTCGCAATTAAACGTCCATTTAATAGAGGCTGGTTGAAGTTTCGCATATAATTGAGCAAGTGTCGTTTTCCCCATGCCATCATTCCCGGTTATTGAGATAACCTTATTTTGTTCATTGCTATGTGGTTGGGAAAAAACATGATGAATTTTTTGATGATACCTCTGATTGATATAGTATTTATCAGTGATTATATCCTCAATGTTAGATACTTGGATTGAGTTTTCATGGTTTTGGCCAAACCAGATTGAGAAAAGTAGGATAAATATTGTGGTTAGTGCAAATATAGCTATCTTTAATTCAAGTTGATAATTCTTTGTGACAACCGGATTGCTAATAGTTTTGCTAGTCTCATCTTTTTGTGTTTCAGATGAAACCGTGTTAAGGGGAAGAATAGTGACATCATTTGGTATGGCATTAAAAGTATCCGCCATTAATTTGGATTGCTCCAAGTAGTATTTTAAGCGGCTTAATAGCTGATTAGTAAAACCATTTTTCGGTCCCTGTTTTAATATTTCATTTGCAATATAAACCTTGAGATCACGATGGCACAGTTGATCTGGGTCAATGGAGATCTTAGCAAGAGGTATGTTTTTAGATGTTTTAGTTTGATTGAATAAAATCTCAATGTTGTTTTCTAAAGAGTTTGTAGATAGATCTATTTTTTTTCTAACACCAAGACCTATGTCTCGAAGATCTTCCCTTATATCTACATTCAGGTTGACAAGGCTTCCTTTGTAGAAATCACATGACAGATGCTTTTTTTTGACAAGAGATCTGATGTCTTGCAGTAAAATATTTTTTTCATATTCATGACACATTTCCTCAAATGCTCTTTGAAGAATGTATTCACCGTCTTTTAATCCATTGCGGACAAAGTTAACCAATTGGTCTCGATACTTGCTATATCGGATCTCGGGGAAAATTCTATTTCGAAGAGCGCTTAATTTATTTTCGATAGCCTGGGTTGTTTTACAGAATTTCTGTGCAATCCACATGTTTTTTTTCCCATGAAGAACTGCACCCAATAGCTGAAGTTCGTAACGGGACAGAGAAATAGATATTTTTGGAAATTGACCCAAGCTTTAACCCAAATATTTGATTATATTACCATTATAAGCCAGTGAGAATTAGTCTTAAAAAATAATACATACAAAGGCAAAAATTGTATTAACTAAAGATCCACAAAAAATATTAGCTTAATATCACAATAGATAAATTTATTCAAAGTTCTTATGCATTATTTGGTCTCAATAGTTTACGCCCTAAGTTAGTTTCGAGGGGGGTAACAGTGAAAACTAACATCTAACGTGGGTTTCTGCGGGACGCTCTTGGCTTCTTCCAATTGCTGATCTAATGCATACGATCTCTTGTTGTAATCGTTTCTGTTCATTGAATTTTTGCCTCTCTTTAAGCGTTCAAGATCTTTTGAGAGCTCTTTGATTTTTTTGGAGTTATCAACTTTTTCATAAATGTAGGTAATCTCATATTGAAAACCATCTTGTTGTATTTCACGCTGAACACTAAGATCTACTTTTGTTGGAGAGCGGGTAGGTCTATTTTTCAATAAGTGATCTTTAGAAATAGTAGTCGCTACTTTCCCACGATCAGTATAAAAATTTGTCAACGCTTCACTAAAATCTCCATTGTAGCAAACTTTTTCTCCTCCTTCTTTTGCACGGCATTCAAGGTTATTGTCTGAACAATAGCCCTTCATTTTGAGATCGTGTTTTCCTTGAAACCAATCAACATATGCATGACAAATCAAATCGTTGTCGTCGCTTTCGTATACATGAATACCTAAACTGTTTTTAAGGTTTGTGGAATACAGTGAAGAACTCAATACGCTAGCAAGCAAAACAATCGCGAAATTACCTAAATTCATATTACCTAACAATGTAACTGCTTAAAAATGTAGCTGTGTGGAAATTTTTGTCAATAATTCTAAGTGGATTTTTGGAATTAATAAGGTAAACATTTAAAATATTTTTTATGAATTAGATCTAAAGGGCCGATTTAAATCGCTCATAAGCAGAAAAGGCACTTATGCGAGCATTCTCTCCAATTAGAGCCCCATACGAGACTTATAGCACAAGGACGGCACCTTCACCATTCATGGAGGTAAAAAACAAAAACTACATGATCATTTTGAACAGGATAGCATTCCTGTTCCACAAACAATAGAAGAAATTAATTTTGACCATATTAAGAGTTCATGGTGAGGCGTCATGATATGCACCTATCGGCCTTCATATCCATAAAATCCCTGGATTTTTTAAAGATTCAAAAGGATACAAACATCGTTTGTTTCCAAGACACAAAAGGGGTGGAATACCACCCCTAACTAATACTAGTCACGAATTATCAGTGAATCAGACTCGATAATTTCACACGGAATAAGCTCTTGGATTTTAGCTGAATCGTACTACGAAACTTAGAGGTGATCATGAGGAATGCCACCTGCTTCACCCATAGAGTCTGAACCGACAACGCTGTGCGGCGCACGTGGAAGAACCCATGCATGGGTTTCCTCTACAAAACGAGTGAGGCCTGCCTGATGAAGCTCAAGAGTCTCAATGACACCGGGTAGGGTAACACTGGTAATTGGATGGAAAGCACTATCTGGATGAATGGCTCCACGTTCTGCTAATGCACGCACGAGATCGAAAGTATGAAACTGTCCAACCACACAAACAACTGGGGAATGATTAGTTGTACATAAAGACATCTGAATACGTTCGGCCCAAAGATCATCACGGGCCACTGCATCAACAATAACCGGATCAGATCGGTCGATATCTGACACATCGGCTCGGTCGATATCTGACACATCGCCTCGGGCGATATCTGACACATCGGTAATTGACCGCGTCACGGGCTGTGAAAGTGCACACAGTTGTTCCGCTAAAAGGGTTCGGGTATTACGAATTTCATTATACATGCCTCGGGGTACTACCCTTGGAGCGGTCGAGGGTACCTCTTCCTCCTCTGCAAGCACCACCTCGAGTTCCGAGATCTCTTTCTTGACATGCGCAACTAAAGTCGGGAAGAACCATAGCGACTTGGAATCTTCCTGACACGATGTGATTATATCAGACAGAATTTTGTTTTGATGAGATTCAAGAGTCTTGCGCTCTGTATCGTCCCGATCTGATCTTGTTTCAAGTGAAAATACCCCTTTTCCCTGACGCTGGGCAAGTTTTCTCAAAACATCATCCGGCGCAAAATCCAATGTAAAATAGGGTGCTTTGGATGAATTATCATATAGGGTAAACAATTTTAGATGATATAGTATATGACTGATTGCGTAGGGGTGAAATTCATTATTTTCAAAAAACTTACGAGGTAGCCTTGTGTGTTCTGAGAGCGCGTCGAATATAGTTGATGAAAGTGGGATTTGTGCTTTCTCGTACCAACGACCATCAAGACTTAAGAGAGTGTTTCTTTCAATATAGTCACGTGCATATTCCGTAGACAATGGGCGACTCTTTTCAGGATTTGTGAGATCCGCAATGTACTTATCAACAGTATGTTGCCCAACGATTAGTGGACTGAAGCGTCTCTCATTTTCAGCATCCGATAAAGGAGTTTCTTCTAAATAATCTATTTCTTTGCAGAGGGGAGGGGCATTAACTTCAGTCAAAACAATACCAGCAATACCCGTTAGGCCTAATGCCTCAGTACGTGCCATGAAGTGACCTAAAGGAAGATCATGCTGTGTTCCCACAACAATGAATGGGCGCCCGTTTGCAAGGTGAAAGGCATGTGCAATAGCATGATTTGAATCCGGGCGGGGGATACCATCAAAGCGAAGGTTGAGGAATGGATCTGGCATACCCAGATACGTATCAATGTACCAGCTGTTGTCTGTAAAACGCCTGATCATTCTTGAGGGGGGCACCGAAGATTCATCCCCTACACCCGAGCCAGTTCTTACAAAAGAATTTGTGGATGATGAGGAAACCAGTGTTGTCACTTCTGGTTTTTTGTTATCCTTTATATCCACCGATTCAGAGGACCACAAGGGGAGTGTAATCGTTAAGAGTAAAAAAATTTGTTTTTTCATGTGTGTTTCTTTCTATTTAAATATTAAAATATAATAGTATATTTTTTTAGTTTTTCAATAAAATATACTATCATCCTTAATATAAAAAATAAGAATATCGAGTCCTTGATAGGTGCAATGGAGGTGACAAATAGATCCAACGTGTAAAAAATGGCCCAGAATTTCCTGAAAGAGAACAGACAAGAAGCCTCCTTAAGGTAAGGAGGCTTCTTGTCTGTTCTCTTTTGTTTGGTAGATTTCGTTAAAGTTCCTCAGCGACCTCATCTTCAGTGTCTGGACTAAGAAGTGCACTTTCATCAGTGTCGCTGGCATCGGCGTCACCAGAGAGAAGGGCAAGGATGTCATCATCAATTCCGTCCTCAGAGACTGCTGTGCCACCAAATCCCTTTTCTATGCACAGATCTTTTGTTTTTTGGGCTCTGTCTGCGTGTGCCTTTGCTAAAGCCTGGGCCGTGCGCGCCGCTTTTATTCGTTCATTTACCACAAGTTGTACCTTCTGAACGGTTTCTGCGAGAGCTTTTTCGTCACTCTGGGCTTTGCGCGCTGCTGCTACGAGTTTTTTTGTCATAAGTTGAGCCTTCTGATGAGCCACTGTGTGAACCTTGAGGGCTTGCTGGGCCTTGCGTGCCGCTGCTATGTGGTTTTGTGCAGCTTGCCTTGATCCGTCGGCACTTTTCTGGGTTTGTGCCATGTTTTGCTTACAGGCGTTCTGTTGCTGCATTTTTTCGGATGATTTGTTTGTTGTGTCTGTCATAAAGTCACTATCGAGTCCCAGAAGGTCACTATCGAGTCCCAAAATATCATTTTTGGGTGCAGCCTCTGGCTCGTTGTTTGTGCTTTCTGCAGAGGATGACCCTTTAAAGGCACCAACGACCCTACCACTGCGTGCTGCTAGGCTTTCAAGCCAGTCTGCACAAATATCTGTGCTGTAGTAAGCACAAATAGACAAAATTACAAAAAATCTGAAATTCTTCTTCATAGAAAATCCTTCTTAGAAAATATATATTTGTTACGATATAATAAATATATTAATATTCCGCTAAATTATTTTGGTATTTCTGAAAAATTTTATAGAATTGCGTGTTGCCCTCTTGAGGACCTACCCTAATAAACCCACGGGGTTTGAGGGGTGCAAGTGTTATGCCACCATAGCTGATGCGTTTTAGTTTCAGAACGCGAAGCTTAAAAAAACTGAGAATATTTCGTATTTCACGGTTTTTACCCTCCGTCAAGGTAAACCGTACAATCCTCTGAGTGTTAGATGTGCTGGCGAGTATATTGCATACAGCAGGCTTGTAGTTCATTCCTTTCACACACACTCCTTTGTGAATGTGCTCACACATGTGTTTGGGAATTTCTCCCTGAACTGTTACATCATATATTCGTTCAATTGCGCTTGATGGGTGCATGAGTTCTTTAGCAAGATCGCCATTGTTTGTAAAAAGAATTAAGCCCTCCGACTCTAAATCCAAACGTCCAACGTTCATTATGTGTCCTAGATCAGGGGGGATATCCTGATGGATTGTTTTTCGTCCGTGGGTGTCTTTGTGGGTAGAAACGACACCGCGCGGTTTGTGGTATTTCCAAAGGTAAGTTTTGGTCTGGGGCGTGAGAGACTGCCCATCTACCTTTATTCCACTCTCATCACTGACGTTGTATGCGGGGGTGCGCACGGTCTCATCGTTGTGCGTAACGCGTCCTGCGTGGATGAGTTTTTCGGCATCTCTGCGTGAGCATATGCCTGCATTCGCAATAAGTTTCGCTATTCGTGCCTCTTTTTTCATTGGTTGCCCGCATACACACGTGTAGCCGCTACAAATCCGGCGATAATATGCTTGTCGTAGGGTGTTGCGTGAAATTCAGGATGCCATTGAACGCCAAGACAAAAAGGATGGCTGGGATATTCAATGGCTTCGATAATGCCGTCAGGGGCTCTTGCGGAAATAATTGTGTGGTTGCTTACTCCTTTAACTGCTTGGTGGTGACTGGTGTTGACATCAATTGTTGTTTGCCCAACCAAACGATGGAGCAATGTATTGGGGGCAATATGGATTTTATGGGCGGTATGGGCGGCATCATAGTTTTGTAAGTGCTCAAGAGCGTCGGGTACTTGGTCCGGGATGTGTTGAATGAGCGAGCCTCCTAAGACTACATTGAGAATCTGTTCTCCGCCACATATACCCAAAATGGGCATATCCCGTTTTAAGGCGCCCTCTAAAAGAGCCATTTCAAAATTTGTTCGCAGGGGTTTGAGACGTGCTTGAATCGCAGGGGTTAAAGGCTCGCCATAAAGCTCTGGGTTCACATCAAATGCTCCACCCGTTACAACAATGCCTGACAATATATCCAAATAATGAGGAACAGCAGCGATATCATGGGGAAGCGCAACGGTCGTCCCACCTGCCGTGATAAAGGAAGTTGTGTAGTTTTCCCGTAGAGCATACCAGGGATACCGTGAGTAGGTTGGATTTGTCTCAATGTCTAAACTTATGCCAATAATAGGTGTTTTCATGAGTTTGTATGTCTCCTGGAGTGTCTAAGGTGTAATTTTATCACATTAAGGCGCATGTTATAAATGCAAAAGACGCCTTAGTCTTGCTACCAAAAATAATATGTATTATGTGTAAATGAAATACGTAAAGGAGATTAATGTGTTTAAAAAAATGATAATGCAGGTAGCTGCACTAGGACTGGCGCTTGAAAGCGTGTATGCGGATCCGGGTTTTGTGGGAACTGATCCTCAGGGTTCTGAGAAAGCTGTCGAAAGTAAGCAAAAAAACAAAAGCAATGACGTGTTGAAGCAAGGTGCCCCAAAGCCTGAAAAAGATGGTGGTATGGACATTCGCCTTTATGGTAAGGCTACAGGAATTATGTATCATGCCAAAAACGCTAAGGATGCAAAGCTTCAAAACAATGGCAAGAAATCTAATCTTGGTGTTGCTATGGATGAGACAGCCTTTGGTCTCAAAATGCAAGGCGACACAGCAAAGTTTGGTGGCATGGAATGGGGAGCAAATGTTTCCTTAACCATGGACAAATACAGCGATAACGTTGTCAAAGATAGCTACATTTATCTGAGGAACATGGAGAAATGGGGTAACTTCCAGATTGGTAACTTTAAAGGTGTGGAGTATCGCGCGACGAATCAAGTGAAGGATACGCAAACAGGTACAGGGGGTCCTTTAGACAACTCTGATTACCAAAATGCTTTGTTCAATTTGGCATCCGGTGTGAATAATGTACAGCTTGATGCAAGAGGTTCTGTGGGTCGTGCCCTAAAAATCATGTGGAACTCCCCCGTGTTAAGCGGTTTCCAGCTTGGTCTTTCCTATACCCCGAATAGTACGGTAAAGGGATTTGGCACGATGAACAGTAATGCGCCCACTTCTAGTTCAACAGCTAATATTCACAGAGACCCTATTCACCCCGATCATAACAATATGTCCAAAAGTGTCCTGGCAACATCATTGACATGGGGTAGAACCCTTAGCAGTGGGGCTAAGGTTAGTCTTGGTGCGACGGTGATTAATGGGGCCGCACGAACATACTACTCGAAAGTAAACCAAATAAAGACCGGGACATACCAATACAACCCTGGTTTAATTAACCGTCACAAGATACAATCTTATGTTTTTGCTGCGGGTTTTGACTATAAGGGTATTGAGGCAGGTGTTCAGTACATCGAAAATGGTAAATCAGGCGAAGCCAAAGAATTCACTGGACGTAACGCCGGGCGTGGATATGCTGGTGGTTTAGGGTATAACTTTGGTGCTAACAAAATTGGCGTTGGCTACCACCATTTTGTACGTAAGAATGGAACAACTCCGTTACGGTATACGCCGGCAGTAAAGATCCCAGGTGGGCGCCCAGCGGCTCTGCGCAATAATCAATATCTTGGGAAATCCCATGCTGATACCGTTACAGCACAGTTTCAGCATGTGATTACTGATGGTTTGGCTACATTCTTTGAGTATGGTAATTTCCGTTCACGGACAAGTGAGGAAAACTTCCACCTTGCTCAAGAGCAAAATTACGCTACGGCTGTGCGCAAAAATCAGGCACATACGTTCCTTGTGGGTATTGGAATCTACTTCTAATCCGGACAAAGGCGTGTAAAAAAGGGATCTTTGGATCCCTTTTTTTATGCACGTAGTTCTGAAAAAAATCCTCTGTTTCCCAAAACTTTCTTATGCATAAAAAGTATATCAATCAGGACTATTAACCGAGATACCGCCCGATATGAATCACGGGTTTTCCATAAGAACGCTTAAATACGGTATGCATCCCGTCTGTCCAGGTGATCTCTTCATCGTGCGTGTGTTCAATGACTACGCGCGTATGCGTCCCAATCCAACCGTGTGCGACAAGATGAGTCAATGCGGATGTAAGTTGATCCTGATGGTAGGGTGGGTCAATAAAAACAACATCCATAGGTGTTTGTGTGACACAAAGCATTTGACACGCAACAGCCAAGATAGTTGTGCTATTTTCTACGCGAAGGTTCTTAGTGTTCTGCTGTAAGATTGTCACAACCTCGGGATGATTCTCACAAAATGTAACGTGAGAGGCCCCATTAGATAACATTTCAAAACCCACGGCTCCTGACCCTGCATAGGCATCAAGAACAAAAAGTCCCTCAAGAGTTTCAAAACATACACGAGGAGTATGCTTCAATATATTGATGATTGCTTCACGCACCCGGTTGGATGCTGGTCGTGTGATTGTTGCAGGAGGTATGATCAACGAACGGTTACGCCATTTTCCTGTAGTAATGCGCAATGCCATTAAGAAATGACCCCTTAGAGAATGAACTTTGACAAATCAATTTGCTTGACTAGAGAACCTACCCGTGTGCGCACCAATGCTGCATCAATGGTGTATGTTGATCCCTGCACGTCACTGGCGGTGAAATTAATTTCTTCAAGAAGTTTCTCCAATACTGTGTGGAGACGTCGTGCGCCAATATTTTCAACGTGTTGGTTCAGCTCAACGGAAATCATTGCAATTTCATGAATAGCATCCTTGGAAAACTCCAGAGCAACATTTTCGGTTTTCAAGAGGGCTGTATACTGCTCAATAAGACTGGACTCCGTTTCTGTTAAAATGCGAACAAAGTCATCGACACTTAATGGTGATAATTCTACGCGAATGGGAAGCCTTCCTTGTAATTCAGGAAGAAGATCTGAAGGTTTTGTGAGGTGAAAAGCCCCGGAGGTAATAAATAAAACATGATCTGTGCGCACAACGCCATGTTTTGTTGATACAGCTGTTCCCTCAATTAGAGGCAACAAATCGCGCTGAACTCCTTCGCGACTGACATCTCCGCCGGAACGCTCAGCGCGCGTTGTTATTTTGTCTATTTCGTCGATAAAAACAATCCCATGTTGTTCAACGCGGATGCGTGCATCATGGATAATGGCATCCCCATCAAGCATTTCCTCGGTGATTTGATCGATCAAAATGCGCCGTCCTTGCGCAACGGTTACGCGTCGTTTTTTCTTCGGCGGTGTGCCCATTCCTTTGAGAATATCCCCTAGGTTCATCATTCCCATCTGGGCTCCTGGCACGCCTGGAAGGTCCATCATACCCAGGGGGCTTTTAGGAGTTTCACTGACCTGAATATCAATCTCTTTATCTTCAAAGCCACCATCCGCCAGCCCCTTACGGAAGGCGTCTTGTGTGATTTCAGCACTCGTTACCCCAACAAGTGCCTTCAGGATCTCACTCTCGGCTTTTTCTTTGGCTACCTGTGATACCGCAGCCATGCGCTCAGCGCGTACCATAGTAATTGCCGTTTCTAAAAGATCACGAATAATCTGCTCAACATCACGGCCAACGTAACCAACTTCGGTAAACTTTGTGGCTTCAACCTTAATAAAAGGGGCGTTAACAAGTTTTGCAAGGCGCCGCGCAATTTCTGTTTTTCCTACACCTGTAGGGCCCAACATGAGAATATTTTTAGGAACAATTTCTTCTTGGAGGCTTGTTTCGACATGTTGTCGGCGCCAGCGATTTCTGAGGGCAACAGCCACTGCCCGCTTTGCTTCTTTTTGAGCAACAATGTGGCGATCAAGCTCACGAACAATTTCTTGAGGAGTAAGAGCAGTTTTCATGGTTTAAATCTTTTCAAGGCTAAGGTTATTGTTTGTGAAAACACAAATATCAGCAGCTATTTTCATGGCTCGGGTAACGATATCTTCGGCTGTCAATGATTCAATGGGATAGAGGGCGCGAGCGGCAGCAAGGGCATAAGGTCCTCCTGATCCAATACCTATTATGTCATCATCTGGCTCTAAAACATCGCCATTTCCAGTAAGAATCAGAGACACATCTTTGTTTGCAACAGCCATCATGGCCTCAAGTTTTCGCAGGTATTTATCCGTGCGCCAATCTTTGGTCATTTCCACACAGGCACGTTGGAGTTGATGAGGATACTGCTCAAGCTTTGCTTCTAACTTTTCAAAAAGAGCCAGAGCATCAGCTGTTGCCCCTGCGAAACCAGCAATTACGTGACCATCAGAAAGAAGCCGTACCTTGCATGCATTGGATTTGACTTTCATATTACCCATCGAAACCTGACCATCACTGGCTAAAACAACCTGATTGCCCTTGCGTACGGATAAGATAGTTGTGCCGTGCCACTCCATAGTATTTCCTTGCGTGTGTGTCATACTGTGCTGAAACATACAACATAATGAAGCAATGGCAAATATGTTGTTTCCCGTATGCGTGTCTGATTTGACAAAATCCTTGTGAAGCTCTGTTTTTCCTTGACCAGTGTGGCGCAATCCTGCATGTTCACTCCAAGCGAAAGCACGCTTTTGTGAAACATAACGATAGAGTAAATTACGTGCGCGATCTGCAGCAGGTTTTTTCCCGTATTAGGCAGTTTTTATGGCCAATTCGCCGGCATGAGCTTATAAAGTTTCTGCCTATGGCTGGAATGATGTTTTGCATACTGTTTAATTATACCGTTTTACGCAACACAAAGGACTCATTAGTGATTTCTTCGATGGGGACGTCTGTAATTCCCTTCATTAAGGGATTTGTTGTTCTTCCTGTCTCGATGTTATTTGTAGTTCTTTACTCAAAGCTTTGTAATACCCTTTCGCGTGGTGCTCTTTTCCATACTTTTACGGGTGTTTTTATTGTTTTTTTCTTTCTCTACAGTACGTACCTTTATCCGAACAGAAATCTTGTTCAGCCAGATGCTGCCACTATTGACGCTCTCAAGTTGGCGTATCCCCACCTGCAGCACGTATGGAGTTTGTATGAAAACTGGACATATACGGCTTTCTATGTTTTTGCGGAGCTATGGGGATCTGTATCTCTTGGACTCCTTTTTTGGCAGTTTGCTAATGAGGTGACGCATATTGAGGAGGCCAAACGTTTTTATGCGATGTTTGCTTTTCTAGGACATTTTGCCCTTATTATTGGCGGTTATGCTGTGCAAGCGCAGGTGGGGGCGGATTGTGATGCGCACTTCACCTTCATTTTTACAGCAGTTATCTTTTTTGCATTGGCTGCGAATGCTTTATATTGGTTTCTCAATCATTTTGTTGTGCACGAGCGTGTTTATGCAGACAGTGTAGTGGTCGTCAAAAAGCGTCCTAAGCTTTCGGTGCGTCAAAGTTTAAAAGAAATTATGCGCTCTAAATATTTGGGCCTTATTGGTGTGTTGGTCTTTTCATATAACTTTTCGATGAATCTGATTGGGCTGGTGTGGAAAACGCAGTTGAAGCTCCAGTTT
Source organism: Alphaproteobacteria bacterium (assembly GCA_023898725.1). Taxonomy (NCBI): domain Bacteria; kingdom Pseudomonadati; phylum Pseudomonadota; class Alphaproteobacteria; species Alphaproteobacteria bacterium. The sequence goes on from CP060236.1 coordinate 589,626, forward strand.
CCTGATGTTCTAGCCCTCAACAATTTTATGGGCCAATATCAGTCGGTTGTGGGTCTGGTAACAGTACTGACCATCCCTTTTGTGAAAAGTATCGTGGAGCGCATGAGTTGGTATGTTGCTGCAATTATGACACCTCTAGTGCTCTTAGGTACGGGGATTTTATTCTTTTTCTTTGTTTTTCAGGGGCATTTAGTTGCTGATATGATTGATGATTTTGGTTTAACACCTGTATATGTAGCTGTTATTATTGGTGCCATTCAACAACTTCTTAGTAAAAGTTGTAAATACGCGCTTTTTGACCCGACGAAAGAAATGGCTTATATTCCCTTGGATGACGAGCTTAAATCGAAAGGAAAAGCAGCTGTCGATGTGTTCGGTATGAGTTTTAGCAAGGCTTTTGCAGGATATTTAACGGGGATTATGCTTGCAATCTTCGCAATCACAGACCTAATGATCATCGCGCCCTTTATGGCGATTATGATCATTGGAAGCATTTTTATATGGATGTGGGCCGTGAAGCGTTTGAGTATTCTTTACAAGAAGATCATTGACCGCGATCATGCGGCATAGGCGACCGCATGCCCTATGATACCCAGAACGTTTTTGGAAAAATTTTACGTGGAGAAATCCCTTGTACGCCCGTGTATGAGGATGAACATGTACTGGCTTTTCTAGATATTGCCCCCCAAGCCCCCGTGCATGTTTTGGTAATTCCTAAATGTGAGGCCATTTCCTTTGATGATTTTGTAACGAAACCACCATCTGATGTGATTGCCTTTTTTACCGCTGTACGCACCGTTGCCCATCACTTGGGGCTGCAGGAGTCTGGGTACCGTTTAGTAATGAACCATGGCGACGATGGTGGACAAGAAGTTGCGCATTTCCATGTCCATATCCTTGGCGGTAAAATATAAATAGGCTTAGATTTTTCTTGTGCTCACAGTGGTTTGTTACTAGGTTGTTATCCACAAGAAAAGGATTATGTACATGACAAAAGTCGGCGGTATTGCGGCTGATCATTTAAATCAATTGATTGCCCGTGTTGAAACACTTGAACAGGAAAAAGCCCAGCTGGCTGAGCACATCCGAGAAGTTTTTGCAGAGGCAAAACACAACGGTTTTGATGTCAAAACCTTGCGTCAGATTTTAAAGCTCCGCAAAATGGACAAAGATGAGCGCGATGAGCAGGAACACCTGCTTGAGCTTTATAAAGCAGCGCTTGGTATGCGTCCTTCATTAGATCAAGAAGCAGATTCTTTTGATGAATAAGGTGTTCTACTCATCGAAGGGCGACATATGCGCTTGGGCAAGGATGCCCACATAACGATCCAGTGCAACATCAAATTTTCTCCCGGCGTAACGAGAGTGTACGCTTTTGGGGGGTTTTACCCCTCCATCGCGGAGGCGCTTAGGTAACCGTTTTTCGTTTGCCAATTCCCCACAAAATTTTGTAGCAAAGTCCCCACTTGCGATTCCTTTGCGACGCGGAGAAAATCGCAGAAGGTTGTTTCTGGGGACTGTTTTAGGCTTTAGTCGCCGTATTATCTCCGTATAATGTTCTTTTTTTTCTTCTAAGCGCGACATAATCCCAGATAGCGTAAGTGTTTGGAGATCTGGGTTCTCCTTATGCTTTGGAACACGAGTGAATGAAAAACCTCCCCAGGTGCAAAGGCTGGCTAATTGATACGCAAGTGGTTGGGGGTCTTGTGTTTTGTCTATGAAAATATTTATCGCCACCGCATCAAGAAGTGTTTCATAGCTTGTCCCTCGCAAAATGCGTGCATAGCGATTGTACCGTTTTGCAAGTGTAGCATTTGTGGTGCTGTGGAGAACAGTTCTCAAGATGTAATCGGGTGAGCGCTTTTGAAAAAGCTGTGCAACCTCCTCTGTTTTTTTGTCATCATAACTAAGTGCTGATGCACAGAGGGAGAATAAAAGCGCGTCAGTCAAGAAAAGTATAAAAAAAATCACTGTGAGGCTTCCTCCTTGAATACGTCATAAAGATACCCCAAAAATTGCAACCTCATCAGGGTATTTTATGCGTTACTAAAAGTTATTTTTCTGTTGTATACGAGGTTTTTCAGCAACGATCCCAATATGTTCGCGCCCATCAAGGCTAATATCAAATTGCCCGTGAGGTGAGGGGATGTATCCAGAGCGAATAATCTTAAAATCAAGCCGTGTAAGCAGTGATTTTGCTTCAGGAAGGTCCATGAGATTAATATATGAAGGAAGCTGATGGGCTCTGTGGGGGGCATATTCGTGAATATTATTCATCACCCCAGGCCATTGTACTTGGTTTGAGCGTCGCGCTAGATAAACAGGGATAAAGCTTTCATAGATTTTAATAAAGGGGGTCGTGGAAATAAAATATAGCCGCCCCCCCGGTAAAAGCGCATCATAAAGATGTGCAAGCGCAAAGACCATACTATCCACGTCAAAAAAATGCAGAATACGAGAAACAATGATTGCTCCAAATGTATTGAGTGGCAGAGTAACGGTTTGTGGGAAATGACCAACATAGCTGTGTAGAAACTTGCGCATGTCAGGGGCTGTGTGTGATTGGATGTAATCAAGGTGTCCCTGATCGAGATCGATCACGGTCGTTTCTACACCAGCATTTACAACAGGCAGGCTTGCGATACCAAAAGCGGGGCCGATATCAGCAACGCGCTGGCAGTGGGCAATAGCATAAGTAATGAAATCCTGGGTAAATGGATCAGTGTGAGCAAACATGTGACCCATGGCATTCAGCGTAGGAATCATTCCATTTGAATCAATAGGTAGATCAGAACAATCTTGTTGGAGTATCAACTGTATGAAAAAGGATAAAATCTATATTCTACTTGTATAAAGCACAGTGGAAAAAATCAATGTCTATTCCTCTTGTGTTTGAACAATTTTTTCATTAACGATATTTGAGTAGCACTTTCTGCCATATTTTTCACGAAATTTGCCAATAAAGTAATCGCGAAACACCCGAACACAAGCAGATGTCTGCATGTGAAGAGGGTACATCATATAGGTTTGCACGATGGGCATTTGCACATCAGGCAGAACGCGCACAAGCGTTCCGTTGTGTAAATCGGGGTGCTCTTCTGATATTGTTGCAATACCATGGTGTTGGCGTGCCATCATCACTCGAATTTCGGGGTTATTTGCCTCAAAGTAGGGCTGACGTTTGTCTCCTTCGCGCAGACCTGCATACAAATGCCAATTCATCTTGTGAAAGGGATGATTTCCTTCGATACCAAAAGAAATCAGACTATGGCCATCTAACTCCTGAATGGTGCGGGGTGTTCCTTTCTTTTGAAGATATTCTGGGGATGCATACAGTGTAACTTCATTAGCCAAAAGATGGTGGTGGACCAAATTGTAACGATCCTGAACAAGTGGGCTAATTGACAGATCAAATTCAAGGATATTCCAATCGGGAGAATTGTTACGCGACTCAATTGAAAGGTGAATATCAGGATATTGCTTTAAGAATCCATCCAGAAGCGGAGCAAAGTACCCAGTGAAAAATCCTGTTGTAATAGCTACGCGCAACTGACCTTTTGGTTCATTGCTTTGGTGAATAGTTGATCGGGCACGCTCTGCTTGGTTATACATGCGCTGTACACAGCCAAAGAGTATCTCTCCTTCTTTTGTCAATACTAGTCCACGTTTTGTGCGAACAAAAAGACTGACGCCGGCCTGCTCTTCAAGCGTAATTATTTGACGGCTGACGGCAGATTGCGTGAGGTTGATCAGCTCTGCAGCTTTTGTGAAGCTGTTTGATCGCGTGACATGATAAAATGTTTTAAGCTTATCCCATTCCATATTGACATTTTTCCAAAATACCTCAGAATAATATACCACATATATAATTATAAGTAAATATAAATAATAAATTTATAATACAGTATAAATATACTCATTCTCTATAAATGTTTTTAGGCGAAATAATGTGATTGTTATGGCGAATCTCCAAATGTAGTTGCGGGCGTTTGGCTTTCCCTGTTTGCCCTGATTTTCCAAGAATCTGTCCTTTTTTCACAAGACTCCCAGTTGATACACTGACTGTGGATGCATGAGAATAGACACTGATCCATTCATTGGCGTGTCGAATAATAACAGTATTCCCAAGCTCGGGATCTGATCCTGCGTAAATGACAGCCCCACTTTCAATGGCGATAAAAGGTGTTCCTTTAGGTATAGTAATCAGAACACCATCAGTAGTAAAAACTTTGGACGCTCCTGCGTAGATGGATTTTTCAAGAGGATAGGCAAATTTTGCAGATATTACAGGGGTTTCTGTGTGTGATTTTAATGCGTCCGCAGGAGATGTGGTACTCTTAGAAATATCTGAAGATACTCTCATCTGTGCATCTTCGTTGTGTGTGGGCTCATTCACGGAGTGGGTCATTTGGTGTTTGGCCCGCCCAGGGCAGATTTCTACCGGAGCCCCTCCATCGTCACGGGCACACCCCCCACAGAACATGGGTATACAAAAAAAATACAAACAAAAAGAAAAGATTCTAACGATCGGCATGATTCTTTTTCGCATATAAAATAGGCTTCCGTGTGTAGGGGTGTAAAATTTCTGGGAGGTGGATATTGCCCTCCTCGTCTTGAAAGTTCTCAAGAATGGCGACAAGCGTACGGCCTACCGCCAAGCCTGAGCCATTGAGTGTGTGTACAAAAGCATTCTTTCCTTCAAAGGTTTTGTAGCGTGCGTTCATCCGACGGGCTTGATAGTCCGTGCATATGGAACAACTTGATATCTCTCGGTAGCGGTTTTCACTTGGAAGCCATACCTCAAGGTCATACGTTTTGTGTGCGGTGCCTCCTGTATCCCCCGCACAAAGAATCATCACGCGGTAGGAAAGACCAAGTTGCTGCAACAGTGTTTCCGCCGATTGGGTCATGCGTTCGTGTTCATTGATGCTTTCTTCCGGGGTTACAAGGGAAACAAGCTCAACTTTATGAAACTGGTGCTGACGAATCATGCCATGGGTGTCTTTTCCCGCAGAGCCTGCCTCCTGACGAAAACAGGGCGTATGAGCAACATACCGCTGGGGTAATGTGCTCTCGTCAACGATTTGGTCTCTCAGTAAGTTTGTCAAAGGAACTTCTCCTGTGGGAATCAGGTAATGGCCTGTTGTCGTTAGAAACTGATCATCAGCAAATTTGGGTAACTGTCCGGTGCCGAACAAGGCCTCTGGGCGGACCAGATAAGGAGGGCTAATTTCTGTATACCCATATTCATAAATATGGTGATCAATCATAAAATTGATCAAAGCACGCTCGAGAAGGGCGAGGTCACCCCGCAGTATCACAAAGCGTGCTCCAGACATTGCGCGCGCAGAAGAGAAATCTATTGCGCCGCTTGCCTCACCCAGGACGACATGTGACCGAGGAGTAAAAGTAAATTTCTTGGGCTCTCCCCATGTGCGGATACAGACATTATCCGTATCAGAGTTTCCAGCGGGCACGGTATCGCTCAGGACATTTGGTAGGCGGGCAAGCATGTCGTGGAGTACTGCTGCTTGTTTTTCACTCTCTTGTTGGATGGCAGGCAATGTGTCCTTGATGACATTGGCGCGGGCAACGAGCGCATCAGCCTCATCTCCGGCAGCTTTACGCCGGCCAATTTCTTTGGCGATAGTATTACGCTCGGCTTGAAGATCTTGGGCATGCGTTAATAATGCCCGATGTTTTTGATCGTGGGAAAGAATATCCGCTGCGACGGGTGCTATCCCCCTGCGTTCCATTTCCGCGTCGAAAGTTCCTGGGTTTTCACGAATGGTGCGAATGTCATGCATGTTTCTGTTTCCGTTTTATTTGACGTGCAATGATAATAATAGTTCCTTCGTACAGGGCGTAGACAGGAATGGCAAGGACAACCATACTCATTACATCAGGTGGTGTGAGTGCTGCTGAAAGAATCAAAATTATAAGAGCAGCCAAACGCCGGTATATACGAAAGTGTTGAGGGGTTATAATTCCTAATATTACCACTACATACATTACTACTGGAATTTGAAACGCCAAACCAAAAGCAAACATAATTTGAAGTGTAATATCAAGATAGCTTTCCATGCGGGCGATGAGTTCAAGACGAATAGGGCTTTGACTAATCTGCAGTGTTTCTTGGAACCCTGCAAAAAAAGAAAAGGCTTGGGGAAGAACAATAAAATAGGCAGAACACATGCCGATAGTGAACAAAAGAGGTGTAAGCCAGAACAGTGGCTTCAAGGTTCGTGCCTCATGGATTCGCAATCCTGGGGCCATAAATCCCCATAAACTATTCAGTGCATAGGGTGTTGTAATCAGTGCGCCGATGTTTATCCCGATACGCATGTAGGTTGTAAAGGCTTCAGTAATGTGGGTATAGATAAGCTGATTGGGGTGTACAGTGTGTGCAAAAGGTAACAGCAAGATATAAAAAAACTGAGGAGCAAAATACCATCCAGTGGCTGCTGACACACAAAAAACACCGCCTACGCGCAATAATCGCTGACGAAGTTCTATCAGGTGATAGGAAAGAGGGTGTTTGCGTTGATCCATGGGGGTTTTTTATATCACTCTTTGCAGTATATTCTAGATATATCTATTGAGAACGTCTAGATCTTGCGTTACTAAGGTTGGTATCTTTACCTATGTGATAGTCCCATGCGCGCACTTGTTTGGTTTCGTAATGACTTGCGTATCAACGACAATAAAGCGTTGAATGATGCAATTCTCTCAGGAAAGCCAGTTATTGGTATTTATATCCATGATACGCATGATAGTTGCCCGCAGAGTCTTTCTCCGCGTAAGCTTGGGGGGGCGGCGTCCTGGTTTCTCGATAAGGCCCTGCGGAGTTTCAAAGATGAGTTGCAGACTCGGCGCATTCCTCTGATTTGCAAACGTGGGAATCCTGAGATGGTATTAGCGGAGATATGTGAAGATTATCAGATCTCATCAGTGTTCTGGGGGAGACGCTATAGTCCGAAAGATATTCAACAGGATATTGCCATTAAAGCGCAACTCAACAAGCGTGGAATAACTGTTGCCAGTCGTTCTGGGTTTTTGCTGTATGAGCCGTGGGCAATAAAAAACAAGTCCTCAGGTCCCTTTAAAGTATTTACTCCTTTTTGGCGCACCTGCTTATCAAGCGTGGATTCCTGTGTGCAGCCTTTTGATTGTGAAAGGGGGGGCAATCAGGATGGGCTTGGGGAAATTCCCACAGGCTCTGTAGATGACCTGAGTCTCGTTCCGATGAAGGCTACGTGGACTCACACACTCGCTAAAAACTGGGATGTTAGCGAAAAGGCGGCCCAAACAAAACTTGAACAGTTTTGTTTGCAAGGGCTCAATGATTATGCACAGGCGCGGAATTTCCCGCATGTTCCACGTGGAACATCGCGTCTTTCTCCGTACTTAAGGTTTGGGCTTATCAGCCCTCGACAGTGCTGGTGGATGGCATCACAGCAGGGCCGTGGTTTATCATTGGAGCGATTTTTAGCAGAGCTTGGTTGGCGGGAATTTAGCTATCATTTGCTGTATCATATGCCTGATCTTTCCTGGAAAAATGTCAATCCACACTTCGATCACTTCCCTTGGAAAACATCAGACCCACAGCTTGCGTGCTGGCAACAAGGACGTACGGGAATACCTTTCATCGATGCCGGCATGCGGCAACTGTGGCAAACGGGATGGATGCACAACAGGGTGCGTATGGTTGTTGCCTCATTCTTGACAAAGCACATGAGAATTCATTGGCGGTGTGGCGAAGAATGGTTTTGGGATACACTTGTGGATGCTGATCCTGCCAGTAACGCCTCAGGATGGCAGTGGGTGGCAGGATCCGGAGCAGATGCCGCGCCGTATTTTCGGGTTTTTAATCCTGTTCTGCAAAGCCAGAAATTTGATCCCCAGGGGGATTATATTCGGGAATTTGTTCCAGAATTAGCATCGTTGAGTGCCACAGAAATTCACACGCCTCATCAGATTTCTCCTGAAATGCTCCGCAAAAAAGGGGTAACTTTAGGAGATAACTACCCCTTACCGGTGATTGATTTGCATCAAGGACGCTTGCAGGCGCTCTCCTCTTATGCACACATGAAAAGTACACAGCTTAGTCAGGAATGATTGCAGTGAGGGTAACTAAATTTCCCAGAGCAGAATCAGCCACTTCAGGCGACTGAGCAGCGGTGTGAATTCTTTGCTTTCCCGTTGCATCCTTATCGCCACACCACCCAAAAACAATGCGATGATTGTTGTATATCGATGTGCTTTTCTCTGCTTCTGGAAGCCAAAGAGAAAGGCAAAAATCCTCCGCTACGAGAGGTTTCGTACCCAAAACATAGAGTATGTTAATTGTTGAATCTGACACGCGTAGTTCATGGATTTCTTCAGATTTTCCGCGATAGGGAATGATAAATGCCCGTCCAACTTTATAGGAGACCTCATCTTTGATAATTTCTGATAGGCGAAGTGTTCGCACTTGTTCATATGTGCCATCAACAGCTGGCAATATGCAATCCTTTTCGCCAAGCCCCGAACTAAGGCGTACAGGAAGTGTTTCATCGTAAAAAATTTTTGTTTCAGAAGCATCAGAAGAAAATACCCCAGAAGCCGCGGATAAAAACAAGGCACACATGAGCAATCCTTTGTTCTTTTTGATTAAGTTATTGATTATAGTACTTTTCATTTTTTAGACACATAATAATATCCACCTATAGTGATTTTTAGAAAAAATTCAGTCAATTGTAATTTAAATTTTAAGAATTTTTACTTAAAAAACAGTTTCTCCTGTGTTATTTTGTCACTATATAAGTGAATATCAAGAGTGTTCCTTGCAATCAAATGGTACTATATATGCAAAAAATGAAGGGTGCTAAAGGCGCTTTGCTATTCCGACGCACGTTCTTGTTACTGTTTTGATAATTGCTGTGAGGGGGTAAAATCCCATCCATGTTTCTGCACCATACGTGATACCCTCCTGGCGGTGTTGCTCTTCTTCAGCGCAAAATGCAGTAATTTTTTCCCTCAGAGGATCGCATTCATCCAATTGAGCGATCTGTTCTTGATAGTGCTCCACGATAACCTCCTCAACTGCCACGGTGCAGGCCATCGCTGCTTTTTCTCCCAGAAAACCAGTGCAAATCCCTAAGGCAAAGCCGCCCCACTTCCATAGTGGCGTGAGAGCCGAAGGCCGCACGGCTTCGTCAGGTAAAATTACATTGAAAGCGTCAAGGTGTGCTTGTTCGTGGTCATGCATTTCATCAAGTATTGCACGTAGAGGCGTATCTTTTAGAACAGCCAGCTGCCCTTTGTAGATATGAATAGCACCAAGTTCTCCTGCATGATTCACTCGAAGATAAGCATGTCTAATGTTCTTATGCATCATGGATTTTTCTCCCTAGTGTTTGCGTCTGCACGTTAGTGTATCCAAAGGATAAAACAATACCCAGGGACTGTGTTATGAGGGTCAACATCTCTTTTTCTTGTAGAGCTGTGGTAATGCAATCAAGAGCCATTAAATCTGTATCGTATCCCTGCAAAAAAAGCCAAACCAATACTGATCAGTGCATTGTATGCTGCAAATGAAAGCCCAAAAATCAGAACCGATGGCCGGTCACAGCGCACAGCGGGGCGATCGAGAATTTTTGTGCGCAAGACTTCTAGTGATGGGGCACGTAAGGGGCGCGAACACTGTGCTGGCATAGAAAATATTTTTTCTTGCACACCAACGTGATAGCCTGCCAAAGCCCCGCTCGTAATATACAAAAGACATAGCAACAGCAAAGCCCCTGCATCCTTGCGACGAACCAACAGTAGCCCTGCAATTCCAATCCCAAAGTGCACATAGCGTTGATAGAGACATAGCTCACAGGGCAAAAGATTAAACAGGTATTCTGATAGCATTGATCCTACAAACATGATCCATGCAAACCCTGTAAGAACAGCCACACTCAAAGAATTTTGTCGCATCCACAAGGGGATGTACGTGCGGATTTTTCCTAAAATAGCCATTTGATAATAACAAAACCAAGAAATAAACTCGCAACCATTATAGTCGTGATTGCAACAAGGTGTCTATCGAGAATTGTTCGTACATAGTCACCAAAGTAGTATAGCCCTACGGTGACATAAGTGAATCGCACCCCTCGCGCGATAACTGACGCCACCGTAAACGTGAGTAAGTCTACCTTTGCAACACCACTGGCGATGGTTACAAGTTTATAGGGAATGGGGGTTATACCTTTGACAGCAATTGCCCAAAAGGCCCACTCATTAAGTTTGTCTGTGGCATTGGTGAATGATTCTTCGAGTCCATAAAAGGTGATAATTGATTCCCCTACAGAGGTGTAAAGAAGATATCCAATCAGGTATCCCAGGAACCCACCAAGTACGGAAGTGACTGTGCATACACAAGCATACCACCAAGCACAGTTGGGGCGCTGGAGGGTCATGACTATGAGAAGAGGATCAGGAGGAAAGGGAAAAAACGAACTTTCAACAAATGATATTACACCCAAGTACCATACCGCATGCGGATGGTTTGCCTTGGACATCATCCAGTGGTATCCCCGATGAAGAAGGGTATGCTGGGGTGTATTTTTGGTATGGCTTAGTTTCATGCACACTTTTTTTGTGAATAGTGATTGGTAGCATCTTATTTGTTCCTTACCAAGAAAGAAAAGAGTGCTCCTTGATAGAGCTGTTGGGGGTTTTTTCTTATGCGTGCGAAGCGTCTCCCCATAACCAATGCAAAAACCGTACACCATTATGTCAGTTTACCCATCCTGACGAATGTTGTGTTTCCCACGTTGCCGATAATACTCACTTGCGAACATACGATTTATGCGTGGATTGATAGCATACAAGAATATGCGTGGCATCCTGGCTATAGGGCTCTTGCGCGGGATATTTTTGTCTGCACACACAACGAAGGATTACGCGCTAATGATCCAGAGAAAATAGCCCTTACGCTGTAAGGTGTGTGTCTGCAGCTTGTCTTTTTTCTTGACGAAAAAGAAGATCCGACTAATATGCACTGGATACGTGCCCCTGTGGCGGAATCGGTAGACGCGGCAGACTCAAAATCTGTTATCTTCGGATGTGGGAGTTCGAGTCTCCCCGGGGGCACCACGTATCCCAATTTTTCTAAACTTTTTCCCGTTTTTCTTAAGAATCCTATGCGTTCTAGGTATTTTGTTTCCTGCGCTCTGGATGGGTTTCCAACTTTCGCGCTTCTTCAGGAAGCATAACTGGAATTCCATCACGGATGGGGTAGGCAAGATTAGCCGACTGACTAATGAGTTCGTTAGTTTCAGGATCATACACAAGAGCTTTGCGCGTCACGGGGCAAACAAGTACCCGGGTTAGTTCTGAGGGGTGAAGATCAGGCATGGAAGTTCCTTTTAGTGGCGCGTAATGTGTGTGCCTGGTTGGTTAACCTCGAGCAGTGTGGTGACTAATGAACAGCGCTCATCAGTGCTTTTTGACTCCAGCAAGGCCTGTTTTTCCCCTGCATTAAAGTTTGATGACTGAACAAGGCTAGTGATAATTTTATTTGATGGCGCGTGAAACAAATCATCCAGAACTTCATGGTCGTCATTATAAAGCTCTGGGTGCTTTGTTAGTGTTGATAGGAGGTTTCCATGACTTGATGGTGGATCATTCGGATGAAACGTATCTGCTTCAAATGCATCGTAGCACACATGATACAAATGACGGTTGGGTGTAAGGTAGGGTGTGCTAATTTGAAAACGACAAACGCCTTGGAGAATCACAAGCACTCCTTCATCAGAATCATGAAAGCCCTGGATTGTTGCTACACACCCTGTCTGAAAAATGGGTATCCGTACTTGCCCACGTACTGTGGCGTGTATGCGCAACCCCTGCCTTGTGACTGAAGAACGTTCTTGTACGATGCCTATAAGCTTGCTGCGTGTGCGCAGTGCCCGATTAAAGACTCGCATATCCCGATCAGTATAAAGCATCAAAGACACAGTCCCATAAGGAAGAATAAGCGTATTAACAACACCGAGTATCGGCAATGTTTTGGCAAGAGAGACTGTCTCCGCCATAAGTATACGGTTGGAAGGGGCATATGTGTAGTGTTTCATGAGTATTGATATACACTTTCCTCCCAAGAATACAAGTGCGTAAGCGAAAGAAAACAGAACGGGAGGTATGCGTGTGACTCTGTCATTTGCTTTCACACAACTTGTACAAGGATACAATTATCGTTTGAATGAAAATTTCCATTTGGGCCACGAAAGTACCAGAAACGCTTCCCCTTTCTAAAAAATGAAAGGGGCGTAACTACCTAAAAGGACCACTTACCCTTTAAGGCAACAAACAGCTTTTTCTTATGTGTATCGTTTAATGTTTTGCGTTTGAGGGGAATAGCATACTCCATGTCCAAAGTAATGTCTTTCAAGATTGGATAGGTTATACCAAAACCTGTTGCACTGATGCCCTCCTTGTGATGGATTTTCCCGGATTTATCCTTAATGTTTCCGTATGCGTAGTAAGCGTAGAGCATGTCACGATACACACCTCGAATACATGTTTTATAACCACTTTGGCCATTTATTGGTGAGTTTTTATAAGCATTTTCGGTGTTGTTTGATCCAAAAGAGTAGTTTTGTGCTGGGCCTGGGCGACCATTGGCAAATTGCATTTCAAAGGCGGGGATAACTTTAAATTCTTTTGTAAGCTCATGGATGCGTGAAATATCAATATTCACCGCCCGCGCACTTAAATTATTGTCTGAAGAAAGACTTGTTTTGTCCTGCCCCATATGCAAGCCTTGTGTGTAGGTAAGGTTAATAATATTTGTACCACTCCATTCATCACGACGCACATAGCGTGTAAGTACTTGAAGTTCCGTGCGATAGGTGTTGTTCTTTACTTGGTTGTTGTGATAGGAGTTTTTATTTTCAAAAAATGAAATTTTTGGCATTATAAAAAGACGCTCTTTGACGGTCGTAATAAGCGGCTTGATAAGGTAGGTGGAAATATTGCGGCTGTCGATGTTGTGATTGCTGAGCTCCGCATCACCGCCGGGATTGATCTCTGAGATATTGAGTGCAACCCCCGCGCGCGTATCGGTTACCCCCCAAAAACGATTATAATCAAAACCGCCGTAGGAAAATTGCTGGGCTTTCCGCGCAATTCCCCCAAACAATGTGAGATTATCGTGTGCCACGAATGTATTGCTATGGGTGTAAGAAAGACGGGTGTTCCATGGCCCCATTCTTTTGTTCAAATTGTTGCTTACATCCGCGTGAACAACATTTACCTTATTTTTGACGAGCTTGACGAGAACGCCAAGATTCGTTTCATTTGTGAGGGGCACGAAGTTTATGTGACATTTGTTGTAAGCGGGTAATTCACGCAAACGAATCATGACTTCTTCAAAATCGCCGCGCGTGAGGGGATTTTGTGAAAATATGTTCTCCAGAATTTCCTGGGCTTCACGAGTAAACATTTCTTGCTCGCCGGTAATAAAAATTTTTTCAACATGAAGATGCTTTATATCAACCGAAAATCCCTGCGGTGTCGCTGTTGTGGCAACAACTGCCTTATCTAAGTCGATGGATTGTAGGTACTGAACAACCAAGCGTCGGAGTGTTTCTTCATCGATCTTTTGTGAAGAATCGTGGTTATCAGCAACATACTTCTCCAGAGAAGCTAATCGATTGCCAGGTAGATTGGCAACAGCAACTGAAATTTCTTGATTGTGTGAAAGCACTGGGAAGCTGGTTGTTGGCTGTGCATATGTGGGGTAAGGATTCACAAGTTCTTTAAAGCTTTCATGGCTCAGTTTTTCTATTCTTCTTGCTCCTGTTTCCTGGATAATTTTTTGCTTGATTGTCGCAACCAGAGACTTGGGAAGGTTTCTTTCTCGTTCCTCTGTTTTTTTATCGCTAGTTCCTTTGTAATCCTTGAGAATTTGCTCTTTGGTACTTTGTGGAAGGGTAAGAGCGTTGACTGGCTCATGCAGCAGTGTAAAAACAAGAACATAAAAAAATATTTTTCGCATATTTTGATTTCTAAGTTTTTAATTTTATTAGTAATTGTTTCAAGTACTTATAAAAATAAAGTTAATTTTTTTGTTTATGATCAAAAAATCACGATCAAATTTTCACCTATTTTTTTATCACGAGATGTTTCTCCAAGCTTGCTAAGGCATCCTCAAGAGTTTTAGCGCGCGGGGCAGTTTTTGTGGCTTTCGGGACGGCAGAGGCACTAACGGGAGCCATAAACGTTTTGATGACCTTGATGCGCACGATTTGATCAGCACCGGCAAGAGCTGTGATGCGCTCAAGAATTTGCGGTTCGTGATACTGAATATGGAGAGCGGTGTTGCTATCAGCATGCACGATAAGAGTGCCCCCAGGCGTTTTAGTGATGGTGTGTGGTGTCACTTTTCCCGCAAATGGACCTAAGATATGATCCCAATTTTGCCATATCAGGACTTGCTTAGAGTCACTTCCTTTAAGGGATGATCGTGCAATTTTGGGCACAAGTTGTGCGAGAGATTTGCTCACGGGACTTACTTATTAATATCTGTTATGTACATTGTAACATTTACCTTACTCGAAATGACCTGTCATGATAAACAACATATTTTCCCACACGTTATTGCGGTGGTATGACGCCTATAAGCGAACAATGCCCTGGCGCTATGGTTCTCCTGATCCTTATCACGTTTGGCTAAGCGAAATTATGTTGCAGCAAACAACGGTGTCGACTGTGCGATCGTACTTTGAGCGATTCATTGATAAGTGGCCGACAGTGCAAGAGTTAGCACAGGCGACTCAGGACGATGTGCTGCATATGTGGCAGGGCTTGGGATATTATGCGCGTGCGCGAAACTTACATGCATGTGCCCGCATTATTGTGTCTCAATACGGGGGCGTTTTCCCCTGTACATCTCATGAGCTAACGAAGCTCCCTGGAATCGGATCCTATGCTTCCGCAGCGATTGCAGCCATTGCCTTTGGTGAGCCTGTGGCGGTTGTTGATGGAAATATTGTCCGGGTGATGGCCCGAGTGGCCAGTATTCCTGGGGTTTTTCCTAAAAATCGTGCAGCTATTGTTACTGCTTACGAAAAGCGCTTTGATCTCAGGCGTCCAGGAGATTTTGCTCAAGCACTGATGGATATGTCCCAAATGATTTGTACCCCCCGCAACCCTGATTGTGACCGATGCCCTGTAAGTGATCAGTGCGCATCATTTGTATCAGAAACAGTGACGTTATATCCGCAACGCGCGTTAAAAAAAAATGTGCCACGACGCATCTGCACAGCTCTTATTGTGACGGATGAACAAGGGCGAATATTTTTACAAAAACGCCCAGCAAGGGGTCTTCTTGGGGGGCTGTATGAGGTCCCCACGATTCCCCGCTGGGATCAAGCAGAAAAAAACACAAAAGATCTCCATAATTCTTGGGTTTCCTCACAAGAAGAGGTCCGTTCTCTTGTGTCCCCTCTTACATATGGCACTGGCTTTGGCTCTGTAGAGCACACCTTTAGTCATTTGCGTCTTACTTTGCATGTGGTGAGTGTCCCTAAATCTCTTTCGCCGCTCACTGTAAGTGAGGGTGTATGGGTGTTTGCAGAGGACATTAAAAATTATGCTCTTTCACGGTTAATGCAAAAGGTCTTAGCCAAAAAGAATACACCAATACCGTAGGCTTCATTCGTTGCCGGAAATAATAGCGCCAGAGCTTTTGGCATTGGGATGGCCGCCATCGATGCCCTTTATTTTGCAGAAGAGCGAATAGAGGTGCCCTATTAATAGAGCTTGTTCCCTAATGAGGATGGGTATATGCAAACTAATGCTTGTGTTTGAACGGGGTTTTTACTATAAAACAAAAGCGTTTTGAGCGAGGTTTTTGATGAATATTGCGGTCGTTGGCACAGGGTATGTGGGACTGGTTTCAGGTGCCTGTTTTGCTGAATTTGGATTTCACGTTACGTGTCTTGATAAAAATACAGAAAAAATTGCTGACTTGAATAAGGGAATTATTCCTATTTACGAGCCAGGTCTTGACACTATGGTCACAGAAAATATGCGATGTGGGAGACTTTCCTTTGTAACAGATGTGAAGACAGCTGTGCGTTCGGCTCAGGTGGTGCTGATTGCTGTGGGCACGCCCACGCGTCGCGGCGATGGTCACGCAGACTTAAGCTATCTCTTTCAGGCCATTGAAGAAATTGTCCCTTTAGTGGGTCCTAAGACCCTGCTTGTGACCAAATCCACGGTACCGGTGGGAACAGGACAGAACATTCGAAGGTTTATTGATGCGCGTTTCCCCAACGCAGATGTTGAGATTGCTTCAAATCCAGAGTTTCTGCGTGAAGGTGCTGCAATTACTGATTTTATGCACCCTGATCGCGTTGTTGTGGGCGTTGAGTCAACCCATGGAGAAACGCTGTTGCGCCAGTTGTATCGACCGTTGTTTTTGAATGAGACACCCATCGTGGTGACAACACTTGAGTCATCAGAAATGATTAAGTATGCTGCTAATGCATTTCTAGCCACGAAAATTAGCTTTATTAATCAGATTGCAAACCTTTGTGAACACACAGACGCTGATGTGCAGGTTGTCTCACACGGGATTGGTCTTGATAAGCGTATTGGCCGGTATTTTTTGCATGCGGGCCCTGGTTATGGGGGGTCGTGTTTTCCTAAAGATACTCTTGCTTTGCTACAGACAGCCAAAGACAGAGGGGTGGAAATGTCCATTGTAGAGACCGTTGCGCGCGCTAACACTGAACGAAAAACCATGATGGCTCAGCGCGTGATAGATGCTTGTGGCGAGGGTGCAAAGGGTAAAAAAATTGGCGTTCTTGGGGTGACGTTTAAACCAAACACCGATGATATGCGGGATAGCCCGAGCTTGGTTATTATTCCGGCTCTTCTCAATCAAGGAGCAGAGGTAGCTGTTTCTGATCCAAAAGGACGTAAAGAAGGCCAGGCACTTTTGCCTGGTGTTACTTGGTGTTCCAACCCCTATGATGTGGCTGTAGACGCAGATGTCGTTGTCATTCTTACGGAGTGGAATGAGTTTCGTGCCCTCGATATGAAGCGCTTTGTTGGCTTGATGCGTTCTCCCACCATTGTTGACTTGCGTAATGTTTATTCGCTGGCAGAAATGGAAGCAGCAGGTGCACACTATATTTCCATTGGGCGTAAAGCCTTCAGAAAGACCCCTGCATGAGTCATGCTTTTGATACACGCATTTTAAAGCCCTATGATATTCGTGGGATATACGGTGAGAATTTAGGTGAAGCGGATGCTTATGCTGTGGGGCAGTGTTTTGGAACAATCCTGCGTGATAGGGGAGAGGCCCGCGTCTGTGTGGGGCGTGATGGAAGAGAAAGTTCCCCAACCCTTGAGAAGAATCTGATTCAAGGCCTAGTGGCCTGCGGGCTTGATGTGCTTAATGTAGGTTTGGTTCCCACTCCGGCTGTATATTTTTCGGAACAGCATTTCGCAGCAGGGGGAGCAATTATGATTACTGCCTCCCATAATCCTGCTGATCACAATGGTTTTAAGATGACCTTGGGCCAACGCTCATTCTATGGTGACGATATTCAACGATTTGCACAATTAGCAAAAACAGGAATGTTTGCGGTTGGTGCGGGAACGGTCACGACTATGCCCATCTTTGACCCCTATGTGCAGCAATTGTATGAGAAATATACAAGCCGTTACGCTGATGTACGCCCCCTAACGGTCGTTTGGGATTGTGGTAATGGTGCTGCTGGTGACGTTGTGCAGGCCCTGGTTGCCAAGCTTCCTGGAACCCACACGGTGCTGAATGCGGTGATTGATGGCACGTTCCCAGCACATCACCCAGATCCTGTACGACCGGAAAACATGGTGCAGCTTCAAGAGGAGGTGCTTGCACGGGCGGCAGATTTGGGCGTAGCCTTTGATGGCGACGGTGATCGCATCGGTATTGTTGATGATAAGGGGCGCATGTTTTATGGGGATCAGTTGCTCCAGCTTCTCGCTCAAGAAGTGCTCAAAAATAACCCTGGAGCTCTTATTGTGGCGGATGTAAAAGCCAGTCAAATGTGTTTTGATTCCATTGAGGCAGCTGGGGGAAAGGCACGTATGTGTCGTACGGGTCATGCTTTTGTCAAACAAATGATCAAGGAAAGTGGGGCACTGCTCGCAGGTGAAATGAGTGGTCACATGTTTTTTGCGGATGATTATTATGGATTTGATGACGCTCTCTACGCGGCATTGCGCTGCATGGGGTGTGTCGCCAATCTTTCAACACCCCTTTCGCACTGGTATGATGGCCTTCCAAAAATATACAATACTCCGGAGCTTTCCGTTGCTTGTTCTTACGAACGGAAGTACGAAATTGTACGCAGGGTTGCTCAGTACATGAAACAGGGAACAGCCCGGATTATTGATATTGATGGTGTGCGCGCTGTATATCCCGATGGATGGTGGTTGTTGCGCGCTTCGAATACATCCGACAAAATTGTGGCTCGAATTGAGGCGAAAGATGATATGACGCTGCAGTCTTTGCGCAAAGAAGTGAATCAATATATAAACGATCAAGGCATTCACGAGGCGCTCACATAGTATCTCTGGGAGTGGGGTGCGGAGGATTTCTGATCCGTAATGATGGGAATTTCTGCCATGATCCTGTGGTTGATTATCGGGCGCTAGTTCATGATAGGCGGGCTGAGGTGCTGCTGGATGTCCCCTTTTTGATCACCAGGCTACCCCTTCTTTTTATATTGTCTCTTAAACATGAAGAACAAGAAATTTGGCCCAGGCATGTTCTAACCATTGGTCATGATTGCTGACAATTTTTAGAATAACTTCTTTTTCCGAAGTAGGATCAATAGCGTAATTTAATATTTCGAAAAGGTTTTCACATTTTTTAGGATAATACTTTGAAGATAGAGCGTACGGATTTTTCTAATCAAACAACCAGCATGGCCTGAGTAGGTTTAAGAATGATCACTAAATCAATATCTGACTTTTTCGTATAGATACCATGAAGCATGCACTATCGGATGTAGGAAGAAAATAATGATAGTCTAAAGAATTTGGAAATATTGATTAATAACGATACTGAAAGAGTCAATGCCCTCTACAGACTGGTGGAAGGTTTTGTAAGGAAGGCCCATATAAAATATTTAAGTTAAACAAGTAATCATATTTTTGAGTATATGTTTTGTAAGGCTCCTAAAAACATCGATATGTTTGGTATTGTCTCTCATTCTTTGATCTTCTAGAGAAACTGGATTGCTTTTTACAAGGTATTTTATGGCGGACATTTAAATATGAGTGGCTTATGATTCATGGCTTTGAAGTGGTATCCACGCTAAGGCAACAGATCATTCAATTCTTACAGAGGATAGACCGCATCAAATTTTGGATTACCCAACCCCGTCTAGGTTTTAAAAGAGTATAAAAAGGGAAGGGGTGTGGAAAACGTATCGGGTTACACGCAATTTTCCAATTCCAACAACAATCATCATCTATAGTGTATTTCATGATTGACCAGTGAATATGGCTCTTTTACTTCACTTATTTTATTATCCAAAATACGGGGGGCAGTTCCTAGGGAACATAAAATTTCTTAGATAATTGCTCAGGGTTTCGTGCCATTACACCCCCTCTCCGTTGGCTTGATGAAAAGTACTTCGCAGGGCTGCGGCGGCTGGTGTGGGTAATTCTATTCCTCTGCTTCTTGTGAGCTTCACGCCAATCCATGATACTCGGGTACTGAGGGTGGTATGGCGAAGTTTATGCCGATGTCGGGTTGTGTCTGTTGATGCGGTGGGTATTTTATGGCGGCCTCATCAAAAACTCCGTATCCTGGAACAGTATCATGTGTATTTGCTGCGTGAACTTTCACATGCAAAATATGTCCCTAGGTGTCCTTGAACATATGGCGTTTACGCCCTTTAACCTTTTTCCCTATCAATCCCTTGATTCATGATTTTCTGCCAAATTTCGTTTTACTTTGCTCTCATATAAAAACTAGAAACACTCTTCCGTCGAGTATATTCATGTGGCAAAAGGCGCTAATGAAAGCCGTTTTTAATAATGGAAAAACAGCATTAGTAAGCTCTCTTTGTATGTCTGCCCCTTTTTATCATAGTTTCTTGTATCACAATGAGATTTTATTAAATCCCATTGTGTATCAATCAAATCACTTGGATAGGCCATGTGCTTTGTCCACTAACCCTCATTTGTTCTAAGAGCAATATCGCTTCTTCTTTCTATTGTCTTCATGTTCCTGCGTAAACGGAGATTATATTTTTCTGAGTTTTCTTCGATACTCTTTCGTGTGAGGGAGTATCCATGCCCATCCCTAAATTTAAATGTAAGGAGAGTGTGTCGTTTTTTATTGCAAAACTATCAAGAAGTGCTAGAAAAAAGCATAGAATGGGAGATAGTTTAGCGGTAGAACTCTCGGCTCTGGACCGAGCGACCCAGGTTCGAATCCTGGTCTCCCAGCCATTCAAAGACATGGTATTTGTGTGCGTGCGTTTCCTCCTTTGTCAAATGTGATAGCATCATTGATGCTGATGAGCATCGTTCTTGTGGGTGCTTATCTTGTGAACCCTTCTGTCTATTGCGCTCTAAGTTGGGTGTCATTGATTGGTGCGTTTGGTGCTAGCTTCCTGGGCTGTCTTGTTGTTCCTTTCTGTGGCGTATATGCCTATCCTGAAGCGCGTTCATCCCATAGTTACCCCACTCCACTTGGTGGAGGCTTAGCTATCCTTGTTGGAATGACAGTAGGTCTTTTGATTTTTCTGACGGTTGCGAATGATGTGCGCATCTTGGCAATTGGCATTCCTCACGTGAATAACCTTATTGAACTTTTAATTTTAAGCGCAGGCATTTGCGTTATGGGATGGTTGGATGACTGTTACAGTTTAAGCTGGAAGATGCGTCTTGTTTTTCAGTTTTGCATGGCATCCTTTTTTATTTACCACAACCCTGTTCCGTTTATGGAAAATCTCTATATTCCCGGTTTGGGTCTTCTGGAAACACATAATATGCGCAGCATCCTTGGTGTTCTTTGGATTGTGTGTAGCACAAATGGCTTTAATTTTATCGACGGACTCAATGGTTTATCTTCGGGCGTTATGCTTATACTTTTATTTGGTATACTGATTCTGTTAGGGGATAAATCATACGTATACTCCCCTATATTATTTATTCTCATGGGGAGTATTGGAGGGTTTTACATATTCAACTTCCCCCAGGCCCGTGTGTTTATGGGAGATGCCGGTAGCCAAATGTTGGGGTTTTTCATCAGTGGATTAGCCCTGCTTATTCCCTCGTCGACCGGGGGAGAGGTTCCTCTCCTAACAGTTCCTTTGTTGTTGTGGCCATGCATTAATGATGTGATCAATACGTTTATACGTCGTCTTGTGATGCGTCGTCGTATTCAGGATTCTCACCGTGACTATCTTTTCCATATATTAACTAAGATAGGTTTTTCGCACATAAAAGTTGTGCTCATATATTATTTTTTCATGGTTCATCAAATTGGAGCCGCATGGATCATGTCCTTTTTGCCTTATACACAGCATTTATTTGTTTTCATTCCCAGTATTGTCCTCTTTATCATCTACGCTTGTATCATCATGGGTGCCGCCCAGCGACGGAGTATTTGTCTTTGATCCTGTTGCTTTCTTTTTTGCGACGGTGATTCTTGAAATATTTCATTTCCGCTTCCCTGAAAAGTTTGGTTTACTGAGTGTAGGGAGTTGGGAGGCTCTTGTGCTATGGGTGATCAAACAATTTTTGCGGCCATTGACCTGGGGTCTAATACCTGTCGGCTTTCTGTGAAGTCTTTGCGCAACGGGATCTGGAAGGTGCTGCACGCCTATTCTTTTGCGACACGCTTAGGAACAGACCTTACCAAGGGCAATGCTTTTGATGATAGCGCCTTGCGGCGAACAGTTCATGTTTTTGCTAAGTACATGAAAATAGTAAATCTCTATCACCCACACCACATGCGCGCAGTCGCAACGGAGGCTTGTCGAGTAGCTGATAATAGCCATCGCTTGTGTGAAACTATTCGCAAGGAACACAATGTTCATTTGGATATTATTACAGCCGAAGAAGAGGCATACTTGTCATTTTGTGGGTGTTTTTCTTACATAAATCCCCGAAAATCCTATGCGATAGTCTTTGATATTGGTGGTGGGAGCACCGAGGTAGTCTTGGTGGAGAACGATACAGAGCGCAAGCGTATGACAGTATGCAAAACACTTTCTCTCCCTTTTGGTGTTGTCCGCCTGACTGATGACTATGGTCAGCACATCCCCCGGGTTTTGGAGAATATTCGTCATCATGTTCGGGATCAGGTTCTCACATGCTTTGGCCAGCACTTCCTTAAAAACATTAGTCGTAATCATAAGCTCCAGCTGGTGGGGTGTTCGGGGACGGCAACAACGGCGGCAGGGCTTGCTCTTGGTTTACCTGTCTATGACAGGGAACAGGTTAATGGGGCTATCTTGCGGCGCACACAATTATTAGGTTTAGAAAATTACCTCTTAGACAGTGGGAAGCTTTTATTAGGATCCTTAATGAAGGGATCAAATCTTACGCTTGTTCCACCAGGTCTTGCCATTCTTCTGGGGATTTGTGATGCTTGCCCTGTTCCATCTGTACGAGTTGTGGATCAGGGAGTGCGCGATGGAGTCATTGTTGATCTTGCTCTAAAGCACAAGCTTTTGCAACTTCCTTACGAAATTATTCGTTCCGATCAAAAAGATAATCAGCTCATAGATAAAGAGTCCTTGGCAGGTTAAGGGTGTTTTGAGGATGGGGTGGTAATTTAAATAAAATACCACTATATATTCAATAAATGTCACTGCTGTTGAGAAAGAATTCTGTGAGTAAGGGGATACGCAATTCACATGTCCAGCTTAAGCATGCGAGACGATTCAAGCCATCATCCCAAAAATGGTTGCAGCGCCAGCTGGACGATGTTTTTGTGAAAAAAGCAAAAGTAGATGGTTATCGCTCCCGTGCGGCTTACAAACTCCTGGAAATTCAAGAGAAATATAAACTTTTTTCGTCACGTTCCGTTGTCGTGGATTTGGGCGCAGCCCCTGGTGGATGGACACAGGTCTTAGTGTCTTTGGTTAATCCTAAAAAAGGATCCATTGTGGCATTGGACATCTTACCGATGGACGGCTTTCCTGGGGTGACGGTCCTAGAGGGTGATTTTACAACAGATGAAACCTTGGGCAATCTTGAGAATGTATTGGCGGCGCAGAATCTTTTGCATAAGGGTATTGATGTTGTTCTCAGTGATATGGCTACGCCTACGATGGGGCACAGGCAGACCGATCATATGCGCATCATGGGTCTTGCTGAATTAGCCTTGGATTTTGCTCTTAAAATTCTGCGTCCTGGGGGTCACTTTGCAGCAAAGTTTTTTATGGGTGCGGGTGATGGAGATTTTATTGCCTTGCTAAAATCTCACTTTCGTCATGTGAGCTGCATGAAACCACAAGCCAGTCGCAAAGAGTCATCAGAGTTGTATGTCATTGCCCGTGATCGTAAAGAGCATGTTGAACGTTAGGGATATTCTTTTCCATTCCTGTCAGATTGTGGCACAACGCTGCCAGGGGCGTATGCCCTTGGACGAAGTATGCCGTTTGTATTTCATTAAGAACCGTCACATAGGATCAAAAACACGCCGCGCGAGTAAGGAGAATGTTTATCAAGTTTTTCGGAATTTTCGCCGCTGCATGGACATTATCACAGCTGTGTCATTCCATCCGGGCCATTCCTATGAGGCTCTTTTGATGCATGCAGATATCCAGCAACTCCTTTGTTTTGTTGTTTGTACCTGTACGGGTGCAGATCGTACGCAGCTGTTTTGTGACATGTATCCTGATAATGCATATAAAGATCACTGCTCAAAAATATGCACCGCTTATAGTGATATCATCCACGGGCAAAAGGGCGGATACCCCGGGTGCAACGTTCCCTTCTGGATTGAGGATAAGCTAGCTAATCATCCCCTAGGTCAAGAGGTGATGCGTAGTTTTGAGGCGCCTTCCTCGCAAACAGTGCGGGTGAACACACTGATCTCATCGGTTGAAAGAGTTATGAAAGAAATGGAGCGCTGTGGTGTTGTCGCTAAACCGTCCCATGAGGTAGCAACGGCTATTCATGTGGTTCGAGGGAACTTTACTCAAAGTCCAGGATATCTGAGAGGACACTTTGAAGTCCAGGATTTATCATCGCAAATCCTGTGTGCGCTTATTAACCCTACACCAGATGATTATGGTTTGGATTTTTGTGCGGGGGCAGGGGGGAAAACTCTTGCTCTAGGAGCTCTTCAGAAGAATAAGGGTAAAATTGTTGCCTCGGATATTGATCGCAAACGCCTCATGCGAGGGCGTCAGCGTGCCCAGCGTGCCGGAGCAAAAAATATATACTTTGCGGATCAGCACGAACTTTCGTCCAATACAACATTTACGAATTTTGACTGGGTATTAGTTGATGCACCGTGCTCAGGTTCGGGAACCTGGCATAGAAACCCTGATATGCGCTGGTTTATCACTGTTGAAGATCTTCAGAAATACCAAATTTGTCAGCGCGAAGTACTGGCCGCTGGGGCATCACGGGTTCGGCGGGGTGGCCTTTTAGTTTATGCAACCTGCTCGTTGTTTGAAGCTGAAAACACCCAGAACGTGGAGTGGTTTCTTGACACACACCCTGAATTTAGGTGTGTTGACGTACGGTTACGTCACCTTCTGCCAGGTCCATGGCAAACATATTCAGATAGGTACTTGCGGTTGCTTCCCCTACAGCAAGGGCGTGATGGTTTTTTTGCGAGTGTGATGAGGCGCATTTAATTAAACTTTTAAGTAAGTATAATGTGCTAATGTAGCCTCTGTTGATTGAAAAAAAAATAGTTGGGACTCTTCTACATTGTTCAAGATATTCATAAAAAAAATATCCACAGTTTCTCAAAAATTCATGCATATGCTTCAGAAATATTTTTTGACTATATCATTGGTGCGTGATTTTCCGGGCGTTCACAATCAGACGAATTTACGTGCATGGGTGCGGAGACATCTAACGGTTTTTGGGGTTTGCACGGGTGTCATTGTATGGTTTGCGTCTGGGGCGATACGTTTGGGAGGTCCGAATGAAACCCCTATAAAGCCTGTGCGCGTCAAGGTTCATGCGATGCGTGCTCAAGTGATACATCCTATCATTTCGTTGCGAGGCCTGACAGGTGAGAATCGGAAAGTTTCTCTTCGTGCAGATATAGAAGGTAAGGTACGTGATATTATAGCCAAAACAGGCACGCGACATGAGAAAGGAACAAAGCTGATTCGGCTTAGTCTTGAAACGCGCGCACAAGAGCTTGCGGAGGCAGAGTCACTAGTGCTGCAGTGTGAAATTGAATACCAGGCTGCAGTAAAGCTTGCGAAAAAAAAGTTTCGCTCTAAAACGGATGTTGCGCGAGCCAAATCAGCCCTTAAAACAGCCAATACCAAACGAGAACAAGCCCGGGATCGCATTAAAGATATGGAGATTTTTGCTCCTTTTGATTGCGTTTTTGAAGAAAGTTCTGTTGAAGTAGGGGCTTCCGTGCGGCCGGGAGAAATCCTGGGAGTTGTTCTTGAGACAAATCCTATTAAGGTGACGGCGTATGCGACGGAAAAGGACCTTCAGGCAATTCACGTGGGCAATTCTGTTCGCGTTGGAATGCGCGATGGAAAGAAATATCCAGGCAGTGTTACGTTTATTGCCAGTGCTGCAGAGCCAACAACCCGCCTATTTCGTGTAGAAGTTGGTGTTAATAATGCTGATAACTGTGTGCGTATTGGTACGCCCGTGGGGGTTTATATCAAAGGAATTCCTCAGAAATCCTATCGTCTATCTCCTGCCCATCTTTCTTTCAGTGATGCGGGTGAGCTTGGTGTCAAAATCTTACGGGCGGACAATCGGGTATATTTTCAAAAAATAACCATTTTGAGCCATACACATAGGGGAGCTGTTGTTACAGGTCTACCGGATGAAGTCCGTCTCATCACCGATGGTCATGAGTATGCCCAAACAGGAAGCGAAGTCATTCCGGTGGAGGGGGAATAATTGTCATGGGTTCAGTAATAAAAGCATGTTTTACCTACTATCGCACAGTGCTATCTATGTTAGCGCTTTTTATCGTGTTTGGTTTTTATGCTTTTATGACAATGCCTAAGGAATCAGCGCCTGATGTAAAAATCCCCCTTATTTCTGTGGATGTAAATTATGAAGGGATTTCGCCGCAAGATAGCGAGAGATTGTTGCTACGGCCTCTTGAGCAAAAATTACGAGGTCTTGAGGGGGTACAAGAGTTGAAAAGCTACGCCTTTGAGGGTGGAGGACGTGTGCTTATAAAATTTAAAGCAGGCTTTGATGCTGATAAAGCATTACGGGAGGCACGGGATAAAAGTGAGGATGTCATCCCTGATTTACCCCAGGATTCGGATAGGCCAACAGTGAGTGAAATCAATATAAGTCTCTTTCCTGTTTTGGTAGTCAATCTTTTTGGTGAAGTTCCTCGTCGGACATTGTATGAGAAGGCCAGAGAACTTCAAGATGCAATCGAGAGTGAGATTCCGGCTGTCTTGGAGGCAAGCATTCGCGGTGACCAAGAAAGAGTTGCTGAAATTCTGGTAGATCCCCTGGCGCTGGAGGGATACAAAATATCCCCCGTTGATGTCTATAATGTTTTGGCGCGCAACAATAAACTGGTTCCTGCTGGATTTATGGACACAGGCAAGGGGCGTATTGGTATCAAGGTCCCAGGGTTGATTGAAAGCGTAGACCAGTTGCTTAATATGCCTATTCTTCATGATACGAAAGGTGTTGTGCGAATCAAAGATGTGGCGGAAATACGGGATTCTTTTAAAGATCTGGACGGCTATGCCCGTAGCAATGGAAAGGATGCGGTAACGCTGGAGGTTTCTAAGCGTACGGGGGAAAATATTCTTGAGACGGTTGCGCAGGTCAAGTCTCTTGTTACGCAAGTTACCGCAAAGTGGCCGGATAATCTGCGTGTAAGCTTTACGCAGGATGGATCTGTGCAGGTAAAAAATCTTCTCAGTGATTTACAAAATAATGTCATTGCTGCCCTCATTCTTGTGATTGCGGTCATGGTTGTCACCTTGGGACCCCAATCCTCCCTGCTGGTTGGTATCGCTGTTCCTGGCTCTTTTTTAATGGGTGTTTTCGTTATTTATTTGATGGGATACACGCTTAACATTGTTGTGCTATTCAGTCTCATTTTATCGGTGGGCATCCTGGTCGATGGAGCTATTATTGTGGTTGAGTATGCGGATAGAAAAATATCAGAAGGTCTTAGTTATGCTGATGCATACTTAGCAGCAGCACAACGCATGTTTGTGCCTGTTCTAAGCTCAACAATAACCGTGCTGATTGTTTTTTTTCCCCTGATGTTTTGGCCGGGGTTTGTGGGTCAGTTTATGAAATTTCTCCCAATTACCTTGATTGCAGTATTGAGTGCATCGCTTCTGATGGCAATTATTTTTGTGCCAACGATTGGATCGCTAATGCACAAAATTGGCTTTCACCCCGGGCTCAAAAATGCTGAATCTATTAAAGCCTTAG
This sequence comes from Alphaproteobacteria bacterium, assembly GCA_023898725.1. Classification (NCBI taxonomy): domain Bacteria; kingdom Pseudomonadati; phylum Pseudomonadota; class Alphaproteobacteria; species Alphaproteobacteria bacterium. The sequence goes on from CP060236.1 coordinate 617,265, forward strand.
AGGCCGGAGACCTGAGCCAAGCTGACACACTTACAGCGTGGTATGTCAGGGTTTTAGATAAAGCCTTGGATCGTCCCTGGCAAACGTTGGGATGGGGAATGCTGAGTTTGGTGGTTGTTTTGATGCTCTATGGACGCTTTGGTAAGGGGATTGAATTTTTTCCCACGATTGAGCCCGATCAAGTGCTGGTGAAAGTAAAAGCGCGCGGGAATTATTCTGTGCGTGAAAAAGACAAACTGGTGCGCGGCGTTGAGCAGAAAATTTTTGCCTATAAGCCTGATATTGATACTATCTACACGAACACGTGTCTTACACGTGCTGGTAAAAAAAGAGGCTCCCGGAAACCGCAACAAATTACAGAAGATACTATTGGGCTCATTACGCTTGAGCTTGCTGATTGGCGTCATCGCCGTTCAGCGGAAGATATTATCAAGTCATTAGCGAGAGATTTGAAGAGTTTTGCTGGGCTTGATATTGAAATTGAAAAAGAAAAAAAGGGACCCCCAACAGGAAAATCGGTCCAAATCCAAATATCCAGCGAGATTCCTCAGGCTATGGAGGGAGTTGTGCATGCCGTGAAAGCCCATCTGAGAGAGATGCGCTCGTTGCTAAGCCATAGTGATGACTTACCTCTTCCTGGTTATGATTGGGGTATACGTGTTGATCGTGAGGAGGCCCTCAAATACGGGGCTGATGTCCAAACCGTGGGAAGTGCTGTGCGGTTAGTCACAAATGGCGTCAAAGTAAGCAGTTATAGGCCTGATAGTGCCCGTGATGAGATTGATATTGTTGTTCGCTATCCTCGGATCTATCGCAATCTTGATCAGCTTGAGCGGTTGCGTGTCAAAACAGACCAAGGACTGGTGCCAATCAGTTATTTTACGACATCTAATCCCATCCCAAAAGTAACAACGCTTCGGCGAGTAGATGGCAAACGTGCTGTCACTCTCGAGGCAGACGTTCGTTTTGGTGTTCTTGCCAGTGATGTGATTCATGAGTTGCGTGTGTGGATTGCTCAGCAGCCATTTCATAAGGCCGTTCAAATTACTTTTAAGGGAGATCAGGAAGACCAAGCTGAAACGGGAGCTTTTCTTGTTAAGGCTTTTGTAATAGCTCTTTTTGCAATGATGCTTGTGTTAGTGACCCAATTCAATAGCTTTTTTAGTGCAGGACTAATTCTTAGTGCAATTATGATGTCCAGTGTTGGTGTTTTTGTGGGGCTTCTTGTAATGAATTTGCCGTTTAGTGTGGTGATGTGTGGAATTGGTCTTATTGCCCTTGCTGGTATTATTGTGAGTAATAATATCCTGTTGATAGATACATTTGATGGGTTGTATGCACCTGGAAAAGATCTTCGCAAGACACTTTTATTGACAGGTGCGCAGCGCTTGAGGCCTGTACTCTTGACCCAGATTACAACGGCTTTGGGTCTTTTGCCAATAATGCTGCGTATTAATATTGATTTTCTGGGAAGGGAAATTACCTTTAATGCTCCCTCGAGTCACTGGTGGGTGCAGTTGTCTACGGCAATTGTATTTGGGATTGTCTTTGCTTCACCCCTCACATTATTGATGACACCGTGTGCGCTTTACCTCAAGAAAAAAAGGAAAAAAACGTAGTTTTTTTGATCTCATTCGATGTATATTGTAGGAACAAGGTGCATACAAAAAATGACTGTGAATTATGTGAATACCTTAAATGCAATCCCATCATACCTTGATAAGATGTATGCACAGTTGATTCAAGACTATCGCCAGTCCCCTCCAGCGTTATCGGGAGTGAGCCCACAAACGCTTTGCGTCCTCGAAGTGAACTTTAATGCTATTGCCTACAATTACTTGCGATTGAAGGAGCAATTCACAGGGAGCGTGTGTGCAGCTGTTGTGAAATCTGATGCCTATGGCGTCGGTGCGGTGGGTGTGGCCCAAAAGCTTTATGCGGTAGGCTGCAGGCACTTTTTTGTTGCTAATGTGGATGAGGGGGTAGAGTTGCGTTCTTGTATTCCCCACGATGTTGATATATTTATCTTCAGTGGGGTTCTTCCCAATACAGAGGATATACTGGTTCGTCATAACCTTATTCCTGTGTTGATTAACCGTGACGGATTGTTGCGTTGGCAACAGTTTTCTCATCAGGTGGGGAGGCAACTGCCGGCTGTCATTCATGTGGATACAGGCATGAACAGAACAGGGTTTGCGCTGTGTGACCTACAGCGCATTGCAGCAGATTCTGGGGCTCTTGATGGTCTCGATGTAAAAATGCTTATGAGTCACTTGGCATGCAGTCCGAGCCCAGATCACAACCTTAATTATAGCCAGCTTGGTTGTTTTCGTGAGGGATGCCGTCTATTTCCTGGCGTTCCTGCAAGTTTGGTGAACTCAGAGGGTATTTTTCTTCCACAGGAGTTTCATTTTGATTGTGCACGCCCTGGTGGGGGGCTTTATGGGTTTAACTCGTCAAATGTTGATATGGTTCCTGCGTTGCGTTTCTGGGCGCGTGTGATCCATATCCATGCTGTGCAAAAAGGAGACTCTGTGGGATATGGAGGCTCATATCGTTTCCAACGCAACGGACGTGTTGCAGTTTTGGCCGCAGGGTATTACCATGGGTGGATACGAAGTTTAAGCAATCATACCGAAGTGTATATTGCAGGGAGGAAGGCGCGCGTGGTAGGTCCCATTAGCATGGATCTATGTACTGTTGATGTTACAGACATTCCAGAGAATGCCTTAAGTGCTCATAGTTGGGTTGAACTTGCGGGCCAGCATGTACCTTTGCGTCAGCTGGCAAAAAACGGCGGCTCAATTACGACAGAACTACTAACACTGATAACCCGTACGCGTAATCGTATTTATGTAGGAGCTGCTGAAAAAAAATGAATGTTTTACCGAATATAGGCCGCACATTTTTGAACCTTTTATGGGGTATTGGATCTATCAGTATTTTTGCCATGAAAGCCATTGTGCATATTTTTACGCCACCTTACTATGGGCGACAACTCGTGCGGCAAATTCTAGAGATTGGCTATTACTCGCTGCCTGTTGTGGGAATGACAGCCGTATTTTCTGGTATGGTTTTGGCGTTGCAAACAGATACGGGAGTTAGTCGCTTGTCTGCAGGAGGAAGTAAGGCTGTTGCCACTGTAGTAGTTCTTTCAATGACACGTGAGTTGGGGCCCGTTTTGGGCGGACTTATGGTTGCGGGGCGTGTCGGTGCTGCCATGGCTGCGGAAATTGGCACAATGCGTGTAACCGAACAGCTGGATGCACTGATTACGCTGGCAACCAATCCTTTCAAGTATCTTATAAGCCCTCGTATCCTAGCGGCTGTTATAGTTCTTCCGGTATTGGTTGGTATTGCCGATGTTATCGGAATCATGGGGGGGTATTTAGTGGGTATTTATAAGCTTGGGTTTAATCCTGTGACCTATTTGCACGACACGGTTGAGTTTCTGGAGTTTGAAGATGTTTTTTCAGGACTCGTGAAGGCGTCAGTGTTTGGGTTTTTTATTGCCCTTATGGGGTGCTACAATGGTTTTTATTCAAAGAAGGGAGCCCAGGGGGTGGGTGAGGCAACAACACATGCTGTTGTTGCTGCGTCGATTTTGATTCTTTTGTCTAACTACTTTTTAACAGCACTGATGTTTCACCAATGACAGATAACAAACACATCGTCCTGAAGGGCGTGCACAAAGCGTTCGGCTCAAATATTGTTTTGAACGGGGTCAATCTCACCGTAAACAGGGGGGAGTCACTGGTTGTTCTTGGTGGTTCAGGGACAGGTAAGTCTGTGATGCTAAAATGTATTCTCGGGTTATTGGGTGCTGACAGTGGCTCTATTTGTGTGAGTGGGCATGAAATGGTTGGTGCGTCGACGAGCCTTCAAGAGCGTGTTATTTCTTGCATGAGTATGCTCTTTCAGGGATCAGCCCTCTTTGATAGTTTGACAATTGCAGATAATATCAGTTTCCGCCTTCGTCAACAAAAAGATCTTACTGAACGACAAATTCATGAAAAAGTTATGGAAAAACTGGCGGCGGTGGGGTTGGCAGCGCGTGTTGCTTCTCTTTATCCTGCTGAACTTTCTGGTGGAATGCTGCGCCGTGCAGCGCTGGCTCGAGCCATTATAACGAATCCTGAAATTGTGTTTTTTGATGAACCCACAACGGGCTTAGATCCTATTATGAGTGCAGTCATTAATGATCTTATTTCTACGTCTGTAAAAGAGCTGGGTGCAACGGCTGTAACTATCACACATGATCTTGCAAGCGCCCGTAAGATTGCGGATCGTGTGGCATTAATCCATCAAGGGAAGATCTTGTGGCATGATGATGTGAAAAATTTGGACACATCAAAAAATCCAGCTGTTGAACAATTTGTGAATGGTCGCCTTGAGGGTCCATTGACACCGAAATCCTAATATCTCAGTATCACTCTTATAGCAGCAGTCATTCAGGAATCAGCGTGTATTATGGTTAAGCCCAAACGACAATTTGTATGTAATACGTGTGGTTCAGTTACTCTCCAGTGGACAGGCCAGTGTCCTTCTTGTCATGTGTGGAATACTATCACTGAGGAGATAGTGAGTCCGTCACGGGCCAAAGTGCGTGCCGATACCGGAGCAATGGCATTTCAATCGTTGGTTACTGATGAGGATTCCCCTACCTCTGCGCGTCATTTGACTACTGTCCAAGAATTTGATCGTGTGTGTGGCGGGGGGATTGTGCCTGGGTCTGTACTTTTGCTCGGGGGTGATCCCGGTATTGGAAAATCGACACTTTTGCTTCAGGTTTCTACCAAGCTTATTCAAGCAGGAAAATCAATAGCCTATGTTTCCGGAGAGGAGGCTCACGATCAGATTCGGTTGCGCGCCCACCGTATGGGTGTTGAGGATATCGACATGCCTTTGGCCAACTCAACCCGGATGGTAGAGATTCTGAGTTATCTCGAAAAAAGTCCTACGCTTGACGTTGTTGTAATTGACTCTATTCAAACGATGCACCATGAGGACTTGGACTCAGCCGCAGGGAGTGTGAGTCAGGTGCGTCATTGTGCACAGGAGCTTATTCGTATAGCAAAAACAAAAAATATAGCCATCATTTTAGTGGGTCATGTTACGAAAGAGGGAACCCTTGCGGGGCCGCGTGTTTTGGAGCACATGGTAGATACAGTGCTGCACTTTGAAGGTGATCGCACGCATCAGTTTCGCATCTTACGCGGGGTCAAAAACCGTTTTGGACCAACGGATGAGATCGGTGTTTTTTCGATGGAAGCTGAGGGGTTGGCAGAAGTCACCAATCCTTCTGCTCTTTTCTTACAGGAGCGCGCACACGATGCCCCTGGGTCTTGTGTTTTTTCGGGCATTGAGGGGACGCGTCCGCTCCTCGTGGAAGTACAGGCGCTTGTTCAGCCAACGACAATGGCCGTGCCGCGGCGTTCGGCAGTGGGGTATGATGTTAACCGCCTTAATATGATCTTGGCTGTTCTGGAAACCCATGCAGGATACCGCTTTAGTGATAAAGAGGTTTATCTCAACATTGTTGGGGGTTTGCGTATCACAGAGCCTGCAGCGGATATTGCCATTGCTTGCGCGTTGATCTCTGCGATGGTTAGGGTTCCTTTGCCTTCGTCTGTTGTGATGTTTGGGGAAATTGGTTTAACGGGTGAAATTCGTCGGGTCTCCCAAGCAGAAAAACGCCTCAAGGAAGCCCAAAAACTGGGTTTCATCAAGGCGATTGTTCCTCACAAAACAACCATGAATCTTAAAGGGATTTCCCTCCATGGACTCTCTAATGTAGGCGCATTACGTCAGGTTCTTGCACCCTCAGATTAGCTTTGTGTTGAATGTGTCCAAACCGTGTGCTAGGAAAAATCATCACCGCAACTGGTTGTGTAATAAGGACCTCATATGACGATCTTTGTATATATTAATCAGTGCATAAATCGCCACCTCTTTCTCGGGTGTGTTGTTCTCTATGGATTTAATGTGGCTGTGTTGTGGCCTGGTGTGCTTCAGCCGGACTCATTGACAGCATTATCTCTTGCTCAGGCAGGCACATTCACCGGACATGTGCCAGTTGCCTACATCAAACTATGGTCACTCTTATGGCCTCAGATAATGGCACAAATACCTATGTTCCTTATCCAAGTTGGATTGCTGTGGGTTGGTATCTATTATTTGGTGGGTAGCTTGCGCCAACCAATCACCCGTATTTTTGCCCTATTATTGCCGTTTTATCCGGTATACCTGCATGTAAATGCGATTATTCTTCGGGAACCCCACTATATCTATGCAATTTTTACGGCCATTGCATTAATGATTCACGCCCATGTGCACGATCGGCGCTTGCACAGGGGGCGACTAGCGGCGGTTCTGTTTTTATTTTTCTATGCGGCTGCTATGAAATACCAAGTGCGGTTTATAATTCCTCTTCTTATAGGCGGAGCACTTATGCAGTCAACACTGTTGAAAAGCCGTTTGCTGATAATGGCGACAAGCCTGGTTGTAGGCGTTGCAGCTGGAATGGGTTTTAGCTATCTGGATAGTCAGGGCGTCGCGCGCATCCAACCCACACACTCGTGGCAGTGGGTGAAGATATACGATTTGGCAGCCATTTCGTACTATGCAAATATCCGGGCTGTACCAGAATTTCTGAACAGCAGGCCAGGTGTTGTTCTTCAAGATATTAAGGATGCCTATACGGATCAGTGGGAAACTCTTGTGACTTTCCCTCAGGCACCTTTGCGGGGTACGCGTTCGGAAGCTGAACGTGTGGAACTGCAGGATCGTTGGTGCAAAGCCCTCATTGCGCATCCTTTTGCCTACATGCAGCATCGCCTATATGGTGTATATCGTATGTTCGTTGGATCAAATGTGGCCGCTGATGACCCTCGTCCGTGGATAGAAAAACCCTTCAATGATCAAGTAAAAGCCCTTGCGCCTCGTGTTTTTTCCTATATCACTCAAGCGCCCTTTTTGTTGCTATATTTTTTCTGGGGAGTGCGTTTGCGGCGCGCGGAAAAACTTGCATCTTCTCTCGTGTTTATAAGTATGATTGTGATGGGGTATATAGTTACAATTATGTTTAATACCTTGGCGTTTGTGCCCCGTTATGTGTACATATGTAATGTGCTAACATTCATGTGCCACCCGGTTGCCCTTGAAATATATCTGCAAAGAACGCGGGGAAAACTCTTGACTGAGGATGGTAAATACCTTACAGCTGATCTATAATTTATTATAGGTATTTATATGTCACGTGTATGTATTGTAACGGGCAAAAAAACTGAGACGGGGAACAACGTCAGCCACGCAAACAACAAGACCAAACGGCGATTCTTGCCGAACTTGCAAAAAGCAACGTTCTTGAGTGAGATCCTTGGGCGCACGTTTAGTTTTCGTTTATCGACACGCGGAATCCGTACGATTGAGCACAAGGGAGGCCTTGACCAGTTTCTCGTGAATTCCCGCGCGGCTAAGCTTGACACGTCGCTGTTAAAAATTCGGCGCCAGGTGCAAAAGGCCGCTGAAGTAAAAAAATAAAATGCTGCATTATGTTCGTGCGCATAGAGAAACCTCAGCTATTAAAGCTGAGGTTTTTCTATGGTTATTAAAATGGTAAAAACAGATCGTAAACTATATGCCCAGACCCAAGCAGTGCTTATAACTAGCAAGTGTTACGTGTGCTATCTCTTTGGCTCTATGGGCATTTTTTCGTAAGATATCATCCAGATAATCCCTGTTCTCCATGAGGAGGGCTATTTTTTCACGAATGGGCCCAATAGTTGCGCAACAAGAGTCAATAAGCTCTTTTTTAATCACAGAAAACTCTTTACCCGCCCATAGGGCGCACACATGTGCCAGTGATTGATTGGTAAGAGCACTGTATATTTGACCAAGGTTAAAAGCTTCTGGTCTTTCTTGTGCCTCTACTATTGTTCCTGGAAAAGGAAAGGCATCACTCTTTGCCTTGCGAATTTTGACTGCAATAGCCTCATCTGTGTCATTCAAAAGGATACGAGAGAGCTCAGAAGGATCTGATTTGCTCATTTTCTTTGTGCCATCCCGCAAACTCATGATACGAGCTCCCTGCGCAACAATCAGAGGCTCAGGGACTGTAAAAACAGGCGCGTCATAGTGATGGTTGATCGATTGTGCGATATCACGGGTAAGCTCAAGGTGTTGTTTTTGATCGTCTCCTACAGGTACGGCATCTGCACGGTATAGCAAAATATCGGCAGCCATGAGAACGGGGTAAGCGTATAAACCAAGATTGGCGACTTCTTTATTTTTCCCGGCCTTATCCTTGAATTGTGTCATACGGTTCAACCATCCTAAGGGTGTGTGACAACCCAGAAGCCAGTATAGTTCGGTGTGTTCGGCAACATGGCTTTGTTGAAAAAGAACATGTTTATGAGGATCAATCCCACAAGCAATATAGGTTGCGAGTAAAAAACGGGCATTAAATTGCAGGGTAGTGGGGTCTGTGTCCACCGTAAGTGCATGAAGATCCGCAATAAAGAAAAAACACTCATGAATATTGTGCGTTGGTGATAGCCAGTTGCGAATAGCACCAAGGTAGTTACCCAGATGGATGCGTCCAGTGGCTTGTATGCCTGAGATGATACGTTTGTGATGTGGCATTTATTCTGCGCCCTTACGCGTAAACTGTTTATAAAAAAGGAGGACATCGTATGTGCCACTTTTATGACATAAAAGCGCGTAAAAGCCTATCCCAAGAATCAAAAAAGCAGAGAGTGCGATAATTTGGTGGATAATCCATGTGTCCTGCCATCCAGTTATAATGCTTTTCAAAAGGACTAAAAAGCCTGCAAATCCAAAGGAAATTACTAAGATGCGTGCTATAAACAGACGCAACGCTTTGGAAATAAGGAACTGCTTCCGGGAACAAAGAATCATGAAAAGCATCAGTGTATTTGCCCAGGATGCAAGCGCTGTTGCTACGGCAATGCCAATATGTTCATACCGCCCAATCAACGCAAGACTTAAAGCAATGTCAAGGATAATTGAAAGAGCCCCGGTGGTTAGAGGTGTGCGTGTGTCTTCATTAGCAAAAAAGCTTGTCGTCAGGAGTTTCACAAGAATATAAGCAGGAAGACCTACTGCCATCATGCGCAATGCCCCCGCTGTGGCAGCAGTGTCAGAAGCGAGAAATTTCCCGTGTTCAAAGAGAACTGTAACAATAACATCAGCAAGACAAAACAAGCCCACAGCAGCAGGAAGTGTTAAAAACAATACTAATTCAAGGGCTTTATTTTGGGTATTAAGCGCATGGGTAATATCAGCGTTTTTAAATTGGCGCACAAGCGTAGGGAGCATGGCAGTGCTGATTGCCGTACCAATGACACTCAAGGGAAGTTGGTTCAAGCGCTCTGCAAACTCAAGATAGGATACACGATCATTGGGAAGGTTGGAGGCAATCATTGCACCCACCAGAATGTTAATTTGAACAACACCGCCACCGGCAAGGGCCGGGATAATTTTTCGAAAGAACTTCTTGACTGTGGGGGTAATGTGGGGTCGACGCGGTGTCAGTGAAATATTCAGTTTGTGAGCTGGGAACCACACCCAAGCCCATTGCACTATCCCACATGCTAGAATGCCAATGGCCATGGGAACGCCTTTGTTTTCCATAAAGGGGTAGAGGCCCAGGAATACCACAATAATAGCAATATTTCCCAACGTTGGTGATGAGGCAACAGCAGAAAATCTCTGATGTGAGTTTAAAATTCCACTGTAAAAAGCACACAAAGAGATAAAAAGAATAAACGGAAAAGTGATGCGGGTGAAAAGGATGGTATGCATAAGACGCTCAGGGGTGCTTACGAAGCCAGGAAGAAGAAACGTCACAATATTCTCCATATAAACTTCAGCAACCATCACAAGAATGATTAGTGTAGTGAATAAAATATTGAAGATATCTTGTGCGAGGGCGTGTGCCGATTTCTTGCCATGTGTGCTCAGTTCTCGCGTGTACATGGGCACGAAAACAGCGTTAAAGGCACCTTCTGCAAAAATACGGCGTAAAACAGCCGGGAATTTGGTGGCCATCGTTAGCGCATCAGTTATGGGGCCAGGCCCAAGAAAACTTGCCATCATCATGGTGCGGAAGAATCCAAAAATGCGACTTCCTATAGTGTGCAGGGCAACGGTGCCGAACGATCGGTAAAGCCTCATTTTTATGTATTCCTGTCATTTAAAATTTTATCCTTATGGTTTTCAGTGCTAAAGTCAATTCATTAGAAGTTCAAGGAAATTCTTGATACTCGGTGTTGAACTGTGCGAAGGTCATTGCGCGGCGTGTGTATGCGTTCGTGATAAAATACCCTTACAATAGAGGTTAGCTTTTTCTTCATGTCTTTAGCGTTTTATGTGATTCTTGTTCTTTTTCTCGTGGCTTTTTCTGGTGTTCTTTCTGCAGCTGAGACTGCTTTTGTGGCTGCTTCTAATCCGCGATTGCTACGCAGTGCACGTGCAGGCAATAAGGCTGCTGGGCGTGTTTTAAAACTACGCAAACGCATGGCTCGATTGCTGGGAGGGCTTTTAATTGCTAATACATTAAATAACAGTCTTGCTTCGGCGGTAACGACGCATTTGTTCACTCAGGCGCTGGGTGAATCGGGCATGCTCGTTGCAACAGCAATGATGACGGTTATTCTTGTGATTTTTGCTGAAGTTCTTCCAAAGACGATTGCCCTTAATTTTCCTGAAAGATTCACATTTTTCTCGGTTCCATTTGTGAATGCCTTATTCTTTGTTGTGTCCCCCCTTGTGCAATGGATCGAATGGTTAGTTTCCTCACTTTTGCGTGTAATTGGGGTACGGGTTCGTAGCAATTTTGAATCAACTATTTCGGTTGAGGATTTGCGGGGATTTATCGATAGTCATCAAGGGGCTTCATCAAAAGAAGCCCAGGAGCGAGCGATGTTAAAAAGTATCCTCGATCTTGCCGATGTGAAAATTGCTGAAATAATGATCCATCGCAAAAATGTCTTGATGCTGAATTTGAACGATGCGCCTGCAAAGATTTTGCAAGAAGTACTTAAAAGCCCCTATTCCCGTATCCCAGTTGTGCGGGGAAGCGCGGACGAAATTGTGGGTATTATGCACACAAAGAGATACCTGCATGCATTGGCTGATGCCGGCAATAATCCCTCGAAGGTTGTGCTGGAGGATGTGACGGATAAACCATGGTTTATTCCTGAAACCACAACGCTTCTTGATCAACTACAGGCCTTTCGTCAGCGCTGCAAACATTTTGCTATTGTTGTAGATGAATATGGGTCCTTTGAGGGAATCGTTTGTTTGGAAGATATTCTCGAGGAAATTGTGGGTGAAATTAATGACGAGTTTGATGTTGAAAGTGAAGATGCTGTGCCAACACAAGATGGTGGCTATCTTGTTGAGGGTGCCACCACAATTCGTGATTTGAACCGTCAATTTGACTGGTCGCTGAGTGATAAAAATGCAAGTACGCTTGCGGGTGTTCTTCTGTATGAGTCACGCAGTATTCCTGCGGTTGGTCAGGCGTATATGATACAGGGGTTTCGGATTCGTGTGCTACGGCGGGTGCGTAACCAAATAACCCTTCTGAAAGTAACACCACCTGCACGTAAAGAAGAAATCCTTTAGTACTAGTTATGGGGTTCCTTGAGAGCAAGAACCTTTTCTTCAGGAGCAAGCAGAATCAGTGTGATAGCATGCAATCCCGTATGAAATTCGGCTGCTAGTAAGCTGTGAATATAGCGGTGACGTGCAATCCGGCTCATACCCTGAAAGTGAGTACTGATAACCCTGATTATCAGGTGCGTTTCTTCACCACCGGGATTTTCCTTGTGTTTAGCATGTTTGGCAGAATCATTTGTAATGGTGAGAGCGCAATCCCTGAGTGCAGCCGACAAAACTTGTTTTATTCGCATTGTTCGAATCATATCTCTTGAATTTTTCGTAAACCACTCTCATATTAATGCCTGTTATGGCACGACTGAAAAAAACATTAAAGCCTGTTTTCGATGAGGCGCAGAACACTACACCGGTTTGTCATCACGAGGGGTGTTGCGAGAGTGCTCATTATCGTGCTCCCAAAGATCGGCATTTGCGAGAGTATCATTGGTTTTGTTTGAACCATGTGCGCAGTTATAATTCTGATTGGAATTTTTACAAAGGCATGACACCTGGGGCTATTCAAAGTCACCAGCACGCTGATTTAACCTGGCAGCGGCCATCATGGCCTGTTCACGAACACCATGCCAAGAGTGCTCGTCTGCGTTTCGAGGTCCTGGAAGCTGTAGGGCGATCTGTGCAATTGACGGAAGAAGAGCGTAATCTTTTTCCGCCACACACCCCTGAAGGGAAAGCGTTGGCTTTCTTTGGATTGGAATATCCCTGTGATTTTGATGACGTAAAAAGAGCCTATAAGCAAATTATCAAAGTACATCATCCAGATATTAATAAAAATTCCCGCACAAGTCATGAGCAGATGAAAAAAATTAATGAAGCATACAATGTTTTATCAAAAACTTTTCGCAGCCAGATATCCCAAAGATATAGATCTAATAGTTAATAGTTTCTCCATGCTTAGGAACAAAAAGAAGCAATTGCATCGAAAACACGAGCAGGATCTTGAGGGGTATTGCCTCCGGCTTGTGCCATGTCTGGTCGTCCACCACCACCTGTACCGTTTAGGGCTTCTGAACCAGCCCTTACAAGATCAACAGCGCTATACCGATTGGTGAGATCATCCGTTACGCCAACTACTAAAGAAGCTTTGCTCTCATTAGTGCTCAACAAAATAACAATGCCAGATCCAAGGTCTTTTTTTGCATGATCTGCCATGGGGCGAAGATCTTGGGGGCTAACACCGCTCATCGTTTTAAAAAGAACTTTTATACCATGCATATCACGCAAATCAGAGCCCTGATGTTTTGTTGCTGTTTGGGTGTGGCCTACCTTACGATCCTTTGCGAGACGTTTGTTGTCTCTCAGAAGTTTAATGGTTTTTTCAGGAACATCAGCGGATGTGCATCCGAGGGTTTCTGATGCAACTTTTAGAATATCACGCTGAGAAAAAAGATACTCTTCGGCAGCTTTTCCCGCTAACGCTTCAATGCGCCGGATACCGCCAGCAATTCCTGATTCAGAAATAATAACAAAAACCCCAATTTCCCCTGTATGTGCGACGTGAGTGCCGCCACAAAGTTCCACAGAGTAGGCCGTTTGATTGGATGGTTCCTCTACACGAATTACACGGACGCGATCACTGTATTTTTCCCCAAAAAGCGCTAAGGCCCCGCTGGTAATTGCCTCATCTGGGGTCATCTCTGTCGTAATTACAGAGGCATTTGCACGAATAATTGTATTGATGTCTGCTTCAATGGTTCTGCGCATAGCATCGTCAACTCTGTCAGGGTGGCTAAAATCGAAACGCAACCGATCTGCCGTTACCAAAGAGCCCTTTTGTGTGACATGAGTACCTAGGAATTTTCTGAGGGAACTGTGCAAAAGATGTGTGGCAGAGTGGTGCGCACGAACGGCAGTGCGGTGTTTTGTATCAATAGTGAGGGTGATACAATCGTGAACGGTAAAAACACCCTGTGTAACTTGGATAGTGTGTACGTGAAGCCCCCCCGCCTTTTTGTGTGTGGCTGTAACCGTAGCATGCGTTTGGGGCGTTTTTCCCAGAATGTCACCAGTATCGCCGATTTGTCCCCCAGATTCAGCATAAAAAGGGGTGGCGTTGCTGAGCAAATACCCTTTCTGTCCCTCTGTCCGTGTTTCAACAGGTGCCCCGTTTTCATCGAAAAGACCGCAAATGACATTCGTGACGGATGTATGATGGTATCCAACAAACTCCGTATCTCCATGGATTGCCTTGAACTCCAACCAGAGGGCGTCATCATTACTTGCGCTTGATCCAACCCAAGATTTTCGTGCGCGTTCTTTTTGTATGGCCATGGCATCATCAAAACCACGTTTATCAACGGTGATGTTCTGAGATTTCAGGATGTCTTGTGTGAGATCGAGAGGAAATCCGTAAGTATCATAAAGATTAAATGCCACATCACCAGGAAGAGTTTGCGTGGAACCAAGGCAGGCTGTTGCCTCATGGAGGAGGTGTAGGCCTTTCCCCAAGGTTGTTTGGAAGCGCTCTTCTTCACGAAGGAGCGTACTTTCTATGAGTGATTGCGCACGCACAAGCTCAGGATACGCTTCCCCCATCGAGGTAAGAAGTATAGCTACTAGTCTGTGCATAAAGGGATTCTCAATGCCAATGATATGAATATGCCGCATGGCACGACGCATAATACGTCGTAAAACATATCCTCGCCCTTCGTTACTAGGCATCACACCATCCGCGATTAAGAAACAGCAGGCACGCAGGTGGTCTGCAATCACCCGATGAGAGATAGCATGTTTCCCTTGGGGATCTGTCTGTGAGTAGGTGGCGGATCCATTGATCAGGGTTTTAAAAATATCCGTCTCAAAGTTATCATGAGTATTCTGCAAAACGGCCGCAATGCGCTCAATCCCCATGCCGGTATCAATACAGGGTTTAGGAAGAGGTGTGCGCGTTCTATCAGCATGTTGGAGAAATTGCATAAAAACAAGATTCCAAATCTCCACATAGCGATCGCCATCTTCATTAGGTGTTCCCGGTAGGCCGCCAGCAATATGTGCCCCGTGATCATAAAAAATTTCCGAACAAGGGCCGCACGGACCTGTGTCCCCCATTGACCAAAAATTATCAGATGTTGCGATTCCTATGAGGCGATCTGATCCAAATCCGGTGACCTTTTTCCAAATATCTGCAGCCTCTTGATCCTCATGATAGTGTGTAATGTAAAGGCGCTGAGGATCTATATCATATTCTTTTGTCAGAAGATTCCATGAGAAGGCAATAGCCTCATCTTTGAAATAATCGCCAAAAGAAAAATTCCCCAGCATTTCAAAAAACGTATGATGACGCGCTGTATGTCCTACATTCTCGAGATCATTGTGCTTACCCCCAGCACGGACACACTTTTGGACAGACGTGATGCGCGGTGCCGCGGGTTCTTCAGCGCCCGTAAAGTGATTTTTAAACGGAACCATTCCCGCATTTACAAACATAAGCGTTGGATCGCTGTGGGGAATGAGAGGGCTTGATGTCAAGTGTTGATGGCTGTGCCTCTGGAAATAGTCCAAAAATGTCGTACGAATTTGCCGAGTAAGCATAGTGAGTATGGAGTTACTTTTTATTACTCATGTATAGCTATTTTCCCAGTCAGGCGCAACACTTCCTAAGAGTCCCTTGTTTTTGGGTCTCCTTTACGAATAGGTTGTGTGTTTTTCTTTCACAGCCTGGCTTTTCACCTTCAGATAAAAAAATTCTATAGTTTTGATGGTAATTTTTTCTCGTAATTTATTAATGCAAGGCGATTTCTGCCACAGATTGGAGGCGCTTTTTTATCGCAAGAAGTAGCTTCTTTCGCAGGGGATCTGCTTCAACGACGGTAACAACAACAATATCTCCAAGGCTCCAGATATGTTTTCCTCGTTGGCCGACCATACGATTGGTTTTGTGATCATAGCTGTATCGATCGCCCAATAATGTTTCACGTGGAACAAATCCGGAAGCAGGATAGTCATCAAGTTCTACGTAAAGGCCAAATTTGGTAACCCCATCAATAATACCTTTGAAAGACCCTCCCCTGTGACCTTTCAGATAATTAATCATATAGCGTTCCCGCAACGAGCGTTCTGCCATATCTGCTTGGTGTTCTCGTTGCGTGATGTGGTTCGCAATGCGCTCAACTTCAGGCCGATTAAAGGGTGTGTGTTTCTCACGTCCCATGGCATGCAGAATGGCACGGTGCACAACAAAGTCAGCATAGCGACGAATAGGGGATGTAAAATGGGCATATTGTGGCAAATTCAACCCAAAATGCCCTTGGTTTTCTGGATTGTAAATGGCACGAGTTTGCGTGCGTAAAACTAATTTACTCACGAGGCGCTGTAGGGGGCTATCCGAAACGTGTTGTAGAATTTGATCTAAGTGTTTAGGCTCGCGAATTTCACCTTTAGGGAGGGGAACACCAAGAGCCTTCAACGTGTCACGCAATTCTTTAATTTTCAAAGGATCTGGAATTTCATGGGTGCGATAGATCGCTTGTGTTTTGTGTTGCTGCAACATGTGGGCTGCTGCAACATTTGCAAGGATCATAAACTCCTCAATAATGCGGTGACTATCGTAACGGTCGGCCGTCGCAAAAGATGTTTCTTCCGTTGTGGAATCAACGTGTATTTCAGTTTCAGGTAGATCAACGTTTAGCGTACCTCGATGTTGGCGTGCGCGTCGCAAAGCATGGTATGCACCAAGAAGATGATTCAGTTGGACAGTATCAAAACCTTTGGGTGCGTCAATCTCCCTCCCATCTAGATGGTTCTGCACTTGTTGATACGTCAATCGTGCGTGCGAGCGCATCAGAGCCCGCACAAATTTATAACGTTTACGGATGCCATTTTTATCAATCCATAAGTGAACCGCCAGACATGCACGATCCTCGTGTGGTTTCAAGGAACATAAATCATTTGATAGTTTTTCTGGAAGCATAGGAACAACGCGATCAGGAAAATAGACAGAGTTTCCACGGTTTTGGGCTTCGCGATCAAGCGCAGAGTTTGGTTGTACATAATAGCTGACATCTGCAATAGCTACCACGAGGTGCCATCCGTCCGGGTTGTCTGGATCTGGTTCCGCAAAAATAGCATCATCAAAATCCCGGGCATGGGCCCCATCAACCGTTACAAGTGGCATGTTCCGAAGGTCCACACGATCAGCAATCGTTGGTATAGTGCCTTTTTCAGCTTCGTTAAGGGCATCGGGATGAAACGCAAGAGGCAGCTTATAGTTGTGTAGGGTAATCAACCCTAAAATATGAGAATCGGTGCAGTGACCAAGAATCTCTTCGACGGTTGCATGGAAGGTGCGGTGCTTCTGGGAAATTTTTGCAAGCACAATATCGCCTGATTTTGGGTGATGGCCATTGCCATCTACAGAAATCTTGGGTGGCCACCCACGTTCTGTGGGTTCGATAAAATCCCCCTGAGGGTGACAAGTGTAAACACCAGTAATGCGTGTTGTTTGATTCGTGATGGTTTCAATGATCTTAGCTGTATAGGCATAACTTTCCAGTTTTTCCTCAATACGCACCTTGAGGCGATCGCCAATACGGTGATAGGTTTTCTCATTTTCTTGTATATGAATTAACCCTGCAAGATGTCCGGCATCGGGGCGGGCGAGAATATTACCTCTCTCATCAATCTCACTAATGACAACAATAAGAATTTTGGGGAGTGGTAACCGTGAGAGTTTATTGCGAAAAATCTGGAGGTGTCCATCCTCACATAGCTGACGAATGATATGTCGTAAGTTGTTACGGTTGTTGGCGGTAATCTTAAAGGCTCGAGCTAACTCCCGCCGCGTGACCTCTCCCCGATTTTGCTCAATATAATGAAGAATCTCTGCAGATGTGGGAAAAGGGATTTCTGTGCTCATTTTTTCGCTTTGCGTCCGAACGCTCGGGGAGGAGCGGATTTCTTTTTTGTGTAAAGGTCAATTGCTTCCGCTAAGGATATCTCAAAAATATCCATGGATGAAGGAATAGATGCGAAAATTTTGCCAACCTTCACATAGGGACCAAATCGCCCTATATTAAGAACAACATCATCACCGGACTCCTCTTCCTTACCAAGAGTTTTCGGTAGCTGTCCTATTTCAATGGCTTTTTCTAAGGTTAGGTTGGTGGGTGTAACACCGCGCGGCAGTGTGGCACGCTTAGGCTTTTCTTTGGGTTTTGTAGCCTCACCCCACTGTAGGTAGGCCCCGTATGGGCCTTTGCGAAGGGTTATTTCAAGCCCTGACACAGGATCTGTACCAAGGAGTTTTGGCTCATTGGATTCTGCCCCATCACCCTCAGTGATGCTCTCTTCCGCAGTGCTTTGATCCATAAATTGTCGTGTGAACTTACATTCAGGATAGCGTGAGCAGCCAATAAAACCCCCAAACTTCCCAAGTTTAAGGCTCAGAGTTCCACCATCTGTCTTGCTACAACTGGGACAGGAGCGATCTTTCTGTGCACCAAAAAGAAACTGTGCAAGGTCATCATTCAGCCTATCCAGCACCTCAGAGGTGCGCAGTTCCCCTGCATCGGCAATTTTTGCTGTGAAATTTTGCCAAAAATCCCCTAAAACAGTGAGCCATGCTTTTTCGCCACGAGAAATTTCATCAAGGCTTTCTTCAAGGTTTGCGGTAAAATCATAAGCGACATACTTATTGAAAAAATGCTCCAAGAAGGCAGTTACTATGCGTCCTCGAGACTCGGGAATAAATTGCTTTTTCTCTAGGCGCACATAGTTCCGCTCCAGTAAGGTTGAGATAATCGAGGCGTAGGTGGAGGGACGTCCGATTCCTAGCTCCTCGAGTTTTTTGACCAGACTTGCCTCTGAGTAGCGGGGAGGAGGTTGGGTGAAATGCTGATGCCCTGTAACAGTCTTCGCATCGGCACGTTCATTGGATTTAACGGGTGGGAGAAGATTTTCTGTTTCGTCGTCCTCATCTGCTTCATCCCTGCCCTCACGATACACACGTTGAAACCCATCAAAGGTACACGTTGAACCTGTTGCACGAAACGTATGATCTTTTGATGCATCATTGATGGTGACGCTTAACTGGTCATAGCGAGCGTTTGCCATTTGGGACGCTGCCATGCGTTGCCACACAATTGTATAAAGCTTGAGCTGATCATCATCAAGATAGGTTTTGACCCCATCAGGGGTGCGGGTGATATCTGTCGGACGTATTGCTTCATGGGCTTCTTGAGCATTCTTGGTTTTCGTCGCATAAACGCGCGCATCTGCAGGCAGATAATCACCACCATATGCTTTTGCAATGTGTGTTCGTGCCCCTGCAATAGCTTCTTGGGAAACTGTTACACCGTCTGTACGCATGTAAGTAATTAAACCGATACTTTCAGCACCTATGTTAATTCCTTCATACAGTTGCTGGGCAATACGCATGGTTTTGCGGGCACCAAACCCTAGTTTTCGTGCTGCCTCTTGTTGCAACGTGGAGGTTGTGAAAGGTGCAGCAGGCTTGCGTTGCGTTTGTTTTGTCTCAACAGAGGAGATAGCATAGGTGAGATCTTTGAGGGTTGCGACCACATCTTGCGTTTGCGTCTCCTTGATCAAGGAAAATTTATCAAGCTTTTCACCTTTGTAGGATACTAGTTTTGCGACAAATGGTTTGTGGGTACCAACAAGAAATTGTCCCTCAACATGCCAATACTCTTGGGCGTTGAAGCCTTCTATTTCTGTTTCACGTTCTGTAATGAGGCGCAGTGCTACAGACTGGACTCGCCCTGCTGAACGGCTTCCAGGGAGTTTTCGCCATAAGATGGGAGACAGGGAAAAACCGACAAGGTAATCAAGAGAGCGACGCGCAAGATAAGCATCAACCAAATTCTGGTCAACTTCACGGCCCTTAGCAATGGCTTCGGTGACAGCTCGTTTGGTGATTTCGTGAAAAACAACCCGTGTAATTGGTTGATCCTTGAGTACTTTTTTTTCACGCAGAGCTTCAACAATGTGCCAAGAAATTGCCTCTCCTTCGCGGTCTGGATCGGTTGCTAGAATAAGGCTACTTCCCTCTTTAACAAGCTTTGCAATAGCAGTAATTTGTTTTTTGGCCCGAGGGTCACTTTCCCACACCATAGCAAAATTTGCATCAGGGTTGACGGAGCCATCCTTGGAGGGAAGATCACGAATGTGTCCCATAGAGGCAATGACCTCATAGGTGTTGCCGAGATATTTTTGGATGGTACGCGCCTTAGCGGGCGATTCAACAATAACAATTTTTGCCATAGGGCTGGGAAACCTCCACTATACTAGTAAGTCAAGACAAGTGATTGATCGTGGGTGCGTGCGATCTTTCCTTCAAGTTCAAGCTCTGCGATCAGCTGACACAGAGTATCCATTGATGTTTTGCATTTTACGGCAAGGTCGTCAATGGGTGTTGGGCTGAAACTGAGGAGTTCTAACACTTGCTGGTGAGCCGCTGTGTATCCTTCAAGAATTGATGAGTCAGGAAAAAATGAGGGTGATTGGGTTTTTTGTGCCCGTTGATGAAAAATAGGTGTTTTGGCAAAACAGTTTTCTATAATATCCGTTGCGGTGCTAAGGGGGATAGCTCCTTGCTTGAGCAACTCAATGCTTCCGATAAAGCGAGGATCTTCGGGGAAACCAGGAATGACGTAGATATCTTTCCCGAGTTCGTTTCCGAGGCGGGCTGTTATAAGGGATCCTGACCTTGCACCCGCTTCAGCGACGAGAATAGATTGAGACAACGCGGCAATTATACGGTTCCGGCGCGGAAAGTTTTGGGCACGAGGAGGAGTCCCAGGGGGGAACTCACTAATAATGAGCCCATTCAATTTTTCTAACGTATCAAAAAGTGCCCTATTCTCCTGGGGGTAGATGACATCAGTTCCGCACCCAAGAACCGCAATTGTGCCAGTTGAAAGGCTTGCTTCATGCGCACAGGTATCAATGCCCTTTGCAAAACCTGACGTAATAATATATCCATGGGCCCCCAATTCCCGGACAATTTTCTGGACAAACTTTTGTGTATTGAGAGACGCATTACGCGCGCCGACCACCCCAATTTGTGGTACTGATAAAAGGGTGTTTTTTCCACGATACCACAGTACTGATGGAGCGTCGTCCAGCTGAAAAAGACAATCAGGGTAGTGCGTATCACACGCAAGAATATAACCCGTATTTTGGGGGACTTGTTCTATTTTTTCTATTGATAGCGTGTGTGGATATAGATAATCATGCTCTTCAAGAAACGCGTCTATTTGATGAGACCAGGGTGCCTCTCGCGCCAAGGATATGGGCGATCTTTTTTCTTTGTGATAGGCACGCAACAAGGGCGCTTTCATTCCCTTACAGCGGGCAAGAGCGTACCAATACCTACTGTTCATGGGGTCATGGGGGGCGTGGCCAGAAATGTTTGTGTAGGATGTCACGGTTAAATACGCCCCTCTTCTGCGTAAACAAGGCGTTGAATGTTTCCACGATGTTGCCATATAATCAGGGCATACATGATGCCTCCATAGAGAAATGCAATGTGTTGGGCGTAAAGCCCGTACCCAAGGCTCAAAGATATCCCTGTTAATGTCCCGAGTGACGACAGGCGTGTGGCTTTAATAATAATGAGGGCGGGAATAACCCCCAGAAGTGTCATCGCATAGGGAAAGTAATCATGTGTAAAAATTATCCCCAAGAAAACCGCAATACCTTTGCCCCCCTTAAATCCTAACCAGAGTGGCCAGCAGTGCCCAATGATCAGGATAATCCCTGAGAAACCTATTTCATGGACATTGGCCCCGATATGCTTAAGAAAAGCAAGGCACCCGTATGCTTTTGCCGTGTCACAGGCGAGTGTTGCAATGCCGGCAAGTGTGCTCCCTGATCGCAAGGCATTGGTTGCTCCAACGCTTCCGGACCCAAATCGGCGAATATCTTTGTGCGTGAGGACTTTTGTAAAGATATAACCAAACGGGATCGCTCCAATAAAATATGCAAGTATGTAATATAGAGGGGGGTGTGCAAGGAGATCCATGGTTATTTGTGCCCTAAAGTAAGTGTGGAAAGTGTAACAGCCGTTGCAACGGATACATTGAGTGTGGGAAAATTGGGATTGGTTGCTATACGAGCTGTGATATCACAATTTTTGAGAACTTGGGGGCGAATTCCCTTCCCTTCTGATCCCATCACCACTGCGAGCTTCTCGTATGTTGGGACTTTATCCAGTGTTGTTTGTGCATGCTCACTTAAGCCCAAACACCAATAGCCGTTTTCCTTCAATGTTTCTTGCGTGGCTGCAATGTTGCCGACGCGGGTGATAGGGACGTACTCAAGGGCTCCGCAGGCTGCTTTTACAAGACTTGGTGTTTCTGTGGCAGGCGTTTGACGGTCATGGCATATAATTCCCTTGACGCCGAAGGCGGCACATGTGCGAACAATGGCGCCAATATTTTGAGGATCGGTGAGATTATCTAAGATGAGCAGAGTGTGCGCGCCTTTGTTTTTGGCAAGGTGTTTCAAAAGATTCCCGAGATTGGGTTGGGGAAGGGGGTCACAATAGAGGATCACTCCTTGATGAACGGCATCATTGCCACATATGCGACTCATTGCTCCCATTTCGAGAATATCATGAGGAATTCCTGCGCCAATATTTAGCATCGTTGCTGCTGAAGTGCTGGTGAGAAGTCTGTACAGCGTCCGTTGAGGGTTTCTCAGTGCGTGTTGCACAGAGTGCGTGCCATAAATAAAATGCTTCACGTCAGAAAAACTACAATTTTTCAAACAATATAAGCGGTTACGACTACTGGTGAAAGATATTATTCACAGAACGTTGAAGAATTTGGTGTTTTTGTGAAAAACACCAATAGCAAGTGTGCGTTCATAAGACTACATCCCCTCTTGTTGGCGTCTAAGAGAAGCCATAACTATTGTTGAAAAATATGGTTTTTATATTCTAATGCTCCTTATTTATAAATAATTTAACCGTTTTTAAACAGATATTGTGTATGATGAGGTGATTAAAAAGATTCTTAATTAAATGAAAAAGCTTATTAAATATTATATTTTTTCAATGGTTTTTCTTGTATTTGTTTACGTGACTGTGGGTTCGGGAAAGCTCTTTGCGCGTTATTCCGGCGAGTCTGATCGACAGGAAAACAGCAGAGTGTATGACCTCGTTCGTAATGTTGATCGCATGATGTCAGAGTTAGAAAGTATGCGTCGTTCCCTCATGTCCTTTCAGTCGGATCAATCGAGCGATCCGGTGACGGATAGAACATCAAGAACTTTTGAGCCATCGACGGGGGGCGCGATTGAAAACTTCAGGTTCTTTATTAAAAACACCGATGGCTCTTTTGATCCCAGCCACGACGGAGTTGTTATTGCACACCAACAGCAAGGCTCTGGTATGCAACGAGAGGGAAGCTCTGGCCATATGAGTCGTATCGTTGCCACCGTACCGCGCTTGGATGCGCGGCGGGTTGATCGATACACGGGCGAACAGGATGTGCCTGATGTTCTAAAAAATAGCACGCGGCGATTAACACTTACGCTCGTGGAGCGTTTCTCCGGCCGTGTTGGCGATTTTCGAGAGGAAAACATTAGAGTTTCTGCCTCATGTTTATTTCAAGGGCGCCCTGTAGAGAACATTGATCCTGCAACAATCGGCGGTAGTATCAATATCCATACCTATAAAGATAACCTTGGGAAAGCACGGTGTGATGTTTATGCCAATAGGCCGGATCTTGAGCATGCGCTGAGGAATCGAGAGAATGGAAATGGCCCTTAATGAGGGATTTTTATTTCCTAAGATTAGCTTAATCTCACAGTAATGTTCACACCCTTTTTTGATAACCTCAGCAGTTTTTACGTACGAGGTGCCTGTGTGATTCCCTCGCAGGCATTTTTTGCATACTCTTTTTTGCGTGGAAATGTTTTTTGGTATTACGCCTTGAGATCCTGAAAGTTTTGGTGTAAAGACGTAATGGGTATCTGGAGGGATGGCCGAGCGGTCAAAGGCAACAGACTGTAAATCTGTCGACGTATGTCTACGTAGGTTCAAATCCTACTCCCTCCACCACCCTGGGAAATGTTGTGCGGGTGTAGCTTAGTGGTAAAGCTCCAGCCTTCCAAGCTGGCTACGTGGGTCCGATTCCCATCACCCGCTCCATCAATACCATTCCCCACGGTTATTTTTGTGTTATGAGTATATTAAGTAATTCTATAAAGGGTGTGAAAAAAACATGTCGAAAGAGAAGTTTTTGCGGGATAAGCCGCATTGTAATATAGGAACGATTGGTCACGTGGATCACGGTAAGACGACGTTGACCGCAGCGATTACGAAGGTGTTGTCTGAGTCTGGTGGAGCGGTGTTTAAGGCGTATGATCAGATTGATGGAGCTCCTGAGGAGCGTGCGCGTGGTATTACGATTTCGACGGCCCACGTAGAGTATGAGACAGGCAATCGTCATTATGCGCATGTGGACTGTCCTGGTCATGCGGACTATGTGAAGAATATGATTACCGGTGCGGCTCAGATGGATGGAGCTATTTTGGTTGTTTCTGCTGCTGATGGTCCGATGCCTCAGACCCGGGAGCATATTTTGTTGGCGCGTCAGGTTGGTGTTCCAGCGATTGTTGTTTTTATGAACAAGGTTGATCAGGTTGATGATCCTGAGTTGTTGGAGTTGGTTGAGCTTGAGATCCGTGAGCTGTTATCGAGCTATGATTTTCCTGGTGATGATATTCCTGTGGTGAAGGGTTCTGCGTTGTGTGCGCTTGAGAATCGTGATGCGGAGCGTGGTTCTGAGGCGATTAAGTCACTGATGAGTGAGGTTGATCGTTATATACCTCAGCCTGAGCGTGCGGTAGACAAGCCGTTTTTGATGCCTGTTGAAGATGTGTTTTCGATTTCTGGTCGTGGTACGGTTGTGACGGGACGTATTGAGAGTGGTGTTGTGAAGGTTGGTGAGGAAGTATCGATTGTTGGTGTTCGTGATACGACGAAGACAGTTGTGACGGGTGTTGAGATGTTTCGCAAGCTGTTGGATCAGGGTGAAGCTGGTGATAATGTTGGATTGTTGTTGCGCGGTACGAAGCGTGAGGATGTGGAGCGTGGTCAGGTTTTGGCGAAGCCTGGTTCGATTACCCCTCATACGAAGTTTGAGGGAGAGGTATATATTCTGACGAAGGAAGAGGGTGGTCGTCATACGCCATTTTTTAAGAACTATCGGCCACAGTTTTACTTCCGTACGACGGATGTGACGGGTACGGTTGAGTTACCGGATGGCGTTGAGATGGTTATGCCTGGCGATAACGTGAAAGTGGTTGTTGAGTTAATAGCCCCTATTGCGATGGAAGAGGGTCTGCGTTTTGCTATCCGTGAGGGTGGGCGTACGGTCGGAGCCGGTGTCGTCGCTAAGATTATTAAATAAGGAATTTATACGTAATGATCATAAGGGGGTAGGGTGTTTGCTCATGCCCCCATTGTGTGTTATAGGAGTGTAGCTCAACTGGTAGAGCGTCGGTCTCCAAAACCGAAGGTTGGGGGTTCGATCCCCTCCACTCCTGCCAACCTGATAACGAGGAATATATGTCGAAATTAACTCCTGCGCACTTTGTTCGCCAAGTTCGTCAAGAAATGGCGAAGATTACCTGGCCAACTCAAAAAGAAACAAGTGTTTCTATTATAATGGTTTGTGTTATGGCTGTTATTTCTGCTCTGTACTTTGCTCTTGTGGACAATACCCTCATGTTTGTTATTGGTAAAGTTCTAGGGTTTGGGGGTTAATATGGCTGCTCGTTGGTACGTCGTGCATGTTTATTCTAGTTTTGAGAAAAAAGTAGCTGAGATGATTAAAGAGCAAGCTCTTCGCAAGGGTTTGGACGGATTTATTAAAGAGGTGTTAGTTCCAACCCAGAGCGTCATAGAGGTAAAGCGTGGCGAGAAAGTGAACGCCGAGCGTCAATTTTTCCCTGGCTATGTGCTTGTTAACATGGAACTCGACGATGATGCGTGGCACATGGTGCGCAATATTCCCAAGGTGACAGGTTTTTTGGGTGCGCAAGGAAAGCCTGCCCCTGTGAGTCAAAAAGAAGTTGATCGCATTATGAATCAGCTGGAAGAGGGCGTCGCAAGTGTTCACTCGGTCGATGATTTTGAAATTGGGCAAGAAGTTCAGGTTTGTGATGGTCCTTTTTCCTCCTTCAATGGTATTGTGGAGGAAATTGATCAAGCGCGGTTGCGTCTCAAGGTGTCTGTGTCGATTTTTGGGCGTCCAACGCCTGTTGATCTTGAGTTTTCTCAGGTAAAGAAACTTTGATATTTTTTATAATAATGCTTGCATAATTTGTGTGATTCGGTAAAAGAGGCGTTATAAAGCATTGTTTTCTTCATTATTCTAAGGAACTAGGTACGTTATGGCTAAAAAAGAAATTGGAATTATAAAGCTCCAAATCCCTGCTGGGAAGGCAAACCCCGCACCGCCTGTTGGCACGGCTCTGGGTCCGATGGGTCTTAATATTATGGAGTTTTGCAAGGCCTTTAACGCAAAAACGCAAAATGATTTTGAGCCGGGAACCCCTGTTCCTGTTGTGATTACGGCCTATGCGGATCGCACGTTTACTTTTATTATGCGCAAACCTCCTGTGAGTTTCTATCTCAAAAAAGCGGCCAACCTAAAGGCAGGGAGTAAAACACCTGGTAGTGCCCTTGTTGGTAAGTTAACGATGGATGATATTCGTAAAATTGCCGCAGACAAGATGGAAGATATGAATGCGACAGATGTTGAGGCAGCCTCTCAGATGGTCGCTGGATCGGCGCGCTCAATGGGTATCGAGGTAGTGGAGTAATGACTATGGGAAAACGCATCAAAAGCATTCGTGAAAAATTGCCGCACTCTGAGGTTTCTCTCAGAGATGCTGTTGTATCAATAAAGGATTCTGCCTCTGCAAAGTTTGATGAAAGTATTGAAATTGCCATGGGTTTGAGTTTGGACACACGAAAATCTGATCAAACCATTCGTGGAATGGTTTCTCTTCCGAATGGAACGGGGAGAACGGTTCGTGTGGCTGTTTTTGCACAAGATGAAAAAGCGAAAGAAGCCAAAGCGGCTGGGGCTGATATCGTGGGTTCTGATGATCTCGTGAAAATGATCAAAGAGGGAAAGATCAACTTTGATCTATGTGTTGCAACGCCAGATATGATGGGAATGGTTGGACAGGTTGCTAAGGTTCTGGGTCCTAAGGGGCTTATGCCCACGCCTAAGTTAGGGACTGTGACGCAAGATGTTGCTGCTGCTGTTTCTTTGGCAAAGAAGGGTCAGGCTGAGTTCCGTGCCGATAAGTCGGGTATTGTTCACGCTGGTGTGGGCAAGAAAAGCTTTTCTGTTGAGTCTCTTATTGAGAACATTAAGGCCTTTGCGTCTGCGGTTGTTAAGGCCAAACCAGCAGGGGTGAAGGGTTCTTTCTTAAAGTCAGTTCATCTTTCTTCAACCATGGGTGGATCTGTAAAGGTTTTGCTTGCTGAAGTGAAATAATGAGTGTATAAGGCTCATGCGTTCGTTTGTCTGAGACCGCTGGTACGTTAAGTTTAATGATGTTCCGCCCGCGTAGATAAGCAGTCTTCTCCTACGTGCGTCCGTATTATTTATTAAGGAGTTTGAAGTGCAACGCCAAGAAAAAGAAGTTTTTGTTAGTGATTTATCACATCAGTTCCACTCAGTAGAGGCTGTTTTTGTTACAAAGCAATCTGGCCTTTCTGTTGCTCAAGCAACGGTTTTGCGTCAGCGTATCCGTAGTGTCGGGGCAAACTATCGTGTGGCTAAGAACACACTTGTTCGCCGTGCCCTTGAGGGTACAGCCTTTGAGGCGCTTCTGGGTGTATTTAGTGGCCCCACGGCTGTAACGTTTGCCACAGATCCGGTTGCTGCTGCAAAAGCAATCGTTGATTTCTCTCAGGCTAATGAAAAAATCGAGGTGATTGCCGGTGTTATGGGGGGGGTCCTTCTTTCCCGGGATGAGGTTGTTGCTCTTTCCAAGTTGCCGTCATTGGACCAATTGCGTGGTATGCTTATTGCATTAATCAGCACTCCAGCGACACGCATTGCCCGTCTTGCCTCCGAACCAGCTGCTATGACGGCGCGACTAATTTCTGCATACGCAGAAGCGAATAAATAAAGAAAACTTATAAGGAGTATACTAAATGTCTGTTGATTTAAATAAAATTGTAAATGATTTGTCTGCGTTGAGTGTTCTGCAGGCAGCGGAGCTTTCTAAGATGCTCGAAGAAAAATGGGGTGTTTCTGCGGCTGCTCCTGTTGCTGCAGCGGCTGCTGCTCCTGTCGCTGTTGTAGAAGAAAAGACTGATTTCGATGTTATTCTTGAGGCGGCCGGTGAGAAGAAGATTAATGTTATTAAAGAGGTGCGTGCCATTACGGGGCTTGGCTTAACAGAAGCTAAGGCGCTTGTGGATGGTGCTCCTAAGACAATTAAAGAGGGTGTTGCTAAGGCCGAAGCTGAGGAGCTAAAGAAGAAACTTGAGGAAGCTGGGGCAAAGGTTGCTCTCAAGTAACCTGTCTGAGTCTTAATCTTATGGAGTGCTACAGGTGTAGTGCTCCATTTTGCGCATTTGCAGGCATTTACCGTACTTAGAAGGGTTCGCAGCTTATGGCTAATTCATTTACATCGCGTCATCGTTTACGTAAGTCCTATGCTTCCATCGAAGCTGTGGCTGAGGTTCCTGACCTTATTGGTCTTCAGAAATCATCATTTGCTGATTTTTTGCAAATGAGCACGGCTCCTGCTGATAGGGGTTTGTGTGGAATTCAGGAAGTTTTTCATTCAGTTTTTCCTATTGTGGGCTATTCTGGGCGTGCGCATCTTGAATTTCTCTCCTATGAGATGGGCTCTCCTGAGTATGATGAAGATGAATGTCGCTATCGTGGTTTGACGTACGCGACTCCTTTGCGTGCAACGTTCCGTCTTGTTGTTTGGGATATTGATGAAGATACAGGTGCTCGTTCTATACGAGACATAAAAGAACAGACTATCTACATGGGCGATATGCCTATGATGACTGATCATGGTACTTTTATTGTCAATGGTGTTGAGCGTGTTATTGTTTCGCAAATGCATCGCTCCCCGGGTGTGTTTTTTGATCATGATTTTGGCAAAACGCACGCTTCGGGGAAATACCTGTTCTCGGCTCGCGTGATTCCTTATCGTGGTTCTTGGTTGGATCTTGAGTTTGATGCCAAAGATATTCTGTATGTTCGCATTGATAGAAAACGCAAGGTCCCTGTAACGACCTTACTCATGTGTTTGGATAATGCTGATACGGCAAATAAGCGTTTGAAGGCTGGTGTTCTCGATGCTTTTCCGAGTGCCTCTCTGGATTTCGAGGTTGCGGGCATGTCTCGTGAGGATATATTAAATACTTTCTACGCTCCACAGCAGGTGACTCAAAAAAATAAAAGTTGGAGTATTCCCTTTGATGCAGAGGCTTGGCGTTCACAAAAGTTAACGGACGATTTGGTCGATGCAACATCTGGCAGTGTTCTTGTTGAAAAAGGGACACGCTTGACCCCTCGCATTCTTAAGAAATTGGCGGAACAAAAAGTAACAAACATTCTTGTTTCATCAGAATCCTTGATGGGTCGATTTGTGGCGCGGACTCTTACCAATAAATCCACAGGTGAGGTCATTGCTGAGGCGGGGGATGAAATCACGGATACCCTTTTGGCGTCGTTGGACGCTCACAACGTCACCTCCTTTGAGATTTTGAATATTGATTTCGTCCATGTAGGGCCTTATTTGCGCAATACGCTGGCGATTGATAAAAACATGTCCCGTGCCGAAGCGCTTGCAGATATCTATCGTGTTTTGCGCCCTGGCGAGCCTCCCACCCTTGAGGGTTCAGAGGCTCTTTTCTATGGACTTTTCTTTGATAAGGATAAGTATGATCTCTCTGCTGTTGGTCGTGTAAAAATGAACTCGCGGTTGGGTCTTTCTCTGCCTGACGATCACCGTGTTCTTTCGCGCGACGATATTATTCGTATGATTAAAATCCTCCTTGAGCTTAAGGATGGCCGTGGGGATATCGATGATATTGATAACCTAGCGAATCGCCGTGTGCGCTCGGTGGGTGAGTTGCTGGAAAATCACTACCGTTTGGGTCTCTTGCGCATGGAGCGCACCATTCGTGAGCGCATGGGTTCCGTGGATATTGAAACCGCCATGCCCCATGACTTGATCAACGCAAAACCAGCAGCGGCATCGCTGCGTGAATTTTTTGGATCTTCACAGCTTTCTCAGTTCATGGAT
Organism: Alphaproteobacteria bacterium; assembly: GCA_023898725.1. NCBI lineage: Bacteria > Pseudomonadati > Pseudomonadota > Alphaproteobacteria > Alphaproteobacteria bacterium. The sequence goes on from CP060236.1 coordinate 647,232, forward strand.
CAAACAAATCCTCTTTCAGAAGTTACCCATAAGCGCCGCTTATCTGCGTTGGGCCCCGGTGGATTGTCTCGAGATCGTGCAACGTTTGAGGTGCGCGATGTCCATCCCACGCATTATGGCCGAATATGCCCGATTGAAACACCCGAGGGTCAAAACATTGGTTTAATTAACTCCTTGGCATCCTATGCGCGTGTGAATAAATATGGGTTTATTGAAACTCCATACCGTAAAGTAGTTGATGGCAAAGTAACATCAGATGTTTTGTACTTGTCTGCGATGGAGGAGTGGCGTTGCACCATTGCCCAGGCAAATGCGCCTGTGAATGACAATGGGACCTTTGAGCAAGAGTTCGTGAATTGTCGCAAGGCGGGTGACTTTATTATTGCCCCCCCAGGAGATGTTGATTATATCGATGTGTCACCAAAACAGGTTGTTTCGGTAGCTGCAGCATTAGTTCCGTTCTTGGAAAATGATGATGGTAACCGGGCTCTTATGGGGGCAAATATGCAGCGTCAGGCTGTTCCACTTATTGTCTCTGAGGCGCCACTCGTTGGCACAGGCATGGAAAAAGTGGTAGCCCAGGACTCTGGGGTCGTGATTCGTGCGCGTCACTCTGGAGTTGTGGATCAAGTTGATGCAAACCGCATCGTGGTTCGCGTTGATGTTTCTGATAATGATGGAACGCCAGGAGTGGATATTTATAATCTGAAAAAATACCAACGAACGAACCACAGTACCTGCTTAAACCAGCGCCCCATTGTGTGTGTGGGTGATATGGTTACCAAAGGCGATGTCATTGTTGATGGTCCTTCGACAGATGAGGGAGAATTAGCACTGGGCCGGAATGTTTTGGTCGGATTTTTGTCCTGGAACGGCTATAACTTTGAAGACTCTATCATTATCTCTGAGCGGATCGCTCGTGATGACGTTTTCACTTCGATCCATTTGGATGAATTTGAAATAATGGCTCGCGATACCAAGTTAGGACATGAGGAGATCACCCGTGATATTCCTAATGTGGGTGATGAAGCGCTGCGCCATTTGGATGAAACTGGAATTGTGTCTATTGGTGCAGAAGTGGAGCCAGGAGATATTTTAGTAGGTAAGGTGACCCCTAAGGGTGAGGCGCCTGTAACACCGGAAGAAAAACTGCTTCGTGCGATTTTTGGCGAGAAAGCATCAGACGTTCGGGATAGTTCAATGCGTGTGCCGCCGGGAATAACGGGGACGGTTGTTGATGTGCGGGTTTTTTCACGCCGAGGTGTTGAGAAAGATGAGCGCGCATTAGCCATTGAGCAGGCGGAGATCTCTCGGATGGTGAACGACCGTGAGGATGAGCGAAAGATTCTTGAGCGTGCTTTTTACGCGAATCTGCGAGAGGTTCTTCTCGGGAATGTTGTGGCCAAAACACATAAAGATATGAAAAAAGGCACCGAGATTACAGAAAATGCTCTTGAGACGCTTGGGAAGCTTGAGTGGAAAAATATTACAGTTTCTGATGAGGCGGTTGTTTTGACGCTTGATGCGATTAAGAAAAAACATCTCGAAACAATAGACGCGTTAATGGAGCGCTATGATCATAAAATTGAAAAACTCCGTCGGGGGGATGAATTAGCCCCGGGAGTTTTGAAGATGGTCAAGGTCTTTATTGCTGTAAAGCGCAAGCTGCAGCCGGGTGATAAAATGGCCGGCCGTCATGGTAACAAGGGTGTTGTTTCTTTCGTGGCTCCTATTGAAGATATGCCTTATCTTGAAGATGGCACTCCTGTTGATATGATCTTGAATCCTCTTGGTCTTCCCTCGCGGATGAACGTTGGGCAAATTCTCGAGACTCACCTTGGTTGGGCCTCTGCGGGACTTGGTCATCAGGTTCGCGCGTTATTGGATAAGGTGGAAAAAGACGGTACAGGCAAAACAGAAGATCTGCGCCAGGGGCTTAAAGCAATTTATCACAATACAAAAGATGCCAAAGAGATTGATGCGCGCTCGGATGACGAAATTCTGAGGATGAGTGCGCGTCTTTCGCATGGTGTTCCCATGGCTACGCCTGTTTTTGATGGTGCGCATGAAGGCGACATTGTGGATGAGCTAGAGCGGGCAGGTCTAGATGTTTCTGGTCAAGTTACACTCTATGACGGCCGGACAGGTGAGGCTTTTGATCGCTCGGTTACTGTTGGTTATATGTATATTTTGAAACTTCACCATTTGGTTGATGACAAAATTCATGCACGTTCAATTGGGCGCTATAGTCTTGTGACGCAACAACCACTGGGTGGTAAGGCTCAATTTGGTGGCCAAAGATTTGGTGAAATGGAGGTCTGGGCACTCGAAGCGTATGGGGCTGCTTATACTCTTCAAGAAATGCTAACCGTTAAATCTGACGATGTATCTGGGCGTACAAAAGTCTACGAATCTATTGTTCGAGGGGATACAACATTTGAGGCGGGGGTTCCGGAATCATTTAACGTTCTGGTCCAAGAGCTAAGATCACTCTGTTTGAACATCGAGCTTGGTAAACAGGCCGCATAACTAATCTAGGAACGGGAGTAAAACCTTGTCTACTCAAATAGCACGCTTACTAAAAACAGACTCTCAAACGCCGCAAAGTATTGAAAGCTTGCGGATTACGGTTGCAAGTCCGGAACAAATTCGGTCATGGTCATATGGTGAGGTAAAAAAACCAGAAACCATCAACTACAGGACCTTTAAGCCTGAAAAGGAAGGTCTTTTCTGTGCACGCATATTTGGCCCTGTAAAAGATTATGAGTGTTTGTGTGGTAAGTACAAGCGCATGAAGTACCGGGGCGTCATCTGTGAAAAGTGCGGTGTTGAGGTTACGCTTTCAAAGGTTCGGCGTGAGCGTATGGGGCATATTGAACTTGCCAGTCCTGTTGCTCATATTTGGTTTACCAAGTCACTCCCAAGTCGCTTGGCTTTAGCGCTTGAGTTTACGCTTAAAGATCTAGAGAAAATTTTATATTTTGAGAGTTTTGTCGTCATTGATCCGGGAATGACTTCTTTGAGTCCTCGGCAACTTTTGACAGAACAAGAATATTGGGATGCTCAGGATCAATTTGGTGAAGATACATTTAAGGCGGGAATTGGTGCCGAGGCACTGAAGGAACTTTTAAGCAACATCAGCCTAAAGAAAGAGCAAGAATTATTGCGCGAAGAGCTTAAAACAAGCAATTCTGAGATGCGGCGCAAAAAAATTGTGAAGCGGTTGCAGCTTGTGGAGGCCTTTATCGAGTCCGGCACAAAACCAGAGTGGATGATTATGGACGTGGTGCCTGTGATTCCTCCGGACTTGCGTCCGCTCGTTCCTCTTGATGGGGGGCGCTTTGCTACCTCTGATCTAAACGATCTGTATCGCAGGGTTATTAATCGTAACAATCGTCTTAAGCGTCTTCTTGAGTTGCGCGCACCAGACATTATTGTACGCAATGAGAAGCGCATGTTACAAGAAGCGGTAGATGCGCTTTTTGACAACGGCCGTCGAGGGCGTCCAATGGCAGGAACAAATAAGCGTCCACTGAAGTCTCTTTCGGACATGCTAAAGGGTAAACAGGGACGTTTCCGGCAGAACCTTCTCGGAAAGCGTGTCGATTACTCGGGTCGTTCTGTTATTACCGTGGGCCCTGAACTTAAGCTTCACCAGTGCGGGTTGCCGAAAAAAATGGCCTTGGAGCTTTTTAAACCATTTGTTTTTTCGCGGCTTGAAAAATATGGGTTGGCCGCAACTATCAAGGCGGCAAAACGAATGGTTGAGCGTGAACGTCCTGAGGTTTGGGATATTCTCGAGGAAGTTATTCGCGAACACCCCGTTCTTCTGAACCGCGCACCAACCCTGCATCGCTTGGGGATTCAGGCTTTTGAACCAAAGCTTGTTGAAGGAAAAGCAATTCAGTTACATCCTTTGGTCTGTACAGCCTTTAATGCGGACTTTGATGGCGATCAAATGGCTGTTCATGTCCCGCTTTCGGTTGAGGCACAGTTAGAATCTCGGGTTCTTTCAATGTCAACGAATAATATTTTGCATCCTGCAAATGGGCGCCCAATTATTAATCCTACAAAAGATATGGTTCTTGGTATTTACTACCTGTCTCTTTCTCGTGAGGCAGAAAAAGGGGAGGGAATGGTTTTCTCAACCCTTAGTGAAATTGAATATGCGCTGAGCGAGAAAATTGTTTCGCTCCACGCAAGAGTCAAGGCTCGCTATGAGTTTGTGGATGAGTTTGGTGCGCTTCAAACAACAATTATCCACACGACACCTGGTCGTATGATTCTGGCAGATTCCTTGCCTAAGCACGCCAAGTTGGGGTACAGTCTTGTGGATCGTGAGCTAACATCAAAAGAAATTTCAGCAATTCTTGATGAAGTTTACCGTCACTGCGGTCAAAAAGATGCTGTGATCTTTGCTGATCATATTATGGCCCTTGGATTTAAGTATGCAACGCTGTCAGGTGTTTCTTTTGGTAAGGATGATCTCATTGTTCCAGAGGAGAAAAAAGAACTTGTTGACGAGACGCGTGCGCGCACGAACGAATACGAACAACAGTTCCTTGATGGTCTTATTACGCAAGGCGAGAAATATAATAAGGTTGTTGATGCCTGGACCAGTTGCACAAATAAGATCAGTGATGCCTTAATGAAGCGTTTGTCTCGCATTGAGCCTGGAAAGCCATTGAATTCTGTTTACATGATGGCTCATTCTGGTGCGCGTGGTTCGGCAAACCAAATGAAACAGCTTGCGGGCATGCGTGGTCTTATGGCTAAGTCTACCGGCGAAATTATTGAAACGCCCATTACGTCAAACTTTAAGGAAGGGTTGACAGTCCTGGAATACTTTACGTCAACGTATGGAGCGCGTAAGGGTCTTGCTGACACAGCGCTTAAAACGGCTAACTCTGGATATTTAACGCGTCGTCTTGTGGATGTTGCGCAAGATGTGATTATTCATGAAGAAGATTGTGGTACAACGCGTGGTCTTGAGGTTGCTGCGGTGATGGATGGTAGTGAGGTTATTACTGCGCTTGCCGAGCGTATTCTGGGACGTGTTCCGCTTGGAGATGTTCTGCATCCACAAACGGGTGACATTCTTGCCCCTGCCAATGAGATTATTGAAGAGTCTCATGTATCTGCCATTGAAGCGGCTGGTGTTGAGAAAATTAAGGTGCGCTCTGTATTGACTTGTGAGGCAAAACTTGGGGTGTGTGGTAAGTGCTATGGTCGCGACCTTGCACGAGGAACACCGGTGAATATGGGTGAGGCTGTAGGAGTTATTGCGGCTCAGTCAATTGGCGAGCCGGGGACTCAATTGACGATGCGCACATTCCATATTGGGGGTGCGGCTCAACGTGACACAGAACGTTCAAGTATTGAATCTTCGGTGGAGGGCGTTTTGACTTTTGCAAATAAGAACCTTGTGTCTACGCCGGATGGGACAGATGTTGTGATGGGTCGTTATTGTGAGCTTGTTATTCTTGACAAAAATAACTCAGAAAAGGCACGCCATCGGGTTCCTTATGGTGCACGCATTCTTGTGAAGGAAGATGCCACTGTTCAAAAAGGGCAAAAAATAGCTGAATGGGATCCCTATACAATGCCTATTATTGCGGAGGCTGATGGTGTAGCCCATCATGTGGATGTTGTGGATGGTATCTCTATGCGTGAGGTTTTGGATGAAAGTACAGGCATGTCCAGTCGGGTAATTACCGATTGGCGTCAGCATGCACGTGGTGGCGATTTGAAGCCGCGCATTATTCTGCGCGACTCAAAAGACAAACAGCTGAAGCTCCCTAATGGATCTGAGGCTCGCTATTTTATTCCTGTTGATGCAGTCCTAACAGTTGAGTCTGGTTCACAGGTGTCCCGTGGAGAAACCATTGCTCGTATTCCACGAGAGTCCACAAAAACACGTGATATTACCGGAGGTCTACCGCGTGTTGTTGAGTTATTTGAGGCCCGCAAGCCAAAAGATCACGCAATTATTAGTGAGATTGATGGACGAGTTGAATTTGCGAAGGATTATAAGGCAAAACGTCGGATTATTATTCGGCCGATGGGTGAAGAGGGTGAGCCAGTTGAGCACTTTGTGCCACGTGGCAAGCACATCGTTGTTATGGATGGTGATGAAGTACGTCGCGGAGATGTGATTGTAGACGGTAGTGTTGTTCCGCATGATATTCTACGTGTTCTCGGTTCCGAAGCTTTGGTTGCCTATTTGACCGATGAGGTGCAGGAAGTTTATAGACTGCAGGGGGTTCGGATCAATGACAAGCATATTGAGGTTATCGTTCGTCAAATGCTTCAAAAGGTCGAGGTTTCCGATCCAGGAGATACCACCCTCCTTATCGGTGAACAGATTGATAAAGAAACACTTGCACAGATCAATGCAAAAGCGGATGCAGAGGGATTACGATTGGCTCAAACATTCCCGGTTCTCCAGGGAATTACAAAAGCCTCATTGCATACAAAATCCTTTTTGTCTGCGGCCTCTTTCCAAGAAACGACACGTGTTCTCACAGAAGCAGCTGTTGCTGGAAAAATAGACACGCTTGAGGGATTGAAGGAAAACATCATTGTGGGTCGCCTGATTCCAGCTGGAACGGGAGCAGCTATGAATCGTGTTCATGCCTCTCTTGGTCCTAAGCCTCATCCTGAGAGCTTACCGGAAAACTAAGTAGAAAATCTTGTGGAATTTTGTGAAGGGTGGGGTTCTGCGCCACCCTTTTTTGCATTTCTCATAGAAGAGAACTGGAAATAATTGGAAAATTAGTGTTTTTTTTCTTTTTGCTATTGCGAAATTGGGCAAATTCCATTATCTGTCAGGACACGAGATATAATTGATTAGAAGGAAGGGGTTTTATGCCCACAATTAATCAGCTGATTCGCAAGCCGCGTAAAACACAAGAGCTTCGTGATAAGTCACCGGCCCTAAAGGATTGCCCACAGAGGCGCGGCGTATGTACGCGTGTGGGAACCGTAAAACCAAAGAAACCGAACTCCGCGCTTCGTAAGATTGCGCGTACTCGCCTTACAACGGGTATGGAGGTCACGAGTTATATTCCGGGTGAGGGTCATAACCTCCAAGAGCACTCAGTTGTGTTGGTGCGTGGTGGTCGTGTGCCTGACTTGCCTGGTGTGCGCTATCATATTGTCCGTGGGTCTCTAGATACCCAGGGTGTGAAGGATCGTCGTCAGGGTCGCTCAAAATACGGCGCGAAGCGTCCGAAGTAATCGAGGAGAAAGAAAAATGTCACGTCGCCACGCTGCAGAAAAGCGGAAAATTAATAAGGACCCCAAGTACGGGAGTATTGTTGTTTCAAAATTTATCAACAGCCTGATGTGGGATGGTAAGCGATCCTTGGCGGAGACAATTTTTTACCAAGCTGTGGGCTTAGCTGAGGGGCGTGCTAAAAAAGACGGTATTGAAATTTTTAGCTCTGCCCTTGATAATGTGCGGCCTGCCCTGGAGGTCCGTTCCCGCCGTGTTGGTGGTGCCACGTATCAAGTTCCTTCCGAGGTTCGTCAGGATCGCGCTCAAGCTTTGGCTATTCGTTGGTTGATTAATTCCGCGCGTGCACGATCAGAAAAAACAATGACAGATCGTCTTTGTGGGGAGATGTTGGATGCTTCAGAGGGTCGTGGTTCGGCAGTGAAGAAGCGCGAAGACACGCACAAAATGGCTGAGGCAAATCGGGCTTTTGCTCATTTTCGTTGGTAATTAGTAAGAAAACTTAAGGTTAGCATAATGACGACAAAGACACCTCTGAACATGTATCGCAATATCGGCATTATGGCCCATATTGATGCGGGAAAGACAACCACTACGGAGCGTGTTCTTTACTACACCGGTCGTTCGTACAAGATTGGTGAGGTGCACGAGGGTGCTGCAACTATGGACTGGATGGAGCAAGAGCAGGAGCGTGGTATCACGATTACTTCTGCGGCGACAACGTGTTTCTGGAATGATCATCGGATTAATATTATTGATACCCCTGGTCACGTAGACTTCACAATTGAGGTTGAGCGTTCTTTGCGTGTTCTTGATGGTGCTGTTGCGGTATTCGACAGTGTTGCGGGTGTTGAGCCTCAGTCGGAGACAGTCTGGCGCCAGGCAGATAAATATCGTGTGCCGCGGATGTGTTTTGTAAATAAAATGGACCGTACCGGTGCTGATTTTTATCGTTGTGTTGCTATGATGATTGATCGTTTGGGTGCTAGCCCCCTCGTTTTGCAGCTTCCAATTGGCTCTGAGGTGGATTTTTCTGGTGTTGTGGATCTTATCAATAATCGTGCAATTGTTTGGAAAAACGAAGAGCTTGGTGCAAAATTTGATTATGTCGATATTCCTTCAGATCTCCAAGAAAAAGCGGCTGAATATCGCACAAAGCTCATTGAGGCGGCTGTGGAGCAGGATGATGCTGCCATGGAGGCGTATTTGAATGGGGAGGAGGTTTCCGTTGATGTTTTGAAGAAGTGTATCCGTAGGGGTACTTTAAGCTCTTCGTTTGTCCCTGTTTTGTGTGGCACTGCTTTTAAAAATAAGGGTGTTCAGCCACTTCTTGATGCTGTGGTTGATTATTTGCCTTCACCACTTGATGTGGGTGCTGTTAAGGGTGTTGCTATGAACGGCGAGGCCGAGGTTTTGCGTAATCCTGACGTGAGTGAGCCTTTTTCGGCGCTGGCCTTTAAAATTGCTACAGATCCGTTTGTTGGGTCCTTAACCTTTGCTCGTATCTATTCGGGAAGACTTGAGGCTGGTGTAACAGTTTTGAACAGTGTGAAGGACAACAAAGAGCGCATCGGGCGTATGCTTCTCATGCATGCAAATTCTCGTGAGGACATTAAATTTGCTGAAGCTGGTGATATCGTGGCTTTATGTGGTCTTAAGAATACGACGACTGGAGAAACGCTGTGTGATCTCTCAAAGCCTGTTATTCTCGAGCGCATGGAATTTCCGGAGCCTGTCATTGAGGCGGCTGTGGAGCCAAAAACAAAGGCTGATCAAGAGAAGATGGGTATTGCTTTGGGCCGCTTAGCGGCAGAGGACCCTTCACTGCGTGTATCAAGTGACCCTGAGTCAGGTCAGACAGTTATTAAAGGAATGGGTGAGCTTCACCTGGATATTATTGTTGATCGTATGCGTCGCGAATTTAAAGTTGATGCTACAATGGGTGCGCCACAAGTGGCTTATCGTGAAACAATTACGAAGCCTTTTGAGGTTGACTATACCCATAAAAAACAAAGTGGTGGTTCGGGGCAGTTTGCTCGCGTTAAGGTTTTGTTTGAGCCGCAGGATCCGGGTGTTCCTTTTACATTTGAAAGTAAAATTGTTGGTGGCTCTGTGCCAAAAGAGTATATTCCTGGCGTCCAAAAAGGTATTGTCTCAGCTATGGGGAGTGGTGTTATTGCTGGTTTCCCTGTTATTGACTTTAAAGCAACGCTTCTTGATGGTGCCTACCATGATGTTGATTCGAGTGTTCTGGCTTTTGAGATTGCTGCTCGCGCGGCTTTTCGAGAGGGCATCGGTAAGGCGTCTCCATGCTTGCTTGAGCCGATGATGAAGGTCGAAGTTGTGACGCCTGAGGACTACATGGGAGACGTCATCGGGGACCTTAATAGTCGACGCGGTCAAATGCAGGGGATGGATGACCGTGGTAATGCCCGCGTTATTAATGCCCATGTTCCACTAGCGTGCATGTTTGGTTATGTGAATACGTTGCGTTCAATGACCCAGGGTCGTGCGCAATATACAATGCAGTTTGATCATTATGCGCAGGTTCCACACAATATTGCTGAGGAAGTCAAGGCAAACTTAGGTTAATCAGGAGAGACAACATGTCGAAAGAGAAGTTTTTGCGGGATAAGCCGCATTGTAATATAGGAACGATTGGTCACGTGGATCACGGTAAGACGACGTTGACCGCAGCGATTACGAAGGTGTTGTCTGAGTCTGGTGGAGCGGTGTTTAAGGCGTATGATCAGATTGATGGAGCTCCTGAGGAGCGTGCGCGTGGTATTACGATTTCGACGGCCCACGTAGAGTATGAGACAGGCAATCGTCATTATGCGCATGTGGACTGTCCTGGTCATGCGGACTATGTGAAGAATATGATTACCGGTGCGGCTCAGATGGATGGAGCTATTTTGGTTGTTTCTGCTGCTGATGGTCCGATGCCTCAGACCCGGGAGCATATTTTGTTGGCGCGTCAGGTTGGTGTTCCAGCGATTGTTGTTTTTATGAACAAGGTTGATCAGGTTGATGATCCTGAGTTGTTGGAGTTGGTTGAGCTTGAGATCCGTGAGCTGTTATCGAGCTATGATTTTCCTGGTGATGATATTCCTGTGGTGAAGGGTTCTGCGTTGTGTGCGCTTGAGAATCGTGATGCGGAGCGTGGTTCTGAGGCGATTAAGTCACTGATGAGTGAGGTTGATCGTTATATACCTCAGCCTGAGCGTGCGGTAGACAAGCCGTTTTTGATGCCTGTTGAAGATGTGTTTTCGATTTCTGGTCGTGGTACGGTTGTGACGGGACGTATTGAGAGTGGTGTTGTGAAGGTTGGTGAGGAAGTATCGATTGTTGGTGTTCGTGATACGACGAAGACAGTTGTGACGGGTGTTGAGATGTTTCGCAAGCTGTTGGATCAGGGTGAAGCTGGTGATAACGTTGGATTGTTGTTGCGCGGTACGAAGCGTGAGGATGTGGAGCGTGGTCAGGTTTTGGCGAAGCCTGGTTCGATTACCCCTCATACGAAGTTTGAGGGAGAGGTATATATTCTGACGAAGGAAGAGGGTGGTCGTCATACGCCATTTTTTAAGAACTATCGGCCACAGTTTTACTTCCGTACGACGGATGTGACGGGTACGGTTGAGTTACCGGATGGTGTTGAGATGGTTATGCCTGGCGATAACGTGAAAGTGGTTGTTGAGTTAATAGCCCCTATTGCGATGGAAGAGGGGCTGCGTTTTGCTATCCGTGAGGGTGGGCGTACGGTCGGAGCCGGTGTCGTCGCTAAGATTATTAAATAAGGAATTTATACGTAATGAAAAATCAATCAATTCGCATACGCCTTAAGGCATTTGATTATAATGTCTTGGATGAATCGGCATCGCAGATTGTAAATACCGCTCATAACACAGGTGCTAAAGTTCTTGGTCCTATTCCTTTACCTTCAAAGCAGGAAGTTTATACGGTATTACGTTCTCCTCATATTGATAAAAAGTCTCGGGAACAATTTGCTCTGACAACGCACAAGCGATTGTTGGATATTGTGGACTGGACTCCAGAAACGGTAGATGCCCTGATGAAGTTAGACATTGCGGCTGGTGTTAATGTAGAAATTAAGTTGTAGAAAATGATGCGATCAGGATTAATAGCTAAAAAAATTGGCATGACCCGGGTTTTCAACGCCCTTGGCGAGGTCGTTCCGGTGACAGTTCTTCAATATGACTCATGTGTTGTAACTGATGTAAAGAAACCAGAAAAGCACGGTTATGCCGCTGTCCAACTTTCCACGGGGGCCGTGAAAACCAAACGTCTTACTGCTGCGGATCGTGGGCGTTTTTCCGCTAACAGCTTGCTTCCTCGAGCAATTTCACGTGAGTTTCGTCTTGAGGATTCGGAGGGCTATGTCGTCGGCCAAGAGATTGCGATTTCCCATATTGTTGCAGGCCAAAAAGTTGATATTGTTGGGACGTCCATTGGTAAGGGCTTTGCTGGGCCGATGAAGCGTCACAACTTTAGGGGATTACGCGCCAGTCACGGTGTTTCGATAGCGCATCGTAGTCATGGTTCGACAGGTATGTGTCAAGACCCTGGTCGTGTACTAAAGGGAAAAAAAATGGCTGGTCAGATGGGAAATACCCGTGTGACTAAGCAGAATCTTGAAGTTCACGGTGTGGATATCGCTAATAGTCTGATTATGGTGATTGGTTCTGTTCCTGGGCCAAAGAATCAATACGTCACTATATGTGATGCAGTAAAAGGTCCGGGGGTTTCAGACTTACCTTATCCAGCGGCATTTTTAAATGAAAAGTCCCTTGACAACGTACCCCTAAATCAGGCACAAGAACCTACGCGGGATGTCGTATCCAATCCTGTTGTTTCTGAAGATAAAAGCGAATAGTTGAGTGATATAATGAAGCTTAGTGTAAAAACAATTAATGACGTGGTTAAGGGAAGTCTAGAACTTTCTGATGCTGTCTATGGTGTTCCTTATCGCCAAGACATTATTGCCCGCATGGTTACTTGGCAGTTGTCCAAGCGTCAAGCTGGCACACATCAAACAAAAACCATCTCTATGATAAGTGGTACGACCCGTAAGCCTTTTCGACAAAAAGGCACTGGTAATGCACGTCAAGGTAGCTTGCGATCACCCCAGTTTCGTGGTGGAGCAACGATATTTGGTCCCCAGTCACGTTCACATGCACATAAACTTACACGTAAATTTCGTAAGCTTGCTTTAAAAACGGCACTCTCGGAAAAGCTACGTGCGGATAGCTTGTGTGTTTTTGATAATTTTGATCTTTCATCTTTGAAAACTGCCGATTTCGCAAAATCTTTTGCCTCATATCTTCATTTAAAAACTCTTCTTATTGATGTTAAGGAGAAGGTAGGTTTATTGCGCCAAGCTGGTTCTAATCTTCCAAATATTGATGTTTTACCAGTTGAGGGAGTGAATGTTTATGACCTAGTCCGACATAAGCATGTTTTGATTTCCAAAGAGGCTGCAAAGCAGCTTGAGGAGAAGCTCGATGGTTAATATTTTCAATTCTCAAAATGTTTACGCAGGGATTCGCCGGCCTGTGGTTACTGAAAAATCTATGGCTGCTACGACTTTCGGGCGTTATACTTTTGTTGTTTCTCCTGAATTGACAAAAACCCAAATTAAGGGCGCTATTGAGGATTTATATAAAGTTAAGGTTTCGTCTGTTTCTCGCCTTGTGCGCAAAGGAAAGAAAAAAGTGTTTCGTGGTCGTCGTGGCCAGCGATCAGATGTCTCCTATGCGTTTGTGCGTCTACTGTCTGGTTCAATTGATCTTGGAGGTCAAGTGGTATGACCCATTTAAAGACTTTTTCACCATATACCCCATCAACACGCAATACCGTCCTTGTGTCACATGAGGGTCTTTGGAAAGGCCGTCCTATTAAAGTTTTGACGGAGGGTTTGCACAAAAGTGGCGGCCGCAATAATCTTGGTCGTATGACGATGCGCCATCGTGGCGGTGGTCACAAGCGTCTCTATCGTGTTATTGACTTCAAGCGACAGCGCGACGGTCAAAAGGCAACTGTTGAGCGCATTGAGTATGATCCTAATCGTACAGCTCACATCGCCCTCTTGTCTTATGCTGATGGACAAAAAGCTTACATAGTAGCTCCGCAAAAGCTCAGTGCTGGAGATGTGGTGGAGTCTGGTGTAGGTGCTGATATAAAGGTGGGGAACTGCCTTCCTCTTTCCAGTATTCCTGTGGGAACTCTTGTGCACAATTTAGAGCTTAAGCCCCAAAAAGGGGCTCAGTTAGTCCGATCAGCTGGTGCCTTCGCACAAATTGTGGGCCGTGATGATGCATATGTTCAAGTGCGTCTAGGCTCGGGAGAGCTCAGAATGATTTTGGGTGCTTGTCGCGCTACTATTGGTGTTGTATCAAACCCAAATCAAAAAAACATCAAGCTTGGAAAGGCTGGTCGCTCACGTTGGCTGGGTCGCCGCTCATCCGTTCGAGGGGTGGTTATGAACCCTGTTGATCATCCGCATGGTGGCGGCGAGGGGAGAACGTCAGGTGGTCGCCATCCAGTTTCGCCTTGGGGTATTTGTACCAAGGGCAAGAAAACGCGTAACAAGAAGAAGCCTTCTTCAAAGTACATTATACGCAAACGTAAGAACTAACAGAGGAATTTATCAGTGGCACGTTCAGTTTGGAAAGGTCCCTTTGTGGATGGTTATTTGCTTAAAAAAGCAGATGTTGTTCGTGAGTCATCTCGTAATGATGTTATTAAAACATGGTCTCGCAGATCTACAATTTTGCCTAATTTTGTGGGGCTCAACTTCGCTGTTCACAACGGTAATAAGTTCATACCTGTGTATGTGACAGAGGAGATGGTTGGGCACAAGTTTGGTGAGTTTTCCCCAACACGTACATATCATGGGCATGGTGCGGATAAAAAGGCAAAAAGAGGTTAACATGGTACACGAAAAACTCTCACCCGCGGGTCAAAAATTGGCTAAGGCTATTTTGACAAAACTTTCTTGCAGTCCACGAAAGGTAAACCTAGTCTTAGGCCTTATTAGGGGTCAGCCCGTTTCTGCGGCTTTAAAGCAACTGAGGTTTTCGACAAAACGTGTGGCTAATGACGTTCATGGTCTTTTGTTTTCTGCAATTTCAAATGCGGAAAATAACTACGACATGGACGTTGATCGTTTAGTTGTTAATGAGGCCTATGTGGGTAAAAATATGCAGTTAAAGCGTATGCATGCCCGGGCGCGTGGTCGCGGCTCTCGTATAACAAAGGTATTTTCAAATGTTACTATCATACTTACTGAGAAGGAGCTTAACTAATGGGACAAAAGGTTAGGCCAATTGGGCTCCGCTTGGGAATAAACCGCACATGGGACTCTCGTTGGTTTGCTGATCGTGACTATGCCAAGTTACTGCTAGAAGATATTAAAATTCGGGAATTTGTCTTTAAGAATTTTTCTCAAGCGAGTATTTCTCATGTGATTATTGAGCGTCCAGCAAAAAAAATTAATGTTTTTATTCAAACAGCCCGTCCGGGTGTTCTTATTGGCAAAAAAGGTGCTGATATCGATCGTATGAAGAAGCAAATCTCTGCGCTTACCAAAGCAGAGGTTGCGGTTAATATAATGGAAATTCGCAAACCAGAGCTTGATGCAAAACTAGTTGCTGATGGTATTGCCCAACAGCTAGAGCGACGTGTTAGCTACCGTCGTGCTATGAAGCGTGCAATTCAATCATCTGTGCGTATGGGTGCTCAAGGCATCCGTGTTGTTTGCTCGGGTCGGCTAGGTGGTGCTGAGATTGCGCGCACTGAAGAGTATAGAGAGGGGCGTGTTCCCCTTCACACATTGCGGGCAGATATCGATTACGGAGAATCAGCAGCCCTCACAACTTATGGTAAATGTGGTGTGCGGGTTTGGGTCTATCAGGGAGAAATCCTTGAACATGATCCGATGGCTCACGAGCGCAGAATATTTCAACGTTAAGGTATTGTTATGCTAAGTCCTAAAAAAACAAAACACCGTAAGGCCTTTAAGGGGCGCATACATGGTTTGGCTAAGGGGGGGGTAACTCTGAATTTTGGATCCTTTGGTCTGAAAGCTCTTGAGCCTGCTCGCATCACAGCGCGGCAAATTGAATCGGCGCGTCGTGCTATCACACGCCATATTAAACGCTCAGGTCGCGTTTGGATTCGTATATTTCCTGACGTACCTGTCTCGACAAAGCCAGCGGAAGTTCGAATGGGAAGCGGAAAAGGTGCGCCGGAGTTTTGGGCGGCACGTGTGAAGCCGGGGCGTATCATGTTTGAGCTTGACGGAGTTCCTCATGAACTGGCTGTGCGGGCCTTTGAGCTAGCATCAGCAAAGCTTCCTATTAAAACGCGCTTAATCACTCGCTTGGAGCCATAACCTATGTTAAAAATCATCGAGATTCGCAAGAAAAGCCTTGAAGACATCCAGAAGCATGTGGTAGAGAAGAATCGCGAGCTATTAAATTTAAGATTTCGCAAGTCTTCCGGAGATTTGGATAAGACACATCAACTGCGCAGTATTCGTCGTGAAATCGCACGATTTAATACCGTAGCACTTGAAAAAAAGAGTTAATTGGAGTTTTTTATGCCACGTCGAACATTGACAGGTGTAGTTGTGAGTAACAAGTGCGATAAATCAGTAGTCGTAAATGTTTCTCGCCGTGTTACACATGAGAAGTACAAAAAAATTATGACTAAATCAAAGCGCTATATGGCGCATGATGAGCAAAATTCTTGCAACATTGGCGATTTAGTAACAATAATTGAAATTGCTCCAAAGTCTAAACGAAAGACGTGGGAAGTCATGTCTAATCCCCTTGGAGAGCAAAAATGATTCAGATGCAGTCGCGCCTAGATGTTGCTGATAACACAGGAGCAAAAGAAGTTCAGTGTATAAAAGTTTTGGGAGGATCAAAACGGAAGTCAGCAGCTATTGGTGATACAATAGTCGTTAGTGTAAAGAGTGCTATTCCTCGGGGAAAAGTTTCAAAAGGCGACGTGATGAAGGCTGTGATTGTTCGGTCTGCCTATCCACTTAGTCGTCCTGACGGCACGGTGATTCGTTTTGATCGTAATGCAGTGGTTTTGATTAATGCTCAGGGAGAGCCTGTTGGCACTCGCATATTTGGTCCCGTAACCCGAGAACTGCGCGCCAAAAGTTTTATGAAAATCATTTCACTTGCACCAGAGGTAATCTAATGAAAAAATTTAGGCTAAAGCGTGGCGATCAAGTTATTGCTATTGCTGGGAGATCCAAGGGTAAATCAGGCGAGATCATTAAGGTTAATGTCGATAAAAGTACACTGCTTGTCAAGGGCATGAATCTTCTTCACCATTTTGAGCGTGCGTCCGCTTCCTCAAAAGGGGGGGTGGTCCAGAGAGAGTCTCCGATTCATATTTCCAATGTGGCCTTATTGGATCCGAAGACAAAGACCCCGACCAAAGTTGGCTTTGTTTGGGATAAAAATAGTGAAAAAAAGCGTATTGCTAAAAAATCTGGTGAAATAATAGTATAGGTTGTTACGTGTCACGTCTATTTAAACAATATAACGAAAAAATCAGACCTGAGATCATGAAGAAAATGATGTACACTTCTGTCATGCAGGTTCCATCGCTGTCCAAGATAACCTTGAATATGGGAGTTGGCGATGCTGTGCGCGACAAAAAAATTATAGACGGTATCGTTGAGCAGTTGACACTCCTTTCGGGCCAAAAGGCTGTTCCTACTCTGGCGCGCAAGTCTATAGCTGGGTTCAAGCTACGTGAGGGAATGGCTATTGGTGCGAAGGTTACTCTTCGGAAACGCCAAATGTATGAGTTTCTAGATCGGCTGATTAATATTTCCTTGCCCCGCATACGAGACTTTCGAGGGTTGAAAAAGAGATCGTTTGACGGAAAAGGAAACTATTCCTTTGGGATTAAGGAGCAAATCATTTTTCCTGAAATCGATTATGACAAAGTTGATCGCGTACGTGGGCTAGATGTTGTTATCACAACGACTGCAAGCTCCGATGAAGAGGCCCGTGAATTGCTGCAGTCATTTAATTTACCCTTAATACTATAGGAGTTTTCATCTAATGGCACGCAAATGTTTGGTTGAAAAAACAAAACGTAATATAAAAAAATGCGCAGGAGCTCGTACATCTCGGCAAAAACTAAAAGCCCTGATCAATGATAAAAACCTTCCTATGGATGAGCGTTTTTCTGCTCAGATGAAGCTCTCTCAACGTTCCCGTAATGAGTCCCCTGTCCGTATACGCACTCGCTGTGCGCTGACAGGTCGTCCAAGGGCCGTGTATAAGCGCTTTGGTCTGAGTCGTATTGCCTTACGTGATCTGGGTTCTTTTGGTTTAATCCCTGGTCTAAAGAAAGTGAGTTGGTAACTATGAATATTAATGATCCTATCGGTGATTTAATCACCCGTATTCGCAATGGTTATATGCGTCGCCACGACTTTGTGCTTGCCCCCGTTTCTCGGATGCGGACTTCTATCTTAACTGTTTTGAAAGAAAACGGTTATATCAGTGACTTTTCTCAAAAAAAAGTTGGTAAGTTTGATCAATTGCAGATAAAGCTAAGGTATACCCATGGTGTTCCTGGAATTGAAGAAATTGTGCGGGTAAGTAAACCGGGAAGACGGGTGTATACATCTGTGGCAGATCTACCCCGGGTTTACAATGGCCTTGGTGTCTCTGTTCTTTCCACTCCTAAGGGTGTTCTTGCCGATTCGACAGCCCGTGCCCAGTCAGTTGGTGGTGAATATCTGTTTAAAGTATTTTAGGAAATATTATGTCTCGTGTTGGTAAAAACCCTGTAATCATTCCTGAATCTGTTCGATGCACCCTTGCGGGTAACCTGCTGACAGTAATTGGAAAATTTGGTGAGTTGACCGTTTCTCTCGTTGATGAGTTACTCGTAGAGCACAAAAATCAACAAATTCTCGTGTCTCCCAAGAAGAAAGATCGTAAGTCCCTTTCTCTTTGGGGTACATATCGGTCGTTAATAGCCAATGCTGTAAGTGATGTGGATCAGGGATATGTGAAGCGCCTTGAGATTAATGGCGTCGGATATCGTGCGGCACTCAAGGGTAACGACTTGTCGATGCAGCTTGGCTATAGCCATGATGTTGTTGTCCCTATTCCGGAGGGCATCACGGTTGTTTGTGAGAAGCCAACGTTACTTACCATTACTGGGTTTAATCGCCAACAAACGGGTGAGTTTGCGGCGAAAGTCCGCTCTTTTCGCTTGCCGGAGCCCTATAAAGGTAAGGGAATAAAGTATGCCAACGAGCATATTGTACGTAAGGAAGGAAAGAAAAAGTGATAGCTAAAGTTGATCGCACGCTTCGTAGAAAGCAGAGAACTCGTCGCCAACTGTTGCTTCGTGCGGCAGGATCAGTTCGTTTGTCTGTTCATCGATCAAATCGATATGTATACGCTCAGTTAATTGATGATAGCAAATCTTGTACCCTTGCGTCGGCATCATCTCTGGATCCTCTTCTGCGTGAAAAGCTAAAGAACTATAGTAATTCTCTAGCAGCAAAGGAAGTTGGAAGGCTGATTGCGGAGCGAGCAAAAAAAACGGGGGTGTCCGCTGTTGTTTTTGATCGCGGCTCGCTGGCGTATCATGGTTGTGTGAAATCTCTAGCTGATGCGGCACGCGAAGCTGGCTTAAAATTCTGAGGAAAATAAATGTCCAGAAATACAGGTGATAATGTTCGTCAAGATCGTCAAGAGTCAGGCCTTGTTGAGAAGCTTGTTTCTATTCAGCGCGTTTCTAAGGTTGTGAAAGGTGGTCGACGAATGGGTTTTTCTGCTACTGTTGTAGTAGGCGATGGTAAAGGGCGTGTTGGTTATGGTCATGGCAAGGCCCGTGAAGTTCCAGATGCTGTCAATAAAGCAACAAACCAGGCTAAGGCAACACTGCATCATGTTCCTTTGCGAGAAGGCAGAACTCTTCATTATGATATTATAGGTCGCCATGGTGCCGCTCGTGTTGTTATGCGGTCAGCTCCTCCTGGTACCGGTGTGATCGCCGGTGGCCCGATGAGAGCAGTTTTTGAAGCCGTCGGAATCCAGGATATCGTGGGAAAATCTCTGGGTTCGTCTAACCCCGGCAACATGGTGCGTGCAACCTTTGAAGCTCTCGCCCGAATGAATTCTCCAAAAGGTATTGCTGCGCGTCGAGGCAAGCGAACAGTTGATATCGTAACTCGTCGTTCAGAGGAGACAGAAAATGCCTAACATATCTAAAGTGAAGGTAACCCAAGTTGGGAGTTCTCTACGTAGACCTCAATACCAGCTTCAGAATTTGAAAGGTCTTGGGCTTGGAAAAATGCACAGATTCCGTATTCTCGAGAACACCCCTATGGTCCAAGGCATGATTCGTAAAGTGAATCACTTAGTTAAGGTAGAAACTGTCTAAAAGAGCTGAATTATGTTATTAAATACTATTAAAGACAACTGTAACTCTCGTTCAAAATCAAAACGAGTTGGTCGCGGCATCGGGTCTGGCAAAGGAAAAACTTCTGGATCTGGGCAAAAAGGACAAAAAGCTCGTACAGGCGTTGCTCTTAAGGGATACGAGGGAGGGCAGATGCCCTATTATCGTCGTCTCCCCAAGCGTGGCTTCACGAATCGGAACATGATTGTTTTTGACGTGATAAACCTAGGGGCTCTTTCACAAGCTGTCACGGAAAAGCGCATCGACGGATCAAAGCCTGTGACTGTCGATGTCCTTAAGGCTGCTGGTATGTTGAACCGTCATGCGAAGACATTCAAGGTTTTGGCCAAAGGCGATCTTACGCATCCACTAGTTCTTCAAACAGCTCATTATTCAGAAGCGGCAAAAGAGGCCATCTTGAAATCAAAGGGGGAGATTCTGTCTCCAGTGGATAACAATACAAACGAGTCTATTTCCAAGTCGTCTTAGATTACTAATCTGTGTCATGAGGGGGATCAATGACGTCTACATTCGAGCGTATGCTCTCAAATATTGACTATAGTGCTTTTGGTAAATCAGAAGATCTAAAAAAGCGTATATACTTTACCCTCGCCGCACTTATCGTCTATCGTTTGGGTACTTTTCTTCCATTGCCTGGCGTTGACCCGGGGATTATGGCTAGTGTTGCCACCGAGCAAAGCAAAGGTCTCTTGGCTTATCTCAATACATTTTCAGGTGGGGCCCTTGAGCGAATGACTATTTTTGCTCTTGGAATTATGCCCTATATTAGTGCGAGCATCATTGTTCAGCTCCTTAGTTCTGTGATGCCATCACTTGAGGCTCTCAAGAAAGATGGAGAACAGGGTCGCAAGCGCATGAACCAGTATACGCGCTACCTAACAGTATTCTTAGCCATAGTGCAGGGATATGGTATGGCTGTTGGTCTTGAGATTATGACATCAAATGGCGTTTCTGCTGTTATTTACCCAGGAATTTTCTTTCGTCTTACTTCTGTTGTAACCTTAACAGGTGGCACGCTGTTTCTTATGTGGTTGGGTGAGCAAATTACTTCCAGAGGTATAGGCAATGGCGTTTCCTTGCTAATTTTTGCTGGAATTGTTGCTAACCTTCCTCGAGCAGTTCAGTCAACTCTTGAGCTTGGGATGTTGCAAAAATCTTCGGTTCTATTCATCTTGGGAGTTTTCTCCTTAGTTATTGGAATGATCGCCATTATTGTTTTTATGGAACGAGCACAACGGAGAATTTTGATTCAATATCCTCGACGTCAGGTAGGAAAAAAGATTATTGGTGGTGAAAACTCACACTTACCAATTAAAATTAACGTTTCGGGTGTGATACCCCCCATCTTTGCAAGCTCTATCTTGGTTCTTTTTTCTACCTTGGCTACTTTACTGGCATCAAAATCGGAAAGTGTTTTTGGTAACCTTCCGATCTATCTTTCTGGGGGTCACCCGATTCGAATGTTTATATTTGTTTTGTTTATTCTGTTTTTTGCATTCTTTTATACCTCAATTGTCTTTAATCCAGTTGAAACAGCTGAAAATCTCAAAAAAAATGGTGCTTTTGTTTTGGGATATAGACCAGGTGATGATACAGCAAACTATTTCGACTATGTTCTGACACGCCTGACGGTCGTTGGTGCTCTGTATCTTGCTTTTATATGCGCAATACCGGAATTTTTAATGACAAAAGTTAATATCCCATTCTATCTAGGGGGCACCAGCTTGTTAATTGTTGTAGGCGTTGCTATGGATACTGTTGCTCAGGTTCATTCCCATTTACTTGCTCATCAGTACAAATCTTTGATTAATAAATCACAGATTGGGGCCCGGAGCTCACGCTGATGGTTGTTTTGTTGATGGGACCTCCTGGTTGCGGAAAGGGTACGCAGGCCAAGCTTCTAGTGGAAAAACATGGCTTTTCTCACATCTCCACGGGGGATCTTATTCGTGCAGAGGCCTACTCCCAGAGTGATCGTGCGCGTGATTTAAGAGAAACAATTGATCAGGGTAATCTTGTTTCGGATGAAATTATCTTGGATCTTGTGAGTGAAAAGCTCTCTAATCCTCAGAAAGCTTATTTATGTGATGGATTCCCACGTACCCTTAGTCAAGTTTATGGCCTAGATACTGTTCTATGTAATAAAAGCATGCGTATTTCTGCCGTTGTTCACTTTCATATTCCAGATGATTTGATTATCGAGAGGCTTTCTGGGCGCCTCAGTTGTGTTCAGTGTAAGGCAATTTATAACTTGCTCTATAATCCCCCAACAAATAACCTGATATGTGATGCGTGTGGAGCAAATCTTCTACAACGCAGTGATGACGAGCCAGCAGCTATTCGCAAGCGTCTAACCCTTCATCACGAAAAATCAGCACCAATCTTAGCCGTATATGAGGGTCGTGGAATTTTGCACACGATCTCAGGAGCTCCGTCTCCTGAAGCCGTTTTTGGGGCTTTGGAAAAAATATTAAAAAACACACACTAATTACTTGACTTACCTGGTGAATCTTCTGTAGATTTCGCTAGTTATCTTTACTATTAAGGAGATCCGAGTGGCTCGTATAGCAGGCGTAAACGTTCCTTCAGAAAAACGTGTAATTATAGGCCTCCAGTATGTTTATGGAATTGGTCCTCACGGTGCTCAACAAATCTGTGAGCAAATGAAGATCAAGGATTCCATGCGTGTGCATGAATTAACAGATGAGGATCTTCTTCGCTTGCGCGAATTGATAGAAGCTAATTATAAAGTTGAAGGAGATCTCCGTCGTGAGGTTTCTATGAACATGAAGCGTCTTATGGATCTTAAAACATATCGTGGCCTTCGTCATCGCCGTAATTTGCCCGTTCATGGACAGCGTACACATACAAACGCCCGGACACGTCGCGGGCGTGCCGTTGCCATTGCGGGTAAAAAGAAATAAGGGATAAAAATGAGTAAAACACCTTCACGCGTCAAGCGTCGCGCCAGGAAGAATATACCAACAGGAATCGCACATATTCAGTGTACATTCAACAATACAATAGTCACCATTACCGATGTTCACGGTAATTCCATAGCTGCATCGTCCGCTGGCGCTGTGGGATTTAAGGGATCTCGTAAGTCAACTCCCTTTGCAGCGCAGCTGGCTGCAGAAGATGTTGCAACAAAAGCAAAAGAGCATGGTCTTGTGACCTTGAGCGTTGAGGTTTATGGCCCAGGCAGTGGGCGTGAAACAGCATTGCGGGCGCTTGTGGCTTCGGGATTGAATGTTACATCAATTCGGGACGTTACGCCTGTTCCTCACAATGGTGTTCGTCCACCAAAGCGTCGCCGTGTGTAAGTACGCCGATTAAGTCAAGTATGCGTTCAACGAGCAGTTAGAGGTTCATCAGTGGCACAGCAAAATATCCAAAACAATTGGCAAGCATTAATTCGTCCCTTCAAGTTAGACTTGAAGACAAATAACTCCTCCGAATATGTGGGAACAGTAGTTGCGGAGCCTCTCGAAAAAGGCTTTGGGTTGACTATTGGAAATGCCTTGCGTCGGGTCTTGCTTTCCTCATTACAAGGTGCTGCTGCGACAACTGTCAAGTTTGATAGTGCCGTGCACGAGTTTAGTACGATTGAGGGAGTAAAAGAGGACATTCCAGAGATAATCTTGAACATTAAGGGGCTTTGTTTTAAGAAAAAATCAGAATCTCCCGCACGTGTTACGTTAAATGTCTCTCGCTCGGGCCCTGTTTATGCCCGAGATTTGACAATTCCTGCGGATGTTGAGCTGCTCAACCCTGATGCTTTTATATGCACGCTTGATGCGACTGCTACGTTGAAAATGGAAATGACTGTTGACTCTGGTAAGGGTTATATTCCCGCTTCGATGAATCGTACAGATGACCTCCCTGTGGGTGTTATCCCCATTGACTCCTGGTTTAGTCCTGTTCGGAAAGTTTCTTATAAGGTCGACAATACCCGTGTCGGTCAAGTAACAAACTATGATAAACTCAGTCTTTTTGTGGAAACAAATGGCTCTATGCGTCCCGAAGATGCTGTTGCGATTGCTGCACGCATTTTGCAAGATCAACTCCAGCAATTTATAAACTTTGATGAACCTGAGGACATTGCTCTTGAGAAGCGAGATGCGGATCTTCCCTTTAACCGTAACCTTTTGCGTCGTGTTGAAGAATTAGAGCTTTCAGTTCGTTCGGCAAACTGTTTAAAAAATGAAAATATTGTCTATATTGGTGATCTTGTCCAAAAGACAGAGCAAGAGATGCTAAAAACACCTAACTTTGGTCGCAAGTCCTTGAATGAAATCAAGGCTGTTCTCTCTGAAATGGGTCTTGATTTGGGTATGAATACGCCAGACTGGCCCCCAGAAGACGTGGATGCATTGACCAAAAAAATCGAAGAACCATTTTAATTACGAAGGAAACTCATTATGCGTCATAAACTATCCGGACGTAAGCTCAATCGCACCAGTGCACATCGCAAAGCCTTGCTTCGCAATATGGCCTGCTCCCTCGTTAAATTTGAGCAGATTAAGACGACCTTGCCAAAAGCTAAAGAGCTCCGTCCATACATTGAGAAGCTTGTGACGAAAGCGCGCTTAGGCACCCTCGCTGCGCGTCGTGACATTCTCTCTTCCATACAAGATCGTGAACTTGTTTCCAAGATGATGGACACTCTTGCTGATCGTTATCGTAAGCGTCCAGGGGGTTATGTGCGTATTATTCGAAGTGGTTTTCGCTACGGCGATAATGCCCCGATGGCCTATATTGAGTTTGTTGAGCGTGATCTTTCGGCTAAACCAGCGATGCCTCGGGAGGCAACAGAGGATTTAAATGATTCCTCTGCCGCCTCTGCCTCCGCATAACACCCGATACATTCTTTTTGGAACTACTGAGTGGCTCTGTTTGTGTAGGGTCACTCTTTGTTATTTGAAAATTTGTAAGTTCCTGTAGCGTTCTTATTCTTGCGTATCCTCTGATTTTCTCATCATCTGTGGCATCTTAATGCTGACCTTTTATTGATTGAGCATTTTTACCTCCTATACGTGGTTTTCAACAACTGTTTTTGAAATGGTTGATTCACTTCCAGCGGGGGTCTCTCGCAAAAGGTGTTTTAATTTCAGTTGTTTGGGTGCAAAATGCCTATCAAGTTCTCCGCTCTGAATCGTCCGAAAGCGTTGTAGAAGCAAGTATAAACATGCTATACTTGCTTTTTTGGTAAGTCTCTCGTTGGAAAAGGCAATGAGAACCCCTCAGGGATTGGGATGTACGATGTGACCGTATGTAACTAAAGCCACAAGGCCGTGGTTGTATGTCCACGCAACTCCATCAGTGGCTTTGATTAAACGAACAATAGCGTTAGGGGCAAAGTAGGAGCCCTTCCCCCCCCCTCCAGGTCGCCCCGTCGGATGAGGAACCTAAGAATGCAAAGCAGTCAAGGGTGGCGCTGTTTGAACACCCCCCATAGCAGGGTTGTGACTTCGGCAAAGCGATGGGAATCGGGATGTGCCGGCTTGATAAAACGCATCTTCAAGTGCCTGCGTTTCACTGTTATAAGTTGCGTCCATTTAACAGTATTTCCAGGAAGTGACAACACAACATCGTTCAAAAATCTTTCTTCGAATTAACAATTAATAGGAGAGAGGGAATCTTAAACAATCCCATAGATTGTTGGTTTTTTGTCAGAACCATCTTTATATTTAATAAAAAACCCCAGAGAATCTGAGGTTTTTCGTAATGACTGATAAGTATTCTCAATATTACTTGAGTTTTGATTCACGAAACATAACATGTTTCCGCACTACAGGGTCATACTTACGTACTTCAAGCTTTTCAGGCTTGGTGCGGGGGTTTTTAAAACCAACGTAAAAGAAGCCTGTCTTTGCAGTGCTGACCAATCGAATACCAATTCGGATAGCTTTAGCCATGATTTAATCCAACAATTTTGTTTTCTTTATGAACTCAGGTATCATGCTTGTCAACCAATAAAATGCTTGTGAGTATGTGGGAAATGGGTAAAATGCCCTGTAACAAGGAAAGGTTTACATGCAATGCAGATCAGTTTTGTCGATGAAATTAGTACACCAAGTGACTCGATTATTGTGGGGGTTTATCAGGGAAAGGCCTTTACTGCCTCTGCAGAGTGGCTGGACAATGAGACAGATGGTTTGTTAAGCCGCACATTGAAAGCGAATCACTTTAAAGGTTCGTTAGGGGAGGTATTTGCGATACCCTCTCCACAGGGTTTGTCTGGTGTCCAACGGGTTCTTCTGGTTGGATTGGGGCAGCCTGAAAAACTGACACCAATAGCCTATCAGCAAGCGGGTGCCGCTGCTCAACTTATGATGTCGCGTACGCCTGACAGTGGTGCGATATTTTATGCCGATTCCTGTGCTGTTGCCCACTTATCAGGAGCCACTGTTGCTGTGAATGTGGCTGTAGGTATGTCTTTGCGCAGCTGGCGCTTTGATCGCTATAAAACAAAGTCCTCAACGGAAGAACTTTCCCATTTAGTGTCTGTGAAAATTGTGACCGAAGAGGCAATTGCCGCTGAGGAGCAATTTAATACTGAGGCCTCTGTCATAGAGGGGGTGCAGTTGACACGGACCCTCGTGAGTGAGCCTCCGAATACAATCTACCCAGAAAGCATGGTTAGTCAGGTTCTCGAACTTAAAAAAATAGGCCTAGAAGTAGAGATTCTTGGCGAGAAGGCCATGCGTAAGCTGGGAATGAATGCTCTGTTGGGTGTTGCTGAGGGGAGTGCAAAAGAAGCGCAGCTTATTATTATTGAGTGGCGCGGTGCAGAAGATCCAAGCGAAAAGCCCATTGCTTTTGTGGGTAAGGGCGTCACATTTGATTCTGGCGGTCTCAGCTTGAAGCCTCCTAAGAGTATGGAAACCATGAAGTATGACATGGCAGGATCAGCTGTTGTGGCGGGGTTGATGCGGGCCCTGGCCGGACGTAATGCACCAATTAATGCGATTGGTATTATGGGAATGGTTGAAAACATGCCGTCTGGAAATGCCCTACGTCCGGGTGATATTCTCACGTCGATGTCGGGTCAAACAATCGAAGTTCTAAATACGGATGCGGAAGGTCGCTTGGTGTTGGCAGACGCTCTTTGGTACACGCAAGAGCGTTTTAAACCACACACAATGATTGATCTTGCTACGTTGACGGGCGCTATTGTTGTTGCGCTTGGTCATGAGCATGCAGGGCTGTTTAGCAATGATGACACGCTTGCCGCTAATCTTCAAAAAGCTTCTGAGGCAGTTGACGAGCGCTTGTGGCGACTTCCTCTTATGGGTGCCTACGATAAGGATATTGATTCTGATATTGCTGATGTGTGTAATATTCAAAAAACAGCAGGAGCAGCGGGCAGTATCACGGCCGCGCAGTTTTTACAGCGCTTTGTGAATAATGTACGATGGGCACATCTTGATATTGCTGGGGTTGCCGATTCATCAAAGGATCGACCGCTTTCTGCTAGAGGGGCGACTGGATTCGGGGTACGTCTTCTCGATCGTTATGTCCGTGAGTTTGTCGAAAAGTAATGTCGGCTTTCTCTGCTTCTGTAACTATTTATGGGCACCAAGATCGTCCATTGATTCGGACATTACCACGGTTACTTGAAAAGGTGCTCGAAACAGAGGAGAGGGCTACTGTTCTTGTGCCCCAAGACTTACTCGAGGTTGTTGACAAAGGATTGTGGACCTATACCCCTCTTGGTTTCCTTCCGCATGGCAAGAAGAGAGAGGGGGTTTCTGGGGACCCCTCTTTGCAACCAATTTGGCTTACTTCTGTGTTTGAAAACCCCAACAACGCAGGTGTGTTGGTTGTTTTTGATTACCAAGTTGTGGCAGAAAAAGATTTATTAGCGGGAGCCTTTACGCGCATCTTGGATTTATTTTCTCTCTCGGATAAGAGTTCAGTGACACATTTTTGCAAGCGCTTAGATGTGTATCGTGCGTTGCATGCGGATATGGTGATGTGGAAAGATGAAGGTTCTTGGAATAAAGCGCAAGAACTGTTACAAAGTTTCTAGATTAATGTCACTTACTTACGGAGATATATTATGAGTCGTCAACGCACGCTATCCATTATCAAGCCAGACGCAACACGTCGCAATCTGACAGGGGCGATCAACAGCTTGATCGAAGCGGCGGGTTTGCGCATTGTGGCGCAAAAACGCATTCAGCTAACCCCTTCCCAGGCAGCTGCTTTCTATGATGTGCATAAGGAACGATCATTTTTTAGTGAGCTGTGTGCGTTTATGACTTCAGGACCGGTTGTTGTTCAGGTCCTTGAAGGCGAAGATGCAGTTGCAAGCTATCGTGCTGTTATGGGAGCAACAAATCCTGCCAATGCGGATGAGGGAACAATTCGAAAGATACACGCAGAGTCCATTGAGGCAAATTCTGTTCATGGATCAGACAGCGTAGAGAATGCGCGCACTGAAATATCATTCTTTTTTGCTGATAGCGAGATCGTGGGGTAGTTTCTTTGGGGGAGGGAAATTACATTCGGGCAGCGTCAAAAATCCTATGTTTGCTGTTAATGCTAACGTCTTTGTTCTGTTCTCACAGGAATGACGCTCACAACGTTTTTGTTGTAAAAGGCGTCAGTATCGAATCACATCAGTCAAGCGGTGTAGATGCCCAAATGGATGCTAAGCGCCAGGCCTTGCGTGTGGCGTTTGCCAAACTTGTGCGCCGGCTGGCGCTTGGTGTTCCTCCGGCTTATTTGTTTGCTTATAACCCTGATCAAATTAATACATTTGTTGAAAGCTATCAGGTTTCCAATGAGTTGTTATCGCACACATCCTATCAAGCAACCTTTCAGATTGTTTTTTCAAAGCAGGCCATTCTTGATGTTTTTGCTAGTGCAAACACGAAAGTACTGACGACTGCTCAACCACCTGTATTGGTTGTGCCGATTCTAAAACGTGGTGATAAAGTGTTTATGTGGGGAAACACAAATGTGTGGGGAAAATTTCTGCGCACCTATGATGCGCATAGCCCGTTGCAGCCTTTTCGCTTGCCCCGTGGTGATCTTTTTGATATGAGCACATGGCCTGTTACGGTCTACCCCACTTTTCGTCAGAGTATCGGACTTTCTTTCGGTTCTCAATATTATGCAACACGGTTAGTTGTTGCAGAGTTGGTGGCGCAAGATGATGGTCGGGCAGGTCTCAACTTAATAGCGTATGATATCGCCACAGGAAATATTCTTAGCACGCAGTCCTTGAATCTTTCGGCCGCGGATGAAGTTGCAATTGAACCCCAAGCCAGCGGCTATCTCATTGATTTCTTGGAGTCAATCGCAAAGTTCACACAGGGAATTTCTCCTGTTGATCATCAGGCTGAAGAGTTTGTTTTAACCATCCATCATAAAGGCCTTGATGATTTTGAGAAAATGCTTGATACCATTCTTCGTGTTCCAGGAGTGAGTAATGTGTCGTCTCTGTCCGTAAACACATCCTCGGCAAACCTGCGTGTCTCATTTGCGACATCTTTCGAGGATCTGATGCGGAACTTTGAGGCAAAGGGATATGGGCTTGTTCGGGTTGATGCCCACATTGTTCTGCAGAAGCGCGAAGCAGGTACCTTACCGCATGTATCAGGTGCCATTCAAGAAAGCGGATTTATTGAAGAAAGGCCATTGGATTTTTTGGCTTAGAATCTTTTTAAAGGATGCAAGAATAACACACTTTCGGCGGATTTTGTAAAACTTAG
Source organism: Alphaproteobacteria bacterium (assembly GCA_023898725.1). NCBI lineage: Bacteria > Pseudomonadati > Pseudomonadota > Alphaproteobacteria > Alphaproteobacteria bacterium. Next base: position 676,692 of record CP060236.1, read on the forward strand.
GCATCGCCTGTTCTGGCGGATAAAGAAGAGAAAGCCTTCTGCGCCAAGGGTTATGCGTTATTTTCATTAATACAATGCATGCGATATTTGCCTGTTTTATTATTGATAAAAAGAATGCAATATGTGTAGAAGCCCATTTTTTGTTGCAATTTTAACTCATATAAGGTGTGTTTGGCAAAAATGCCACTAAATTTTTAGAAAACATATTTACTTTTCAATGCGATTAAACAAATACTTGCATCAGAAAAATAGTGATACAAAATGTTTAAAAACCTACGTAATGGGGGGGTATTTAAACAATTTTTACTGACAACTACCTTTGTCATAACAATTTCCTTTGTGGGTAAGCACCCAATTCACGCAAGTTCTGCTCCTTTGGCTGACGATGAAAATATCCTGCCAAGCATTGAAAACATTCAGCGCATGCGAACTACTCTCTTTGCCTTACCACCCTTGCAAACTAAGGAAGATGCATACGCGGAACTTGGAGACCCAAGTGGGCAAGAGGCTCTTGTTCAAAATTCATACAACTTGGTTACAAGTTTGGGGGTTAAGGTTGCCGTGGAATCAATTCCCGCGATCGTTCGAGCACTCCTGCGTGACCGCATGAAACTGGCGAGGGAGGCACATAAGCTTTTAAGTATGCTGGGTCAGGTTCAAGAGGAATCTGAGGCCCTTTGTGTCGAAGTTCGTGGGATTGCGGAGATGTTCCCTGAGCCTCAATCAACGGATTTTGCAAGCCCGACGCGCAGTATTGCCAGTATTGAGTCTACAGAAAGTGCAGACAGTGCTTCAGGAGAAAGAGGTGTCTCCAATATGCTGGGAGAGAATCGTCATGCGGCACAAAGAAATCTGCGTACACTCAAGGCTGTCGTTAGAAATATGTTGGATCGTATTCGATTTCTTGATCAAGCATCAAGAGATCTTCAGAACAGTAGGCCATGGAATGAAGACACTGCAACACCACCAAGGCCTGGAGGAAATTCTATACTGCAAGGATCAGAAGAATCCACCGATGACCCAACGTTACATGATCCTCTAGAAGGCATCACAATTGGTCTACGGACTTTCTTGGCAGATCATGCAATGGAAGTCTCCTCTGGTGATGATCTGAAAAGTCTTATAACAGGGGTGACCACACTGTGCCGTTCGCAATGCCAAAAATCCACTGATCTTATGCAACAGGTTGTGGAAACGAAGAAGGTGCTAAAAGATTTTGAAGATATAGATGACACACACACACTGCTTAACCTAGCACGCAAAGCTGCCACCGTTTCTAAGACACAAAAGACCCTCCTAGCAGAAGAGCGCACGCGTTCGGACAATCTGCAGGCGCGCGTGACTGATTGCGAGGAAAGACTTGTGCGCCATGAGACGGCAGAGGCAAAAATACGGGATATTCTCGGTCTTTCGTCTGACATTTCGGCTGACTCTCTTGCCAAAAGGGTAGAAGAGAGCGTGCGTGAGCGTGAAGAGGCACAAAGGCGCCTTGCCTCTGCGTTAACAAAAGCCCAGGAGGACCTTGTGGCTGCCTTGCAAAGAAGTCAACAAGGTGTTGAACCAAGTTCACGTACTCCCCTTCTAGAATCATCTAGGGCTGATTTACCATCTACTGATAACGAAGAGAGGGGTTCGGGAAACTCAGGCGGTTGTTGCTTGATTTCATAACAATTAATTGAAAGGAAGAAAATATGACTAAAAGATTAACGTGCTTGACGTTATGGGCAGCTATGTCGGCTGTGTCTCTATCGGCGGATAATGCTATTGCTCACCCATCGTCGTCACCTGCAGCAGCTGATTCAAAAAAGTGGTCCGTTTTGTTGAGTGTTGATTTGGCTGGAAAAAACCTAACAGTAAGAAACCGGATGCAATCGTCCACAACACCTGCCCCTTGGAGTAAAACGACAGAATCAAAACGTGCGGTTCTTCCTGGCTTCACAGTGCAAGGGCATCTGAACATAGGCGAGAGTGGTGGCTACTTAGGCGCAGAAATTTCCTACTTGATTGGGGACTTAAAAGCACAATCCAACTCCCCTCATCTTCTATATGTGAATAAGAATCACGCGCTTCACCACAGAAGAATGTCGCATATGATCCAAACAGGCCTAATTATTGGAAAGAGATTTGGTGATTCTGCTGTACACCTAAAGGCAGGCGTTGCTTTTGCAAAAGTTCGTCACAGGACATTCTTTGACCGTAATCAAGTTTCCAATCTTCATTATGACAAAAATGCGACGGGATATTATGTAGGGGTTGGCTACGTAAAGAACATTGCTCACAATTTTGCTGTGGGTATAGATTATGAATATGCATTATATAGAACTGAGAAAAAAGCCTTTGATCATCCAGGGGCTGTGCGGGTTCTTAGAAACAAAGGAAACTTCAAAAGTCAGGCCACGATTGATACCTTGAAGTTGCGTTTCATTTACAAAATATAACTACTTTGTTTGCTAAGAAAAAGCCCCATTTTTGGGGCTTTTTCTATGTGCAAGAATTAATCAGGTAACTTTTGCCGAGCATTGTATGCTGCGTGTAACGTTCCATCATCCAGATAATCCAACTCACCACCCATGGGCACACCTTGTGCAAGAGAACTCACATAAAGATTAAGCCCTTCGAGATGCCGGCGCACATACTGGGCTGTTATCTGACCGTCAAGTGTTGCGGGCAGAGCAAGCACAATTTCTGTAACACAAGGAGTCGCCCTCAAGCGATTTTTGAGAGACTCTAGGGTTAAGTTATCGGGTGTTACTCCATCAATGGCGGATAGCACGCCTCCTAAAACATGGTAGCGCCCTTTAAAAAAGTGAGCCCGTTCTAATGCCCATACGTCTGCAACATCCGTGACCACGCAAATAATATGATTGTCACGGTCTAGATTTGTACAGATGTGGCAACAATCGTTGCTGTCAAGGTTATGGCAAATCTTACAGTTCCGTAGCGTATCATGCACGGTTTGCATGCGGTTAATAAGGGGTTCTAAGATGGTTTCCCGGTGTTTCATCAAATGTAAGGCAATGCGTCGCCCTGAACGGCTCCCCAGACCGGGAAGCTTAGCAAACATCTGAATAAGTTGGTCGATTTCTTTGGCCATTAGGGGGCTATCTCTTGCCTTTAGAAGGGTAAATGCATGCCATCGGGCAAATTGAGTCCTGCACCTGCTTTTTCCATTTCTTTATTTGCTGCTTCCTCAGCCTTTGCAAAGGCATCGTTGTAAGCAGCAAGGATCAAATCCTCAAGGATTTCTCCTTCATCAGGCTTCAGAAGAGACGCGTCAATGGCAATGTGTTTCATAACACCTTTCCCGTTTACCGTGATGGACACAAGTCCAGCGCCTGATTCTCCTGTGGCCTGTATCTGTGTTACAGATTCTTGGGCTTTGGTAACTTGTTCCTGCATTTTTTGAGCTTGTTTCATAAATTGGGCAAAATTACGCATCGGCGATCCTTTCAATAACTATGGGGTTGGTTTTACATCAACAACAGCAGCTCCGGGAAATATTTCCAGTGCCTGTGTTACAAGGGGATATTCTTCTGCTTTTTTTAATTTTTTGCCATGATCGTGGGCGTTGCGCTCTGCTGTTGTAGGGAAATCTTTCTGCATATCCTCTGTTTGTGGCTGCAGAGTAATATCCCATGGTGTACCAAGCGGAGCAAGAATAGCCTGAAGGCGTTTGACGAAGTCTTTGGGAACAGTGGGATCAACGGCAAGTACTAGTTTCCCGGGACCAGCATCGAGGCAGCGTACATGGTGTAATAAGTGAGAGTGGATTAGTGGCTCGCGTGCCTCTGAAACGTGTGCACACACACGGTCAAAAATACTTGTATTAGCAGCCATAGGCTTGTTTTCTGGATATCTCTCATCGGCTTTCTGTAAGGAGGGAGAGGTGCGAGTTTTTTCCTTTGCTAAGGGTTCAGCCTGGCTTGTGAGAGGGATAGGAGAGGGTTGTGGTGTATGTTCGCGAGTGTCTTCTTCGGGGGCGAATTCCCTTGATGCTAATTCTCTTGGTGTAGGTAAGTTTGCCACATAACACAAACGAATAAAGGCCATCCGAGCAGCAGCAAGGGGAAGGAGGGCGCGGGCGATATCATCGTAACTCGTACGCACAATATCCCAAAAACGGTTTAATCCATCAATGGTTACATGTGGAAGAACTTTTAGTGCCTGTTGCTGTAAGTCTTTTTCATGAATCCAATAGGTAATGTATTTATCCCCAGCTGCTTTAGCTGTTGTAAGAATGTGTATAAACTCCATCAAATGCCGAAAAAGGCTTAAAAGATTTACCCCTTTTTCGTAATGATTATCAAGCTTCTCAAGGCTTATGGCAATTTCCCCCTTCATGAGATGAAAGGCAAGGTCAGCAATGTGCTGATGACTGGCAAGGCCAAGCATATGCTGCACCTCTTGGGCACCAAAACTGTTATTAGTTGTGTTTGCTACTTGATCCAAAATCGAAAGCCCATCACGGGCGGATCCCTCCGCGGCTTGAGCAATGAGCCTAAGCGCCGTTGAGTCCGTCGTGATTGATTCTTTTTCGCATACATTAGCAAAGAGCCCAATCAAATCGTCTTCCCGAAAGCGCTGAAGGTCAAAGCGCATGCATCGGGATAAAATAGTTGCGGGAATTTTCTGTACTTCGGTCGTTGCAAAAAGGAACTTTACATGAGCAGGAGGCTCCTCCAGGGTTTTCAGCAGTGCGTTGAAGGCACTTTTCGACAACATGTGCACTTCATCAATAATGAAAATTTTATAACGCCCCAAAACAGGTTTAAAGCGTGAGGAGTCAATGATTTCACGAATATCATCAACGCCGGTTCGGCTAGCGGCGTCCATTTCAATAACATCGATATGTCTGTCTGACTCTATGGCCTTACAGTTCTCACAGACACCACAGGGGGTGAGCGTGGGTGCCTCCGCTTGGCTACAGTTGAGACAGCGTGCCAAAACACGGGCTGTCGTTGTTTTTCCTGTTCCACGAATGCCATGAAAAATGAACGCATGCCCCAATCGGCCATTAGTAAGAGCGTTAGTTAAAATGCGAACCAATATCGGCTGACCTTTGATATCCTCTAAGGTGCGCGGGCGATATTTGCGCGCAAAGACCTGATAGCTGGATAGTATATTTGACACAGTACGCTTATAACAAAACCTCTCAATTCTTACCATAGGTATTTGCTAAGTGCCAGATGTAATCACAGAAGGTTGCGCGCGGGGTTGTTCGTGATTTATTCAGATAATTTTGCCACCAACATACCCTATGATGACGGGATTGAGAACAAAACCAAGCATCGCGCGTGTTGTGCTTACATGATACGCATAGTCGTATGCACGCCGCACAAAAAGAACCCAAGGTTTGGTGCAAACAATAAAACCAAGAGTGAAAGAAGTAAGAGCAGAAATTAATACCCCTAAATGGATCAATAAAGTTCCTCCGCTATTCATTAAAATGAATGAGTTTGGGTTACACCCATGAATCGCATGAAATGTTTGGAAAAATGCATACATGGCTAAGGCTATATTACAAAACCCCAAGAGTGTCCCCAAAGAAAGACAAATATAAACAAAAAATACACGCAATAAAATAGAACCAAATCACTTTATTCAATAATATTGAAATATAATTACTTTATTGTTAAATAAATAAAATAATATTGAACTGTTTGATTTTTCTGTAGAAATTGGATAAAAAACACCACAGCTGTACACGTGCTAAGAAGACTGTTTCTTTATATATAAGACTTGAATTATACTTGCGGACAGGCTAGATAAGGGGAGAAGGCTCGGTGTGGGTAGTCAAGGCGCTAATCCGGCGAGATTCGAAAGAAAGCACCCGTAACGTCACGCGCTAGGTCGTGTCGAGCCTTCACCTTTTTCATGCTTGTCCCTATTTTTCAGTTCTTTTCTCATGTGCGTGATCATGGCGTGTGTGTATTTTTTTTGAAAATCGAGCGTCTCTTTGGAATCATTCGTAAGTACCGAAGTCAGTTCTTCAATCAGCTTATCGGTGCCCGCTATAGCAACTATACGACGCTCGCGATCGAGTGTGCGATCGATAGATGCAATGGTGTGTTTCTGCCAATGGGCTCGTTGGGCAATGTTATGTGTTCGCATATGATCAATTATCATTCGCGTTTCTGCGTCTTTGCGATCGATGATCTTTTGAACTTCCGCCTGCTTTTGTGCCAGTGTGTCTGTATGCGCGCGGGCATTGTTTTTTCTCTCAGTGAGTGTTTGAAATGTTTCTGCTAGTGCGGATTGCTGGTTTGTAACCCCCTTGCGCACCCATGGCCAGGCTGTGCGCCACAAAAACAGGCACGTAACTATAAAAGAGCAGACAATCCAAAATTCAGGCTTTTGTTGTGCAGAGATCATGAAAGAATCGTAAATAGGAATCATGCGCCTGTAATCCAAGATTTACAGATATGTTTATGAATATCATCCCGTACGCCGCTGAGATTTTTATCCATAGCTAGCGCTTCATTGCCAATCTTTTTCATCTCAAACCGCAGGCGTTTGCGTTCGTGCGCAAAGATTGCAGCCCGCGCCGAGATGTTTTCTTGACTAAGGGCGTGGCGTTCGTGAGAAAGAAGCTTCCGTAGTGCCTCCTTTGACTGCCGTGTGATCTCTGCAATAGCTGCAGCACGTGTGTGATTGCTAGCCTCAATTTTCTCTATGTCGTATATTTTTGCATTAATCGTGTTTTTACGGGTTTGGATAAGTGTAATGTATTGCGGTATCACAACACGATGCAGGGTAACAACGAGTACTAGCAGACTGACGAATAACCAAAACAATTGTGAGGAGTAGGTACTAATATCCAGTTGTGGCATGGGTGTTCTCGTGTCTTACCGCAAGATCATGATTGCCAAAACGAATGCCAATAGAGCCACCACCTCAACAAGACCAGCCCCAACATATCCAATGGTTGCATATTTTTTTTCAGCACTGGGGTTTCGTGATAATGCTCCCAACCAAGCGGCAAAAATATTGCCAAGGCCAATACCTGCCCCGAGGGCGGCAAACATTGCAATGCCTGCGCCAATAAACTTTGCTGATGATGCGTCCATGTTAATCTCCTTATTAAATTTTCTACTTTAATTGCTAGGTCTTAATGCATCTCTCTTGCGTCATGAATGTATACACACGAAAGAATAGTAAAGATATATGCCTGCAAGCATGCCACAAAAATCTCGAATAACATAAACAATACGTTGAAAAACATGGGAATAATGCCAACAAGCCCTAAGCCTACAGAAAATCCTGCAAAAATTTTTAAAACAATGTGTCCAGCAAACATGTTTGCAAAAAGGCGAACCCCAAGGCTAATGGGCCGAAACATATAGGAAATAACTTCAATGGGAATAATAATGGGAGCAATCACAAGGGGGACACCACTTGGCATAAAGCGTTTGAAAAACCTGAATCCATGCCGCATAAGTCCCAAGCCTGTCGCTACAATAAACATGAAGATAGCCAGCGCAAGTGTGACGACAAATTGGCTGGTGACCGTGTAGGAAAAAGGGACAATACCCAGAAGATTAATCGTTGCAATAAAAAAGAAAAAACCAAAAACAAGAGGAGCAAGGCGTGTGCTTTGCGCCCCTATGATATCGTCTGTGAGGTTCTTTGCAAATCCGAGAATTGCTTCGACAACATACTGAAAAAGAGATGGTGACGTTACAGCCGCTGAGGATAGCCCTGTAATCAAGACGCCCAGGATGAGACTTACCCCGATAAGCATAAAAAGGCTCGCATTCGTGAAGGATATATCTACACCCCAAAAGCTAATGGGGTAGATTACCTGAATCAAAAATTGGTGTAAGGGATCAGACATAAAGTGATACTATAAGAGAAATTACGGAAACTCAAAGGAAAATTCTATTCTTTGATTTCAAAACACCAAGAAAGTTTTACTTTTTATAATGAAGAAAAATCATAGGGGAATTCCCTTTATAAAAATGCATGGCCTTGGAAATGACTTTATTTTTGTTTTTCAGTCGTCTTTCTTACCGCAGGCACCTGATCGTGAAACCATTATTCGCATGTCTGATCGCATGCGTGGTATTGGTGCCGACCAGTTGATTTGGGTTGAAGATTTCAGTAGTGTAACAGTGGCCAAAATGCACATTTTTAATCGTGATGGCACTATAGCCAAGGCATGTGGGAATGCAACGCGGTGTTTAGCGTACCTCTATGCACAAAAATTTCAACAGACTAACGTTATGATTCATACACCGGGAGGCGGAGTATCCTGTCGGGTGCACAGTGTTGAGGCTGTTTCTGTAACAATTCCTGCCCCGATTGTTGGTTTCTCCGCTGTGCAGGGGGTTGGCAGCTATGATTATACCCAATCTCCTGTGTCCCTTCCTTCTCTTTACAGTCTTGTTTTTGTCCAAACGGGTAATTTTCACATGATACACGTGGTGGATTCTCTTCCTGACGACGAGACGTTGATTGCTTATGGACGGTGGTTAAATAGTTCCCACCCAAACTTTCCTTCAGGGATTAATGTTGAGTTTGTGAAATTTTTCGATGCTACACACGGACGCATGCGTGTTTATGAACGAGGAGCGGAGTGTATCACCCAGGCGTGTGGGACAGGGGCATGCGCCAGTGTCTTTGTGGGAGCGCAACAGGGATACTGCGATACAGAAGTTATTCTTTCCCTTGATGGTGGAGAGCTGCGTATATCTGTGAAAGAAAATAATCAGCTTGAGATGATAGGGGCAGTTTGTTATGTATTCGATGGTATTTATCTAGATGGAGGTGAATATCATGCGAGGAGTTCATGAATAATGGGAACCAATGTCCCGCAAACACAGATAAAAGTTGTGACTTTTGGGTGTCGCTTGAATACTGTTGAGTCTCAAGTTATGGCATCTCATGCCCATGCGCATAAACTGGAGAAAACCATTATTATCAACACATGTGCCGTAACAAATGAAGCCGAGCGCCAGGCAAAGCAAGCTATTCGAAAACTGAACCTTGAGCATCCGGATCACAAGATTATTGTAACGGGGTGTGCGGCACAAATTAGTCCCTTGACGTATGGAAGTCTTCCTGGGGTCACGCGCGTTCTGGGTAATCACGAGAAAATGCTGCCTGAAAGTTATGCATCACATGGTGCAGGCATTGATGTTGGCAATATCATGGAGATAAAAAAAAATACCTATCCCCTGCTCGCGTCCATGACAGAAGGGTGTACGGAAAGGTCACGAGCATTTGTGCAAATACAAAATGGATGCAACCATAGGTGTACATTTTGCACTATTCCTTTTGGCAGGGGAAACAATCGGAGTATTCCTCTCGCACAGCTCATTCGTCATGTCCGTGAACGTGTAGATGCCGGAATAAAAGAAGTTATTTTGACCGGTGTTGATATTACGGATTATGGTTCTGATCTTCCTGGGAAACCAACGTTAGGAATGCTTGTCGCCCGCATGCTGAGACATATTCCTGATCTTCCTCGGCTGCGTCTATCTTCATTGGATCCTGTCGAGGTGGATGAAGACCTGTATGGGGTTCTGGGCCAGTCACAACGGATTATGCCGCACTTTCATATTAGTTTACAATCCGGAAATGATATGATTTTGCAACGGATGAAGCGTCGTCACGCGCGTCATCACATTGTTGCTTTTTGTGCCCGTGTGCGTGCGTTACGCCCTGATGCTGTTTTTGGTGCAGACATCATCGCTGGTTTTCCTACAGAGACGGATCAGCAGTTTGCTGACTCACTGTCCATTATTGAGGAATGCGATATTACACATATCCATGCGTTCTCGTTTTCTCCGAAGGCGGGCACTCCGGCTGCGCGCATGCCACAGCTGGATCGGCGCGTCATTAAGGACCGCACGGGTCAGTTACGGACATTGGGTGCGTCTAAGCTTGCCTCCTACGTCTACGAGAAGCTCCGCTCAGGAGATTCGTTGCGTGTTCTTTGTGAAAAACGTAATCAGGGCTACACGGAGGACTATATTAAAGTTTCGTTCCGTGAGGATGTCACTCCTGGAGAGCTCATTATTGCTAAGCCCTATGACATAAGCGGCAATACGTTGCTTGTTTCACATACAGGATCACGAAAGGTATAAAATGAGTTGGTTGCAGAAACTTAAAGAAGGTTTTACAAAAACGACAACAACAATTACGCGGGGCATCTCAGATATTGTTACAAAAACAAAGCTGGATGATGATACCTTAACAGCACTAGAGGAGTATTTAATCACAACAGATATGGGCCCACAAGTTGCGGGAGACTTGTGTGGTTACCTGCGCAGCAAACGTTTTGCAAAAGAGATTACTGCTGATGAGGTGCGGGGGTTCCTGGCTGAGCATGTGGCTGAAAAACTGGAGCCTTATGCAAAACCAATTGCGTGGAGTAATGAACCTGGTGGTACAGATCCTGATGTTTTAATTGTAGTGGGTATTAACGGAGCAGGAAAAACAACGACTATTGGAAAACTTCTTCCATATTTGAAAAAACAGGGGAGAACTATCCGGGTTGTTGCCGGTGATACTTTTCGTGCTGCAGCGGTTAATCAATTACGGGCTTGGTGTGAGAAGGCGGATATTCCAATTGCCTCAGGGGTCGATGGTGCCGATGCCGCGGCGCTTGCCTACCAAGAAATAGTCACAGCCAAAACCACAGGAGATAACCTTGTCGTTGTTGACACAGCCGGACGTTTACACACAAAGAAAAATCTGATGGAAGAACTGTCTAAAGTTATCGCTGTGACCCGTAAACTGGTAGATGCAAAGCATATTCATTGCGTTATGGTTCTTGATGCAACGAGCGGGCAAAACGTCCTACAGCAGGTCACCACCTTTCAAGAGTATATTCCTCTCACAGGCATTATTATGACAAAACTAGACGGAACGGCCAAAGGAGGTGTGCTGCTTAATGTTGTGCACACAAAGCAACTGTGTGTACATTTCATAGGCGTGGGTGAATCAGCTGATGCCCTCCAAGCAATGAGCGCAGATGCCTTTGCGCGCAATCTTTTCGGTCTGGGTGAGGTAACCAACTAGTCAGGTTTTTCTGTTGTTTGTGTGACAGATTCGCCTTCAGTGCTGTAGGCAGGAAGTTGTGACAAAGAAGGGTCCTCCTTGAGCACAGTTATTTGAGCCCGCGCAAGAAACTCCTTGCGCTTGAGTTCTGTGTTTTTGGCAATGAGCATTGAACGACGTTTGCGTAGCTCTTCTTCTGTTGCGAGGGGAATTTCTTGGGTATCAAGAAAAGCTGCGGCTGAAATGGGCTCTTTAAGAGGAGGTGTCTGTGTGATTTGTGCCTTGATCTTCTCTAAGTCTTTTTTGTCAGCAGAGACATCTGTGGAAGTTTTTTGAGGAGTAGAGGCTTTCTCCGCTGTAACTGGCTGGGCAAATGCGTGTGAAAAAGTTAAGGCTATGAGTGCAATCAAGCAACTGTGTGTCCATATATTTATCATCAGCGGTCTCTCTTCTCTTGTCATTTCTCAGCATTAATTTTTGCAGACTGGTCTGGTAATCCCGAAACAGTTGCTTTTTGAACGAATTCTTTGATGGTACCAACTGCAGCACCTAAATCTTTGAGAACTTCTTCTGCTTGGGGAAGGGGTTCCGAATATTGGGCACGCCATTTTGCATGAATGGTCTGAGCATTATTAAGCCTTTCTTCACTTTTTTTGAGCATTGCCTGAAGCTTTTCAAGGTCTGTAGTCTCGGAGGCATCTCTTTGAATATTGCGTACATCAAGAAGCTCACTCAAAATCTCTGTAATCACTGACTTGCGTTCACTATCGATCACTTTTCGTGCTTCTTGATCGATGAGCTTCTGTTGGGAGGCTTTCTCACGGTCTTCCAGATCTTTTTCTCTTTGTTTTGCCCGTTCCTCAAACTTTGCACGAATAGCGCGCAACTTCTGATGTTTTTTTTGTGCAATACCTATATCTTTTGCCGCTTTGCGACGTGCTGCGTGTGCTTCTGTACGTTTGGTTGCTAATTCATGCTGTGACTTCTTCAGCAACATACTGGCTGTATCAGTTTGTTTGCTTAGTGTTTCCATTTCCATGTGATCGGCTTCTGCTTTCAACTTTTGGGCCTCCGCAGATTTTACAGGATCAGCTGTAGGGGTTCCAGGTATATCAACAGCGATACAGGGTGACACACATAACAAAAGTCTCAGATAAGAAGCAAGTAGAGGAATAAAGCGATTATTGTGCATGAGATTTTTCCTTGGCTAAAATTTTTGTAGACTCAGTGTTATACTCTTTTCCCTCAGGAACGGTGACTTTGAGACAGTTGTGGAATTCTTTGAAGAGTTGTTTCCAGCACCCGCTATCGTTTTTGGATTTGCAACTCCAGAAGTGCAGTCTATAACGACTGATACACTCACTCTCTTTACGAACACCTTTAAAGTTTCCGTATAGTACCATGCCTTGACGTTTCTGCTCAGAAATTTTGAGCTTCTCTTCCACTTCAGCTTGTGTGCGCAGTGCTTCTTTTTTGCTCACCGTTTCTTTAATAGCTGCAGGAATTACTTTTTCATGGCATGTGAGTTTTTCGGCTTTTCGGGCCTCTTCAACAGCTTTCTTAATCTTTTTCTCACAGCTCATCTTTGATTTCGCCAGCTGAGATTCATAGTTAGATGCAAGCTGTTTTTTCAAATCGGCCACAGCTCGTTCAATTTCTTGACGCATATCGCGTTGCTGTTTCTCAAGAAAAGCTTTTTCCCGCTCTTCTATTGCTTTTGATTTCAAGGCATATTCTTTTTTAATCTTTTCCAGCGAATCTTTGTGCTTTCTTGTGACCTCTGGTGCAGATCCCCCTTCTGTTGTTGACTGTAGTTGAGTGGTGACGGCCTTTTCAAGCTTTACTTGACGGGCTTCGATGGCTTTTTCTTTATCATCCAGAGAGGCAATCTTTTGGTGCAGCTCTTCATTCATCTTTTTATTTTCGTCATGGACTTTTTTAAGATTATCGCGGGTTTCTTTGTTTTCTTTTTCCATACGTGTTCCCACAGATGCCAAAAATTCTTGTAGGGCCTTACTGTTGGCTTCAAGTCGGGCAATTTTTGCTTCGGAAAGGCTCTCTGGTCCTGGCGTGGTGTGGTTCCCTTTAGCGTTTGATGAGGATGCAGTAAATTCTAATTCATCTGTGTTTTCATAACCAACTTCGGCAAGAAGCGCCAAGTACTCTTGTTGCTTGGGCAAGTCTGATGATGGCTGTTCGCGCGCACCGACTGATAGGAGTGGCGAAAAGATCAGAAAAAAAACGGAGAGCGTGGCAATGGTGCGCATGCGTATTTTTTACTCGTTAGAACTATTTCAAATTTTAACAAAAAAAGATTAAGAATCTATTGCTATAGAAGGCCTATACAGGGGTTACGAAGAGCGCTACTGTGACAGAGAGGTGTCGTTTGTTGGTGCTGATGAGGAAGGTTTTTCATCGGCCTCTGTTCTCAGCTCTTCATTTTGGCTGCGCAGCTCATCAATTTTTTCTTGTGTGACTTGGTTATCAAGCTTGGTCATATTAAGCATGATTTTGCTTCCCTCGGCATCGTAAGTTGCAATATCAGAAAGCGCTTTTGCTGAAATAGCTTGTGCGCGATTGATGTCACCATTGAGATACGCTATTTTTTGGTCATTATCATGCACCTCTCGGAGCAACCGCTGCAGTCGGTCTTTCAACCACTCACTGAAGTTAGTGTCTGTTTTTGTTTCAGGATATCTTGAAACACACCGTTTTGTAATATCCCAAATTATGTCTTTACAGGCAGAGTTTCCTTCACACTCAGATGTAATATCACTAACATTGCGACAGTCATTGAGAGCCATTGCTGCTTCATCAAGAGACTGTGCTTTTTTGTAAAGATTTTTTAGTTGCTCATTTGTGACTGTGCTAATTGCTTCTTGAGAGGTATTTTCAATTTCAGCAATTTTACTTTCTACGTCATCAACGCTGACTGTCGGAAGGTCTGTTACCGCAACAACAGGTGCGGTCGAGAGAAGACTGAAACAGAACCCCAGACCAAGAATAAAACCCTTGTTTATGTGAGTATTTATCATCATCAGGATCCTTCTTTTGTGGCTTTTTGGGCCTCAGGGGTCTCGGTAGGGACTTTACTAGAATCATCTTCTGCTTCAAGAACAACTTCTGTCTCTTCTTCAACAGCTTTTTCTGTATCTGGAGTTGTTTTTTTGGCAGAGACATTATCAGATGTCCCCACGGCCTTTTGCTTTGATCCCTGGGTATTGATCACAAGGTCCTCAACAGTTGAGGAGCGTTTTTGGACATAGCCTTTATGAAAAAACCGTTTTCCGCAGTTTTTATGTAAAGAGTAGTACAGAACCTCCTCACATCCCTTATTTCCGTTACACTGAGGGCGTAGCTGGGAAAATGTATCGGCACACTCACGATAGAATCCCGCTTTTCGAAATAGGTCATCTGCCTTATTAAACATTGCGATGTATGCATAAAGATGATTGCGGGCAATAGCTGGTCTGATACACCCTTTGAGTGTGTGGCGTGCTTCTAACGTGCAATTTGAATCGTTAGCGCAGGCTGTTACTTTTGTGTTGTATTGCTCTGCACAGGCCCTGATGGTGGGGTCATCAATGCTTGAAAAGTCTGTCTTGGGGGGTACTGTTGGTTGTACGTCAGTACTCTTTTTTACAGCAGTGACTGGCTTTTCTTTCTGAACCTCTTCTTTTTTTGCCGGAGTTTTTTCTTTCTCTGGAGTCTTATCCTCTGGTTTTTTTGTCGCTTCTTTAGTGACAGCTGCAGCAGGAGCAGGCACAGCGGGAGTAGGCACAGGAGCCGCAGGGGTGTCAGATTTACCCGTAAAGATATCAAGAATTTTCTTGATTGTATCACCACTCTCTGATGTGGCGTGCACGGAAGCGGTGAGGCTTACCACACATGCAAAAAGAGACATAAATTTTAAATATCTATACATTCCTCGATCCAATTTTGGATACTTTAGAGTGTAGAGCCTAATTCCTAAGGAATAGTTTATAAAGTGTAGATAAAAATAAATTCTTACTTAACCTTTAGCAAAAAAGAGTAACTATTATTCGTTTTATAGGCTATCAATACGAATCTCAATTCGCCTGTTTTCATAACAGTTGGCTTTGTCTTGAACGGGGTGGTGTTCACCAAACCCAGCTGCAGCAAGGCGTCCAGCAGGAATTCCTTGTTTTTCAAGTACCGCTACAACAGACATTGCGCGAGCAAAGGAAAGCTCCCAGTTGGATTTAAAGCGGATATTGTTGATTGGAACAGTATCTGTATGTCCGTCGACGCGTACAATCCAGGGAATAGCATTCGGTAGCTCCAAGAGAATGGTTTGAACAATGCTTGCCAGATCTTTAATTTTGGCCATACCGGCGGGGGTAAGTTTGGCAGAAGCAGTCTTGAAGAGAAGGTTTGAGTCGAACACAAACCGATCGTCATGTTGGCGAATGCCTTTGATTTTTTCTAATTTTTTTGAAACCTGCATTAAAAAATCCGAGCGCTTTTGTGCCATTGATACCAGAGCATTGACCTCAGACAGTTTCATTTGGAGGCTTTGTGACTCCTCTTTGAGGTTGCGTGTTTTTGCTGTTAGCTCAGTTACCATATGCTCAAGATTTTGAATGACCTGCTCTTTTTCTGTAAGAGTTTGCGCATGTGCGACATTTTGTATCTTTAAGGTATCTATGGTTTGTGTAAGAGACATCTCCCTATTTAATGACTGTAAAAGTGCCTGTTTCATCGCGTGAGAATTAAAGTTGGCGGCTGATAATTGCGCCCATAGTTTTTTCTTATCAATTGTTTCACGGGTGAGCTTTTGATTCGTCTCATTGAGTTGGGTTTTTTGGTCGCTTACGCGAAGACTTAGGTGTGTTTGGCCTACAACGAAAACAATAAGTGTAAAGATCACGACAAGAAGCACAGAGGAAAGCGCATCAACAAACCCTGGCCAAAAGTCCTGGTCTGTCGTCTCTCTGGTAAGGCTTCCTGAAAGCTTGCGTGTTGGCATAATCAATAATGTTCCTCTACTAAATCTACGCCCTTGAGCAATATAAGGATAATGGCAAATGGGAAAAAAAGTACCGACCAAAATAAGAGCCACCCCATGGATCCGCGGTACTCAAGAGTAAGTGTGATATCGTTGAAGTTTAAACCAAGATTTTTCACAGCCAGGATAAGAGCAACAGGGGGAAAGGTAAACAAGAATAGAATAAAAAGAACAATGTTTCCCCTGTATGTAAAAGGGTAAGAATATTTTTTGACGATAGGCATAAGGCAATACAAAATTTTTATGCTAATAAAATATCATATATAGAAGCGTGCAGCAATATGGGGTAGATCCGCCTTCGGGCAAACGATTTGGGTAGCAGGGTCGTCACCAGATTGGGATTGTTAAAGTCTTGGGGTAAAAAGGTGATTCTTGGAACAAAATCATTGACACTGCATTTGGAATTACGATAAAGGAATATAACTCTTATAATTACGCAGAAATTTAAGGAAACACATGTCCAAAAGGATCGAAGCAAAGCACAAGATTGATCGTAGATTGCGCGTGAACCTGTGGGGAAGAGCAAAAAGCCCCATTAATAAACGCAATGCCCGCCCCGGCCAGCATTCCGCAAAACCTCACAAGGCATCAGAGTATGGTATTCAGCTTATGGCTAAGCAAAAACTTAAGGGTTACTATGGAAACTTGAATGAGCGTCAATTTCGCAATACCTATGAGCGCGCCGCTCGCGCTAAAGGTGACACGGGCGAGAATCTCATCAGCTTTCTTGAGCACCGCCTGGATGCCTTTGTGTATAGAGCCAAGTGGTCTCCTACTGTTTTTTCTGCCCGGCAGATTGTGAATCACGGTCACATTACGGTCAACGGTCAGCGTGTAAATATTCCTTCCTATCGCCTGCGTTTAGGCGACGTTGTGGAGTTGCGTGATACCATGCGCACGAATGTTGTGGTGCTAACAGCCCAACAATCACCAGAGCGAGATATTCCAGACTACATTGATGTGGATGCGAAGTCCTTCACAGGAAAGTTTACACGTGATCCTTTGTTGGACGATGTTCCTTATCCTGTGCAAATGGAACCTAACCTGATCATTGAGTTTTACTCACGCTAGTCATTCGTGCTGAGGAATATTTTTTTACGCCCAATAGAAGATTTCAAAAAAGTATAAACCTGGTCCATGCGATCAGGTTTTTTTGTGAGTACACATCAAAATCCTTTGGAAACCCTAACGAAAAATACCTACTCTTGTTATAAGGGCTTGAGTTTTTTTAAGAATCGGTTATGTTTCAAGGATCATAAGGGCCTGTAGTTCAGTTGGTTAGAACCCACCGCTCATAACGGTGTTGTCGTAGGTTCGAGTCCTACCGGGCCCACCACTAAAATTTCATATCTTCACTTTTTTTCTAAAATACTGTACGCTTATTTGAAGCAGTACAAAAATTTTAAGAAAGTCGCTCTTTATGAAAAAAATAATATCCGTAGGTTTTCTTGTTCCAGGGTTGGTAATATCCGCTCTTGTGGTGGGTGGGTGTGCCCGTAATATCAGCTCATCGATGTACTCTGAGAGTTCGGTTGGTAGTGTTGCAGAAACACTGGAGGGAACAATCCTAAAGGTTCGATCTGTAACTGTAAAGGGCGCTGAGAAATTGGGAGAAAACGCAACAGGCATGGCCATAGGTGGCCTTACGGGCGGTGTTTTGGGCCATCAGTTTGGTAAAGGTAGAGGGAATATTGCAGCCACAGTCGGCGGAGGGCTACTTGGTGCAGGTCTTGGTGCCTTAGCAGAAGATGCCCTTACGACGCAGGAAGGCTTGGAGTATGTGGTGCGCCTGACAGATGGACGCTTGAAAACAGTCGTTCAAGGAAAGGACAATCCAATTGCTGCCGGTCAACGCGTGCTTCTTTATATTTACAGCACAGGCCGTTCACGTGTCGTGGCTTTCTAAGTGCGCGCGTAATGTCTCGTGATATCTATGCACGGGCGTGTAAATCAGTCATTTTTCTTAGTAAGGGTTATGTGTTTTTTTGTGGGAACTGTTGACTTACCCCTAAAGAGCACTTATAGAGTACTAAATTGTTTTTTAATGTAAGGATTGTTTGATGAAACGTACGTTCCAACCAAGTCGGCTTGTTCGTGCACGTCGCCACGGGTTTCGTTCACGCATGGCAACACCTGATGGTCGCAATCTTATTGCCCGTCGCCGTCAAAAAGGTCGCAAGCGCTTAAGTGCATAACCTGATCTTTTCGTTGTTTTCCTGAGTTATTATACGTGGCAGACTTTCTGTCTGCCCTTCAGATTTTTTGACTATCTAAAGAATTTCCTTGGTATCATTTGGACGCATTCGCAAAAGGCCTCAGTACCAGTATGTTTCTCATAGTGGTAACAGGTTTTTTTGCCGCTATTTCTTGCTGCAGGGTGTTTGTACTCCTGCAGATCCCTCTTTGTTAGACGATATGACGAATCAGCAAAAAGCACAGATCAGATTTGGCTTTATTGTAACACGCAAAAATGGCGGAGCCGTTGTACGTAACCGTATTAAGAGACGCTTAAAAGAAGCGTGCCGCGCTACGCTGCATAGGCAAAAGCTTTCATTAGACTGCTGTGTTGATATTGTTGTAATTGGAAATGCACGGTGTACTCAGGCACCCTTTTGTGAACTTGTAGAGTCGCTAGAGAAAGGAATCCAGGACCTTTGCGTGAGGGTTGGTGCGCGATGAAACTTTTTACGGCCATAATGTTGGTTTTAATTCGTTTGTATCAACTAACGTTTTCTTATTTCATTGGCCGTCAGTGTCGGTTTGAACCAACATGTTCAACCTATGCCTATGAAATGATTCTGAAGAATGGCCTTCTTAAAGGAGGGGGGATGGCATTAAAACGCTTGAGCAAATGCCATCCCTGGGGTACAACCAATGATCAAAATGAGGATTCTCTTTCTAAAAAGTAAGAGAATCAGTGTGTAACACAAGCGAGAATAAGCAATGAATAGTGATGATAGCAAAAATTTAATCCTAACGCTTGTAATTAGCATGGTTGTGCTGTTCGGGTGGAATGTTTTTTTTGATACGACGCCGATCAAAACAGTCTCAAGTGCATCAGAAGCATCGAAAGTGCTTTCGGAAGATGTTCCGTCTGCTAAAAAATCTTCTGGTTCTTTTACCAATGAAGATACTCTGCGGTCTCATGCTGATCTCTCAACCTCTGTGTCGCGAGAAGATGTTCTGAAACAAAGTCCTCGTATTGCTATTTCATCACCGACCTTTTCGGGAACCCTGCGTCTCGTGGGTACACGTCTTGATGATATAACGTTGGAAAAATACAAAGCAAACGTTAATCAAGATGATCCTAAGGTTCGTGTTTTGAATCCCCAACGCAGTACCGGTGCGTATTATATTGACATTGGTTGGTTGAGCACGGATCGTACGCAGGAAGTGCCGAATGAGCACACCCCGTGGCGTGCACAGTCACAAAACCTTTCACCCGGAAATCCTCTTGTTCTGACCTGGCAAAACAGCACCGGGATTGTATTCACCCGGACAATCAGTGTTGATGATAAGTATCTGTTTACTGTGCAGGACAGTGTTCACAATACCGGCAATACTAATGTAAACATCCAGCAATATGCACTGATAAGCCGCCATGGAACTCCTGATGTATCGAATTATATGGCGGTACATGAGGGGCTAATTGGTTATGTTGGGGGAAAACTTCAGGAACTTAAGTATGCTGACATCCAAGAGAAGGGAAGGCTGGAGTTCCGGACGCAAGCGGGATGGTTTGGTTTTACGGATAAATACTGGCTAACATCTATTATTGCTGATCCTAAAACCGATCAACCTGTAACATTTCGACATACACGCAATGAGAGTGACGTCCGCTACCAAGTAGATACCGTAAGCAATGCCCTTGCTGTGAAGCCGGGGGGAACCGTAACAACCACTACGCATGCTTTTGTAGGCCCCAAAGAACTTAATGTGCTAGACAGTTATGAAGAACTTTTGGGTATTGAGCACTTTGATCTGGCGGTTGACTTTGGTTGGTTCTACTTTATTACAAAACCCATCTTCCATTTATTGAGCTTTCTCCAAAAAATCCTTGGAAATTTTGGCGTGGCAATTCTTGCCCTCACGGTTATTCTCAAACTTATTTTCTTGCCTCTTGCAAACAAATCCTACCGGTCTATGTCCCGAATGAAGGCATTACAGCCAAAACTGGAGAAGCTTAAGGAAACTTACGCCAACGATAAGATGGCCCTGAATCAAGAAATGATGGCCCTTTATAAGCGTGAAGGTGTAAATCCTATGGGTGGCTGTTTGCCGATGGTTGTGCAAATTCCTTTTTTCTTTGCCCTATACAAGGTATTGTTTATATCTATTGAGATGCGTCATGCGCCGTTTTGGGGATGGGTAAGTGATTTATCAGCGCCTGATCCTACAAATATCTTTACGCTCTTTGGCTTGATCCCATGGACCCCCCCCAGTTTTTTGATGATGGGTTTGTGGCCCTTGATCATGGGGCTGACGATGGTGCTTCAGCAACGCATGAATCCTGCACCGACAGATCCTATTCAAGAAAAAATGTTTATGATTATGCCGGTAATGTTTACCTATATGTTGGCACAGTTTCCTGTGGGCTTGGTGATTTACTGGGCGTGGAACAATATTCTGACAATTGCACAGCAGTGGTATATTATGAACCAAAACAAGGGACTTGGTTTACGAACGTATGCAGCAGAAAATGGGGACAAAGGTCAAATAATTTCTCACAAGCCAAAGTCTCCGAAGAAGAAATAACGTGAAGTCTATTACCCCTCGGCAGTTATTTGTAAAATCCTGTGATTTTGTTGGGGGAAGTGGCGATCCATCGGTTCTCAAGCTGCCTGATTTGCCCGAGATAGCATTTGTTGGGCGTTCAAATGTGGGTAAGTCGTCACTTATTAATGCTCTTTTTAATCGTAAAAACTTGGCGCGAACATCACGCACACCCGGCCGTACCCAAGAAATAAACTTTTTTAATTTGGGTGGACTGGCCCTCTTTGTAGATTTGCCGGGCTATGGCTTTGCGAGTGTGCCTATAAAACTAAAGCATGCTTGGCAGAAAGACATGACCACCTATGTGACAACGCGTCGGGGGATGCGGATGCTCTTTGTTTTGGTGGATGCTCGTCATGGGCTAAAGCCGATAGACTTTGATTTATTTAATATTTTACACGCGTCAGCGACACCTTTTCAGGTTGTTTTGACCAAGACAGATAAAATATCCTCCGATGAGGTGGAGAGTCGTCAGCTGGAGACACAGAAGTCTGTAGAGGATCATTTTACCTGCGCCCCTGAGGTCCTTGCTGTAAGTGCTGTAAAAAAAACAGGGTTATCTGCTCTTCAGATGCGTATCTTTCATTTAGTTTTTCCAGATCTTATGATAAAGTAGTATCCAGATAATCTAGTATAGTCCGTGAAAAAATATCTCTGTCTCTCTTTTGCTCTCAGTGCTTTTTTATCCCCTGTTTTGGCTGAAAGCCCGACACGTCTAGGAAGATTTGGCGCGTGGGATGTCTTTAAAGCAACCGAAGAGGGAAAACCCATCTGCTATATGACATCATCTGCGACGAAAGCAGAAGGTAAGTATAAAGTGCGTGGTCCTGCGTTCATTATTGTCACTCATCGCCCCTATCTTAACAGTTATTTCTCAGTAAGCATTGACGCGGGGTATACCATCCATAGTGGCCATAAGATGACTCTTATAGCGCAACAAAAAAGCTATGCATTTGACCTCGTTCAAGGAGAAACAGCATGGATTTCACAGGCTACAACAGATAAGAAAGTAGCCTTAGCTATTGCTAAGACGTCGGGGAATATTGTGGTTAAGGGGAAATCTTCTCGCGGAACGTTGACAACAGATACATACTCAACCCGAGGGAGTTTGCAGGCGCTGCGCACCATGTCGCGGGCCTGTCGTGTTGCCATTAAATAAGGCTGACTTAACGTCATCGCAATAAGATCTTTGCTACTGCTTTTTGATAGATTTTTTGCTTTCTGAAAGCAGGATTCCTTCTTCGCGAGGGTGCGCTTCGCTGTGTATTTTAACTAACTGCTCCATATTTACATCAACGTATTGTTGCGTACTTGATAGGTTCGCATGACCTAAAAGGGTTTGTATTTCCCGCAGGTTCGCTCCATTACCCAGCAGATGTGAAGCAAAGCTATGCCGCAAAGCATGAGGCGTTACCTCATCTGGAAGATTCAAAAGTCTGCGAACGCGCCTCAGCGATTGTTGAATAACCCCTGCGCTAAGTTTTCCTCCTCGTGCGCCTAGAAAAAGGAGTCTCTCTGACTCCTCAGGAAAGGGACATTGCGCACGATAGCACTCAATGGCTTGCCTGCATGGGGCAAGCATGGGAACTTCACGATCTTTTTGGCCCTTCCCCCGAATGATGAGTGTGTCTGCAATATCGCGGATGCGAAGTCCCAGTGCCTCACTGATACGCAATCCCGAGCCATACAAAAGCATAAAAATGGCTCGATCACGCACGTGTACCCATGTGTGCATCCCTGTGGCATCAAGAATTTTGGTAATATTTACAAAAGTCATTGGCCGCGGCATTTTTTTGGGAATGCGAGGCAATGTCAGATGCGCAAACGCCGATGTTTGGAGGCCTCGTTCACTCTCAAGATACAGCATAAACGATTTTAAGGCAGAAAGATTACGTGCGAGCGTGCGGTGAGAAACATGGTTGTTCAGGCGGTGAGATAAAAATGCACGAATATCACGGGCTTCTAGCGTACGAATAGTCTCCATGGTTATCGTATCATTGGTGTGTTGAGCAAGAAAAACCAAAAAAGCGTGTACATCGCACGCATAATTGAGGCACGTGTGCTTTGAGCCCCCTTTGGAGACTTTGAGCCATGTGAGCCATGATTGATAGCATTCAACAAAAGATGAAGGAAACACGGTGGGCCTTACTTGACGGTGGAATTCACAGAACTCTATACTGCATCATCATAATTAATGAGCTTACTATTGTCGAGTCACTCACCCAAATATCTCCGTGCTCATCCGGTTGGCCCTTACGGGGATGCTTATGACTATGCGTGGGGAGAGCATCTGGATATACACAGGGGGATGTTTGTGCGTGTGCCATTAGGCCGGCAGGAAGTAACTGCTGTTGTTATTGATTCTTGTGTGCATCCCACAATCGATCCTGCGCGTATTAAAAATATTTCGGCAACATATATGTACGCACTGACAGCCGATTTTTTAACAGTATTGGAGTGGGTAAGTACTTATAACGTAGTGCCTTTGGGGCAGTTTTTAAAAGCAACGCTGGGAGGAGTTGACCTTGACCATTGCTATCGCCCAATAAAACCAAAAATACCGAGAGATGCTGAGACCAAGCCTTTGACTTTGAATGCTATTCAAGAAAATGCCTTTCAAATCATCAAAAATGGCTTTGCCGCAGGTACAAAAGTAGCCTTACTGGATGGCGTCACAGGCTCAGGAAAAACGGAAGTGTACGTGCGCCATGTTTATGATGCCTGGCTCTTAGGAAAGCAGGTATTAGTGTGTGTGCCTGAAATTGGCCTTACTCCTGCGTGGATATCCCGGTTTGAGGGGAGATTTGCCGCTGATTGTGTTGTATGGCATTCGCGCATGACACCGGCTCAACGTTATCGGGTGTGGACACGTGTTGTGCGCGGAGATCCTCTTGTGGTTATTGCCACGCGTTCCGGTTCTCTTTTACCCTTTGCCAATCTCTCCTTGATTGTCATGGATGAAGAGCACGATGGGAGCTATAAGCAGGAGGAATCCCCCGTTTACCATGGACGCGATGTAATTTTGGCGCGCAGTCATTTTGAGCAAGTAGATGTGATTTTAAGTACAGCTACGCCAAGCTTAGAAACGTATCATCATACACTGCAGGCGAAATATGTGCATGCAAAAATGCCCGAGCGTGTAGGCGTCAGCACACTTCCCTCGATTGAAACGATTGATATGCGCCAAGGTAACGCACGTACTGACGGTGACACGCCTGAGCGATGGCTTCACCCCAAAGTCTTGGTAAAGATCAAGGAAACCTTGGATCGCCAAGATCAAGTATTTTTATTCTTGAATCGTCGGGGTTATGCTCCCCTCGTGATGTGCGGTTCGTGTGGTCATCGCGTGGGGTGCCCTCAATGCAGCACAAGCCTTGTTCTTCATACAACCAACAATACGTTACGGTGTCATCATTGTGGATTTTTACAAACGCTCCTTAGGACATGCCCGTCGTGCCTAAGCGAGGCTCTACTACCGTGTGGTCCTGGTATTGAGCGCCTTGAGTCCTATGTGCACAAGTATTTCCCTGGAACGCATGTTGCTGTTGTATCCAGTGATCACCTGCGCTCTCCTCGGGAAATGGAGGCCCTTCTTGCGGATGTTGAAGCTAATAAAATTAGACTTTTGATTGGTACGCAAATGTTAGCTAAGGGACATCACTTTCCTAATCTTACTTGTGTGTGTGTGGTCGATGCTGATGCTGGATTAATGTCTGAGGATTGGCGTGCCTGTGAAAAAACCTATCAATTAATTCATCAGGTGGCTGGGCGTGCTGGGCGTGCTGAAAAAGCGGGACATGTGTATATTCAATCTTATCAACCTGAGCATCCTGTTTTACAGGCTTTATGCACCCATGATAGAGATGCCATCTATCGTTTGGAACTCGATCAGCGAGAACAAGGAAATCTCCCTCCGTTTGGGCGCATGATGGCTGTTGTTGTCTCGGCAACATCTCTTGACATGGTGACGGAGTGGGTAAGGCGTATGCGAGATCACATCCCTTTGCACCCTGATGTGCAGGTATTAGGGCCAGCACCGGCACCTCTGGAAAAAATTCGCAATCACTACCGGTGGCGCTTTTTGTTTCGGGCTCCCTCTCGTTTCCCCTTAAGTAAGTATGCCGCTACGTGGATGCAAAGCTTGAAGTTTCCCCGTGCCCTACGGATCAAGCTTGACATGGACCCACAAAACTTTTTGTAATGATGAAAAGGGTGTTACTATGCGCTCATTTGATTACGTATAATTCCGATGAAAACCAGTGATAGAAATCCTCCGATTGTTTGTTTGTCATCCTCAGAAGCGGACACGATAGCAATTGCCCGCGTGACCGCAAATTTTTTTGTTCAGGGGGATCTGTGCGCACTGATGGGAGATCTTGGTATGGGAAAATCTGTTTTTGCCCGTGCGGTTATTCACACAATCATGGGCTATGATCTTAACGTCCCCAGCCCTACGTATACCCTTGTTCAAACCTATGAGGGAAAAAGATTTCCTCTTATGCATTTCGATTTATACCGTCTTGAAAACTCAGAAGATGTCATAGAGTTGGGATGGCAGGATCGCTCACATGCCTTGGCACTTGTCGAGTGGCCGGAGAAACTTGACACCATGTATCCGGCTATTTGTTGGGAGGTGATATTTCAAATGAATCAAGAGGTGCGTGAAATAACAATTTCTCCTCCCCCGGGGTTTGAAGAGAGGTATTGTGAGCTGAAACAGAAGCTTTTGGGATTGTGTGGTGGAAACACATAAAATTATATGCCCGGAATTTGGCGTGGATATGGTGGCTTACGTTGCGCGCATTTTACGGACCTGGGACCCCTTGCGTGTGCATGAGACTGCGGTTTTTGTTCCTACGAGACGCTTGGGGGAGCGTTTGATAGCGGAACTAACGAGGGATTCAGCAAG
The DNA here is from genome assembly GCA_023898725.1 of Alphaproteobacteria bacterium. Taxonomy (NCBI): domain Bacteria; kingdom Pseudomonadati; phylum Pseudomonadota; class Alphaproteobacteria; species Alphaproteobacteria bacterium. The sequence goes on from CP060236.1 coordinate 702,407, forward strand.
CCAAATATTGCCTGGTATCTATCATCTTGGTGCTCTTTCATGCGTTGATTTAGCAACACTGACGGGGCGCGTAAAAAACTTTCCTCCCGTTTTGCCGGCCATACAGCAGCACCTGCAGTTGGCACAGCTCATTATGGATGAACACACTAACCCCTTTGCTTGTACATTATCTCAGGCAATTAATCTGGCTAAAAATCTGTCGGAACTGATGGAAACACTGACTTACCATGGTATAGAGCTTATGGATCTGGATAAAGTTGTTGCTGATGATTTTGCCATTCACTGGCAGATAACAAGTGATTTTCTCAAAAGAATATACAGTGCGTGGCCAAAAGTGTGTGCGACACGGGAGGTCATGGATCGTGCCAGTCTTCATGTGCGCGTTGTGAACGAACTTCTTCTAGCATGGCGGGCATCACCCCCTCAGACGCCTATTTTTGTCATCGGTTCAAGCGGTAGCCTGCCGGTTACCCAGAAACTTATTACTGCGATTGCTGAACTCCCCAGAGGGCATGTAGTGCTTCCACCGGGCGCATCTGTGGATTTGGCATCCCGTTCAGAAAATCTTTCACCAACCCATCATTTGTCATCACTGGCCCGATTAATACGCTGCCTTTCTCCTTATCATGAACGTACGGTAGTTATTCCCTGTATGGTACCGAATATTCGCATCCGCTCTTTAGCAATAACACAGGGGCTAGAGAATCAAAAAGACCCAGATAATCAGTCGTTTCATGATCCAGATTTGACAACGCTTATTGCGGATGACCAAGAGCATGAAGCACAAATGATTAGTTGTATTTTGCGGGATGTTGTTGAAAAAACGGCGAAAACTGGGATTTTTATAACTCATAACCGCCAACTTGCCCGACGTGTCCAGGCACTGATGCGCATGTGGGGTATTCGCATACCGGATTCTGCTGGTAAACCCCTTTCTGTCACGCGTGAGGGGGCCTGTTCGTTGCAAGTTTTGCAAGTATCGGGAACCGCCCATCAAGTGCGAATGATGGCACTAAGGCTCTATAAAACATACAGTGTTTTTGACGATGTAACCCATGCCGCGTATCACGGGTGTGAGCGTAAACTCCGGGATGGTCGTGATTTATCACCCCTCACTTGGCCAGAAGATGTTGATAAGTGGGCAAAGAAGTGGATTGAAACGTACGAAAAATACGGACGGGAAAAACACTGCGTTTCTGTATTTTCTTTATGGCACCGGGGTCTCACAACAGAAATATGTGCCCCCCATTCCCGCATGGTGACGATTTGGGAGGAACTTGCGTGCGCAAATAATTTTTATGGGGATGTGTCATTTGAGGACTATTGCCATATTTGGCAAGCGCTCATTCATGGTGAAACGATACGTGAGCAGCATTCTGAGAGGCATCCTCGGATACAGATTCTGGGTCCCCTGGAAGCCAGGGGCATGTGGGCGGACGTTGCTGTTCTTGGGGGCTTGGTCCAAGGGGATTGGCCGCGAGGTAATACAATCGATCCATGGATGTCTCGGGGAATGAGGGCAGATGTGGGGCTGAGTCCCTTGGAACAGCGCACGGGGCTCTCCTGCCATGATTTTGTGAGTGCTATCGCTTATCCGGAAGTTTATATCACTCGGAGCCTACGCGTGAACGGTCAGGAACAAATCCCGGCACCATGGTGGACGCGACTGGCGATACTTTTTGCAGCCCACGATAACACACACACATGGTCCGCAAGGGCAAAACAGGTTTTTTCTCGGCAGAGTGGTGGGTATGTGCCTGGAGGGCGTCCTTCGCCAGTTCCTCCGATTTCCTTACGTCCCACGCAATTTTCCGCAACGGATTTAGGGACACTTGTGACGGATCCTTATAGTATCTTTGCGAAGAAAATACTGAAGATTCGTATGCTTGATAATCTTGATGATGTGCCGAATGCGGCTAAACGAGGAACAGTTTTGCATCGTTCTCTTGAGCTTGCAATGAAAAGATTTTCTGAGGATAGATTTATACCAACGCCTTCAAGTCTCAATGAACTGGGACGCATTGCTTGTGAGGAAGAGGGTGTTGGCGATCACTATTTTCGTGCATGGCAGCCACGTTTTATGGTAGTTTATAATTGGTTTATCGCACACTTGCTTCAAAATCTTCCGGCGCAAACATATGTGGAGGTATGGGGGAAATGGAACCTAATTTGTGCGGATGGTTCTACGCGCACGCTGATTGCAAAAGCAGATCGCATTGATATCGATGCTGCAGGCAATCTACACATCATAGATTACAAAACGGGCGGAGTCCCTTCGCAGGTAGATGTGAATAAGGGATTTGCCCCCCAACTTCTGGTTGAGGGGCTGATCGCCTCATTTGGGTCTTTTGAGCGTGTACCAAAAGCGCCCGTATCTTCCTTACAGTACTGGTCATTGACGGGCGGTGCAACGAATGGTCAGATTGTACGGTTTGAGAAAGGCCTCAATGATTTACTTGCGCATGCCAAGGAAGGTATAGAGCGTTTGCTTGCTTATTATAATGAGCCCTCTTCTGGGTATCCGGCATGTCCGCATGAGGCACATGCACCCCGTTTTAATGATTATGAGGCCCTTTCACGCATTCAGGAATGGCAATAAAATCCATGCGCACACCAACAGTCTCTTTGAATTTAGGCGAATACGCAAATGTCTTACAAACCCGTGCGTCCGATCCCCAAACGAGTGCCTGGGTTGCCGCATCGGCAGGAAGTGGTAAAACAAAAGTGTTAATTGATCGTCTGGTGCGATTGTTGCTTACTGGTGTTGATCCAAGTCGCATTGTTTGTTTGACATTTACGAATGCGGCCGCTGCAGAAATGACGAATCGTCTTTACCGTCGTTTGAGCGATTTTACCCATAGCGATGAAAAATCTCTGACACGAGAACTGCATGCTCTTAATGGGGGTCCTGTGCCATTCTCAATGGTATCTGTCGCACAAGAATTACTAAACCGCGTTTTGGAAACACCAGGAGGCGTCCGTATTGATACGCTGCATGGTTTTTCTCAAATGGTGCTGCGACGTTTCCCCTTGGAGGCTGGCTTGACCCCGGGGTTTGAGATTGCTGATGAACACGCCAGCCGCTCTCTCATGGGGAAGGCTATTCATGACCTTTTGGCGTCTCCTCATCCTCAAATCACAACAGTTCTGACACGTATGTTGCAGTATTTTACGGCAGAAACTGTTGAGGATTATCTCCGCGAGCTTATGTCCTTGCGTTGGCGTACGTGGTTATCTGCTCGTGAAAAAGAGGAAAATTTCCCTCCAGAATTAACCAATAATACCTTCTATGAAACCTTGAAGGCATCAGTTACTCCCCTCCTAAAACAGCTTGTTGATACGTGTCGCGAAGCATTAGAAGAGTCTCCCTTTTTAGCAGCGTGTGCCGCTCTTTTGGCGGATACACCATCATCGCAGAAAATTTACGATACGTTGTATAGCCTATGCTTTACTCAATCCGGAGAACCCCGCAAGCAAATACTAACGAAACGCTTGCGGGATAGTTATCCTGAGGCGCTTGAAAGCATTGCAGCACTTATTTTAGCCCTAGAAACGGCCTGTGATGCACGCAAGGATGCAAAAGCATATGAAATAAGCCAATCATTTTCATTTTTAGCGGTCCATGTCTCTCGTATTTATAAAGAATTAAAGGCCCGAGAGGGTGTCTTGGATTATGATGATTTAATTGATACCACCGTGCGGCTTTTTACCAATAGTGCGATGGCTCCATGGGTGCTTTATAAGCTTGATGGTGGAATTGATCATATGCTTTTGGATGAAGCACAAGATACGTCTCACCATCAGTGGACTCTTGTGCGGAGTCTGCTGGATGAATTTTTTAGTGGAAATACGACTGACCGAAAGCGCACATTTTTTGTTGTGGGAGATGTTAAGCAATCTATTTACGGCTTTCAAGGGGCAGATCCTGCTGGATTTGTTTCCAACCGCGCCTATTTCCGCCAAGCCTTTACAGAAGCTCATAGATCCTGGCAAGATATTCCTTTTAATATATCTTTTCGATCAACACCCGAGGTGTTGCGGGTTGTTGACAGTGTGTTTGCTGACCCTGGGCGCGCTGCTCAGCTTTGTGAGTTACGCCGAGTTTCTCATGTTGCCTTTCGCACTGATGCTCCTGGGCGTGTGGAGATATGGCCTTTGGAGAAAGCGCCTCCCTGCGCAAATATTCCCTTTGATGCGTGGGATGCTCCGCGCCATTCCTCGACGACAAAAAAGGATTCCTCCGAAGTCTTGGCCCAACGTATCACTAAAACACTGGGTACATGGTTACGTGAGAAGCGGTTGTTACCTTCAGGGTTAAGGCCTATTCAAGCGCATGACATTCTCGTTTTAGTACAGCGTCGTGGTCCTTTTGTGTCCGCATTAATCCGCCATCTGCGTGCACACAGTATTCCTGTGGAAGGCCAAGATCGCTATGATTTAGCCGATAACCTAGGTGTACAAGATTTATTGAACCTAGCCGAGTTTTGTGATCTCCCGAGCAATGATTTAGCCCTTGCTTGTGTTTTGAAGAGCCCATTTGTTGGGTTGTGTGATGATGAGTTGCTGTGTTTGCGCACATTATCCGGAGAGTGCTTGTGGGAACAGTTGTGTGCATCTGGGCATAAAAATACTATATCCTGGTTGGGGGGGCTAATCGTGGATACGAAAACTGTCCGTCCCTTTGATTTTTTTATGCGCGTCTTGTATGTCGATGGTGGTATCAAGCGCATGGCAGCAGCAATGGGTGATGAAGCCTATGATACTGCACGCGATTTTTTGAGTCTGCTTGAGATATTTGAAGCCAAAGAGATCCCCACAGTGGCAGGTTTCTTGCTTTGGTTTCGTCATGCGAATACCGAAGTTATTCGTCCGCATGCCAATCATGTACGCGGTGTGCGCATTATGACGGTACATGGAGCAAAGGGACTGCAGGCACCTATCGTGATTTTACCTGATACTGTCCGTGTGCCTACAACCGTTGAAGCGTTGTCGTTAGATGAAAAAGGGGATTTAGTTTATCTGCCTTCGGGGCGGGAACGTCCTGCGCGCTTGGATGCTGCCTTTGCGCATGCCCATGCCCAGATGATGGCTGAATATTACCGTCTTCTATATGTTGCGATGACGCGTGCGGAAGATATGCTTGTGGTGTGTGGATGGGAGTCTGGACGTGTGATTAACTATCAAGACTCATGGTATCACATCGTTCAAAGCAGTGTTCGCTCGTGCTCCGATGTTTCTGTTCTGCCAAATGATGATCTCATTGTGGGTAATGTACCTGTGCGTTCCTCGGAGAGTTCGCGTGATGTTTTTGACGCCGCCATAGCATGTGTTTCTCTTTCTATTCCGGAGCATTTTTATAGACAAGCGGTTACGGAGTGCCCTGTGCCGCGTGCTGTTTCTCCTACCTCTTTAACGCGGAGTATCGCGCGTGCTGAAGATCCTATGGGCGTTGGCGCCGTGGTGCGTAAATCCGAGGACTTGCGGGAAAAAGGAATTAGATTGCATCGGTTGTTTGAGCTATGGCCGAATGTGTCTGATGAAGATAAAAACCTTCTTGCCTCCCCTGAGGAGATTGCGAAAGTCAGCAGCATTTGGCAACATCCTGAATATTCCCGCTTTTTTGCCGGCAATCACTCGACAGAAGTGCGGGTGAGAGGAGTCCTCGCAAACAAACCGGTAATGGCCGTTATTGATCGCATGGGTGTGGATGAGCATGGTGTGTGGTTTCTTGATTACAAAACAAGTACACATATTGTGCGCGATCCTAAACGACTACCACCCTATATGCTTGGGCAAATGGGTTGCTATTTCTCACTTTTAGAAAAGATATACCCCGGAAAAACGATCACAGGATATATTCTTTGGACTCATGATCAAAGCATCACTGAAGTCTTTGCGCATCAAGCAGAACCTGTTTTTTGTGATTTTTTGCGGGAGAATCGCTGGCCTCAGGTCGAGCCAGATGGTTGCGATGATCCCCAAGATCATACAATCTTTTAAAAACTTACTTTGTGAGGACGCTTAGGATATATCTCTTTCTACATCATTAGCGGCGATGTCTCTTGATATTCTTGGAGATTTGGGTTTACCAGCTGTTTCTTGCGCATCACCAGAATCCTCTACATGAAGGCGTGCCAACATGCGTGCGGTGAAAAACCCTACTCGGAAGAGTGAATTTCTTGAAGCGGGTGAGGAATCTATCCCCATTTCTTCATCCGTCGTGGTTTGTGTATCGATGGATCTGGATATGATGGGCGGACTATCTTTTGGTGCGCCGTAATTGGTGCCGGGTGTTGCCTTTTTAGCGGGCATCTCGTGAAGCGCGTGCGAATCCCCTGAGAGTTGTAGGGAGGTGTGCTCGCTCCCTCTTCTGTGCATGTGGGGAAATCCCTCGTGTCTATGGGATAAATGCCCCCGAGATGTGGTGCGTGAAACACGAAAAATGAAGGGATCCTGTTCGCCTGTACGCGGACTAACACCTGTATAAATAAAGGCATAAAGGACATTACTTCCTCCTTCCTCCCGCACGCGGAGATTAATCCACCCGTGATGGCGTGCTTCATTAATAGATGTAAAAAAATCAGCATCTAAGCGCCCTGTTTGGCGCGCCGCTCCTTGTATCTCCCGAAAAGTTGCGGCTAAGATATCAGGTGGCCCAGGGGGGTCTGAGGGGTCGGGGTCTTCGCTTGCGCGAAACCAACGCATGGTATACTCATAATCCCTTGTGCGAAAAGAGAGCCCATCCCCAAGCACTTCTTTGTTGCTATCGGGACACATGCCTTCTAGTTTATTGGCAGCGTTATTCAGGAGTTGCATCATAAAACGAGGCATTGTGTCTGGATAAAACTCAGTGAGACGATTGTTTTCATAGGGATCTCGTTTCCAGCAACAAGACAATGATCGGCACCGCTCTCGTGCTTGATTGGGGTTTGACCATATAGATCCTGCAAGTGCAACGCCCCCTGAAACAAGTGTGCCGACAGTAGTGAAGGCAAGAGCTTCCCAACCTGATGCCTTAATCGGACAAAAAAATAAATAACAAATCAATAGTGATATTTTTTTGTTCATAGAATGTATTAAAATTAATATTATAATATTATATGTAATTATGTATAATAAATAGCTAATAAAAAATTAAAAAACCACCTCACGTATGTCTGTTTGTCACAAAAGAGATGATTTTTTGTGATGCTTCTGTGCAACAAAGAAAAAAAGTGTTTTTTCTACGAGTTTTTTGTCACTCGTTCCTGTGTCATAAAAAAAATAAATGTGTCAAAAATTTTCATAATCAAGCCTGATTATCGAAGCCCCATTGTGTGTACCGTAATTTCACGCACAATAGGGAAGTGTAAATTTATTTTTTAACGGAGATTATTAATGAAAAAAATTCTGACACTTTTGGCTGTAGCAACAGCCGTTACGACAGGGTCTTCTGCGGCTATGACGGGTAAATTTTATGGTGGTCTTGGGCTGGGCATGAAAAAAGTCCATGCGGAAATGGGAGGATATACGGCCTCTTTGGGCGGTAGAGCAAGCAACTCTGATATTTATGACGTGACTTCAGACAAATTTGCTGGCCAAGTGTTTCTTGGTTATCGTCTGGGTGTTTCTGAGATGTTTTATGCGGGATTGGAGATTGATGCTAACTCTCCTTATACGTATAAGAATGAAGCGGATCCTGAGGTAAAACGCAACAACACAGAGTTTAATGAACCTAAAATTAAAACTGGGTTGGGATTTGGCGCCAGTCTTTTGCTTGGTTGGAACGTGAACGAGTCATCATCTCTCTTCATCCGTCTTGGCGGTGAGTACCGTAAGCATCAGATTAGTCCTAATTTAGGTAGTGCTTTTAATGGTTTAACTCATCAACAACGTACAGCCAAACGCAGCTACACAGATTTTTCCTTTGTTCCTGGCGTAGGGGGCACAATGAAAATGAACGATACCCTAGAACTTAGTCTCGATTACCGCGTTAATATTGGTAATGGCAAAAAGTTTGGTACCAATAGTACAACTGACTTTACAACAAAGCATACGGATAAATCCCACACAATGATGGCTCGTATCTCTTATTGCTTTAAGAAACTTGGTTAACTATTTGTTAATATATGGGGTTTATTATATTTCTTGTAATAAACTCCTAACCCTATGAGAAAAAACATGAACAAACGAACATTAGGTGCAATATTAGCGACTGTTTTTGCTGCTGTTTCTATTTCTGAAGCTAGTGCCACTGCTATACTTGCACTCAAAAAACAGCAAGAAGCAGCCGCAGCTGCTGCCGCTGCCGCCGCTGAAAAAGCAGCTGTTTCACAGGAAACTACAGACCCAAAGGCTGAGACTGCGAAAAAAGCCGCCGAAGAAGCTGCTAAGGCTGAAGCTGCGAAAAAAGCCGCCGAAGACGCTGCTAAAGCTGAAGCTGCGAAAAAAGCTGCTGAAGACGCTGCTAAAGCTGAAGCTGCGAAAAAAGCCGCCGCTGCTGCTGATCCAGCGCCAATTGCAGCCGGAATAACAGTTGCGTACGCTGCAAAACCGTATGCAACAAAAACACTAATGATGACAGTGGCTTCAGCCACAACAAAGATTTCAGCGGTGAATCCGCAATTTGTGATTAAATCCGCTATTGCCAAAAATGTTTCGGGAAAGACAGCTTGGTTTGTTGATTCTAATGGCAAGTGTCTTCAGTTATCTAACGGCACAAATGTTTCATCCATTAAGGTTGGATCATCCTATGATCTGGCTGTTGTTCCTAAGGCAAGCAAAGTAAACCCTGAAAAAGCCGGTTCTAAGGCGCTCTATACGCTTTCCAATGTTCCGAGTGGTCTAACCTGCAGTGTGTCAAGGTACTCCGTAAGCATCGTTGCAGCGACGAAGTAATACTATACGATAGTGCAGTAAAAAAACCATCTCCTCAGGGAGGTGGTTTTTTTTGTAAGAATAATATTGGTACGTATATCTGTAGGGTGCATAGTTTTTATGCTAGAATATTTTATATTTTTTTAGGGGCGCAATAAAAATGAAACATCTCGATAAATTTTTCCTACTTTTTTTTCTTGGTTCCATGCATGCTACACACAATCTCTATGCAGAAGAACCACTTGAGGAGGTTGCGGTTGAAGCCAGATCTGAGAATCTGGAAGACAGCTCTAAGCAAGAGATAGCCGAATCGTCGCTTGATGAGGATACACCCCTCCCTCCATCCGTTGATGCTGCAGAACCTGTCCGTGAAGAAAAAGCCCAAGGGAACTCTCAAAAAACACCTAAACCTCAAGGAAAAAAGAAACAATCTCCGTTTAAGGGTCACAAACCTTTTTGGAAAACAAGTCGCAAAAACACCTATGTTTTAAACAAGAACAATGAATTTGATTCTGTTGAATCGGTTGTGCTCTCAAAAGAATATAGGACAACAGCCGGACGTGTACTGATTGCGAATGCTAAGAAATTCACCAGTTACGTCACACTTTTTAAATCTCCTGGGGGAAAATGCTATAGTATTGTTCAGCCCACGGAGATTGCTGGGATAAAACCTGGGTATTCGCTACCCTTACTAGCGGCCTATCAACATGAGAAACGACTCTTGCTCGACTTAACTGCTTTCAAGGATGTCCTAAAAGGTCAAGGTTGCCGGAAATGGAAGAAAATCAATGAGGTTGCAATTCTTTTTCCCGTACATCAAACCGCAACCGATGCAAAACCCCATTATCCGTTGTGGATTTCTAAGGGGGGGAGAACCTTTGTGTCCGATAAAAAACAAGATCTTAATCTTAAAGAAGTAACAACAAAAACTGATATGTACAAAGTTCCAGGTCTCTATCGACTGACCTACCAAGGAAAGGCCCATATTGCTACGACACTTCTAAAGAATTTTCAGAATACGAAACTATCTGAGGATCGATCTGTTTTTAAGGATGACGAGGGTAATTGTTCTGTAGCCGATGGCATCGTGAAGAATGCTGTGCCCGGTTTTTCTTATTCAGGCGCGCCGTTGATCCAGAAGGTCCGTAAGAACCCGGGGCCCGTTGTGCGCGATTTAGATGGTGAGGATTGGATAGCACCATTTGATTGTAAAAACCTCAAAGAAGTAGAGATTTTAGCAATTGTATACGGATACCCAGAATGATAATCCCTGTTTTTTTAACGCATTTTTTCTATGGGATCATCAGTATTTTTTGCCTTATTCCCAGTCTTTATGCGGCAGAAAATGTATCTGCGGCTGGGCCTGAGAAGCTTTATACAACACCAGATACGAAAGAAAGCGACCAGCCTGCAGAAGAGTCTGTTTCCACCGAAACTGTTTCTGTGCGTTCCCCCATAAAACAATTAGAAGAGGAAACAGAAAAGAAGGATCACAGTGCTCCTTCTGCCTCACAAGAGTTCAAACCTTTGTGGCTAAGGTCTGGGAGTTATTTCCAGGGTAAAAAACAGCGTGATGAAGTACCGTCAGTCATGGAAATCCATGATAATACTCTGTCATCATGGGTTCAGTGGATGCAAAAAGCTATTTATGTGACCTACAAAGAACAAACTGTCGTGACCCGTACAAAAAGTGGTGAAAGCAAAACAACGATGGGGCTTGGTTTTTTTCGCAGCCAAAATGGCACTTGTTATGTTACCCCTGTAGAACCACAAGCCCTAAAGCTAGGGACATACTATATGGTGGTCCCTAGCGTCGAAGAGGTGCTTGATAAAACCAAAGGACAAAAAACTATCCGTCGCCAACGCCAGAGTTTTACCAAGCACCCCTGGGTTAGTGATCTCAAGTGCGCAAACGATAATAGTATGTTAGTTGCAATTGGGGCCTTTGATTTGCAATCCCAACACATGCAAGAACCTGATGACGATACAAAGAAACGAGTTGAGGAGTCTGACAAAAAAAGGGACATACTCTGTCAAGATAAAAAGAGTAAAACCTCATCCCTATCCGAGAAGAAGCCAGAATCTCCTTCCGCATAAAATCTTTATATATTAGGGTAAAAGAACTTTTAGCACCGTTGCAAGCTCACGACGCAGGTGTTTGCGATGGACGACACGATCAATCATTCCATGTTCCAGTAAATATTCCGAGCGCTGAAATCCTTCAGGCAGTTCAGCACGGATGGTTTGTTTAATTACGCGCGCACCCGTGAAAGCAATTAATGCCTTAGGCTCAGCCATAATAATGTCTCCTAGCATAGCAAATGAAGCAGACACCCCTCCTGTTGTTGGATCCGTAAGAACGGTAATATAAGGAAGTCCGGCATCTTTCACCATAGAAACACCAATGGTTGCCCGTGGCATCTGCATGAGTGATAGAATGCCTTCTTGCATGCGTGCACCCCCTGATGCTGTGATCACAAGGTAGGGAAGCTTCCGATGGACTGCATGTTGTGCACCAACCACAAGAGCCTCTCCTGCGGCAACACCCATGGATCCACCCATGAAATTAAAGTCAAACACTGCTACGACAAGGGCTTGTCCTTCAATCTTTCCCTCAGCAACACAAACGGCATCATCCATATCATTTTCAGTGCGCGCTTGTTTGAGGCGATCGGCATATTTCTTTAAGTCACGAAACTTCAGTGGATCAAGGGAAGAGGGGGGAAGTGCAATACGTGTATAAGTGGCACCATCAAATAAAAACCGCAATCTATCTTTGGCATTCAGCCGAAGATGATGATCACAGTGGTGACACACATGTATGTTGGCTTCAAGGTCACGATGAAAAATAAGCTTTTCGCACGCAGGACACTTATGCCAAAGATCCTCCGGTATATCGTTCTTTTGCCCCATAAGTGCCTTAAGACGAGGGCGAACAAAATCAGTGAGCCAGTTCATGGACGCTCCTTAAATTGACCAATAACGCATTTTTGAGGATGCAACCTGAGAGGACCAGATGCGTTTGATATCAAGAATCACACCGTTCGGGGTCAACAGTTTTTCAAAAGATGCGGATGTGAAGTTTTTATAGCCTGCGTGAGGAACGGCGCCAATTACAGCATCAAACCCCTGTAACTGCTCGAGATGAACATGAATATCCAAATCATACAAATCTTTTGCTTCATTTACATCGGCAAGTGGATCGTGAATTTCAAGCCTATGGCCAAATTGACGCAAGTGGCGTACAAGATCAATAATCTTTGTGTTCCGCAAGTCAGGGACATTCTCTTTGAATGTAAGTCCCAACAACAAGATACGAGCTGCTGGGGTGGGCGTGGATTTACTAATTTCGTCATGAATTTTAGATGCCAAGAAGTAACTCATGCTTTCATTAATCTCACGTCCTGAAAGAATAATCTTTGGTTCCTGACCATAGTTCTTTGCTGCATGGGCTAAATAATAAGGGTCAACACCGATACAGTGCCCTCCCACAAGTCCCGGTGAAAAAGGCAAGAAATTCCATTTAGACTTTGCTGCATCGAGCACATCGTGCGTGTTGAGACCCATTTCGGTAAAGATCATGCAAATCTCATTCATAAATGCAATGTTGATATCTCTTTGGGCGTTTTCAATAACTTTCGCCGCCTCCGCTGTTTTAATGGAGGAAGCCTTAAAAATATTATTGCTATTGATAGACCCATAAATATCCGCCAAGAGATCTGTGATTTCAGGGGTTTCACCCGCGACAATTTTTGTAATGGTTGCTACCGTGTGCACTTTGTCCCCAGGGTTGATGCGTTCTGGTGAGTATCCCAAGTGGAAGTGCTTCCCCGCTTTGAGCCCTGAAAACTTCTCAAGAATAGGAGCGCACACATCTTCGGTAACGCCTGGATAAACCGTGCTTTCGTAAACAACAATCGCTCCTTTTTTGATGGCTTTCCCCACAGTTTCGGAGGCCTTCATCAGGGGTGTAAGGTCTGGTTCGTTTTTATCTGTAATGGGAGTGGGAACGGTGACGATATACACATCTTTGCCACTAATATCACCCAGCTGATTAGTGTATGTGAGAGTTGATGTGCGCAAATCCTCGGGGGCGACTTCTGCTGTGGAATCTGTTCCCCTATGAAGTTCGGCTAGCCGCCTATTATTGATGTCAAAGCCTGTGACGGTGTGCACGCGCGCAAGACCAATAGCCAGAGGAAGGCCGACATAACCAAGTCCAATCACTGCAATGCTGTATATAGGGGGCATTTAGGAAACTCCGTAATAAGATTTATACCATTCAACAAAGAGAGGGATCCCCTCTGTAATATTAGTTTGGGGTGAAAATCCAAAATCCGCCTGACTTTCAGAAATATCAGCAACTGTTTCTTTGACGTCTCCCGGCAAAAGGGGTAAAAACTCAATTTTCGCCTTTTTTCCAAAAGCCAGCTCAAGTGTGTGAATGTAGTCCATTAATCCCTCGGAGCGATCATTGCCAATGTTATAAATTGTGTGGAGCGCCCCATTAACCGGACATTGAGGAGGCTTTTGCAAGCACGCAACAACACCGCTAACAATATCATCAATATAGGTAAAGTTTCTACGCATATCTCCGTTATTAAAAACCTTGATGGGACGATCGTGTGTGAGAGCATCAGCAAACAGATAAGCAGCCATATCCGGGCGCCCCCAAGGACCATACACGGTGAAAAAACGCAGACCCGTGGCTGGTATTTTGTATAGATGGCTATAACTATGAGTCATTAATTCCCCCGCACGTTTTGATGCAGCATAAATGGCCATCGGCGCATCCACTCTGTCTTTAACGGAAAAAGGCATTTTTGTGTTGTACCCATACACGGACGATGTGCTTGCATAAACCAAGTGCTTCAGGGTGGGCAATGTACGACACATTTCAAGCACATTTAAATGTCCATAGACATTCGCATCAATATACGCATAAGGGTTTTTAAGAGAGTAGGGAACACTGGCTTGCGCTGCCAGATTTACCACATGGGTGATTTCAGGATGGTCTTTTGTGAGTGTTTCCATGTCTGTGCGATTGGCAATATCGCGCTTATAGAATATAAAGTGGGGGGTATCACCAATAGCATTAATACGATTGCTTTTGAGGATAGGATCATAATAATCATTCAGATTATCAAGGCCAATGACAGTGTGACCATTGTGTAAAAGTGCCTGACAAACGTGAAATCCAATAAACCCTGCTGCTCCTGTAACTAAGTACGTATCTGACACTGATTATTACCTCTTTCACGATCTGAACACTTGTACACAAAATCGCATTTCAGTGCAACTCTATACAACCCTTTATTGCAGAGGTCATGTGAATATGCTAGCAATAACAAATGATGAAGAATTTTTCCTGTTATTTCTCACGCATGAGGCATACTTGATGTTTGTTTCTGCACGATCACGTATGTATGCTGTTGCATTATTCAAGGCTGCCCAAGTTCGCGCTGTGGAGGAAGAGGTGGGACGCGCTCTTGCCTGTCTTGTTTTGGGAAGTGATTCCCTTGCCGCTATTATTCTTGGCGCTCCTTCTTTTGTGGGCTATGGTTCTGTGAACAGCAAAAAAGCGCATCGTGCGCTAAGGACTTTTTTGGCTCACGACAGTGCTCCTGCAGAGAACATATTGGGGCGTTTCATTCTGCAGCTTCTTTTGCGCAAGCGCACACCGTTGTTGCCTCAGATTGCTTATGCGTACTATATTTGTCAATGTATGGCACGCGGAACCTTTCCCGCTGTCATACGCGCTGCTCACCCATTGTCTGTTGAGCAAATCAAGGCAATAGAGACGCTTGTGCATCAGGCCCGAAGGGTAAAGCCCACGTTCATGGTTCAATTGGTACCCTCTCTTATCGCTGGGTTTGATGTTGTGTGTGGAGATTGGCGTTTTGATGCCACCTTGCAAGGGCGATTAAGACGCATTCGCACACGCATTCAAACAACCCTCACAACACAAAAAATATAGGTCTCAAAATGCAAAAAGCTGTTGAACTGACAAAATTTATCCAATCTGAAATTCTGGGTGATGCAAACCCCACACATGCGGCGGAGGTGGGTGAGGTCATTGATGTAGGTGATGGTGTTGCCCGGGTGATGGGGCTTTCACATGTGCAAGCAGGTGAAATGGTGGTGACAGCATCAGGCATTAAGGGATTAGCGCTAAACCTTGAACAAGACAATGTGGGGATTGTTTTATTTGGTGATGCCTCTCGGGTTGCTGAGGGAGATGTGGTGACGCGCACCCAGAAAATTCTAGAGGTTCCTGTGGGGGAAGGACTTCTCGGTCGTGTTGTGAATGCCCTTGGTGAACCAATCGATGGCAAGGGAGCGCTGCCCGCAGAGACAACTGAGCTTCGCCGGGTAGAAACGAGTGCCCCTGGTATTATCGCTCGTAAGTCTGTGCATGAGCCTCTTCTTACAGGGATCAAAGCTATTGATACACTTGTTCCGGTTGGTCGTGGTCAGCGAGAGCTGATTATCGGTGATCGCCAAACAGGAAAAACAGCGATTGCCATTGATGCTATTTTAAATCAGCGTCAAGCCTTTGAGTCGGGTGATCCCCAACAAAAAATACACTGCGTTTATGTGGCAGTAGGACAAAAATGCGCTACTATTGCACAGTTGGTCAGCATTCTTGAAGACCGTGGAGCAATGAAATATACTACGGTTGTATCGGCCACGGCATCGGAGGCTGCAGCTATGCGGTTTTTAGCACCCTATGCTGGTTGCGCGATGGGTGAGTATTTTCGCGATAATGGTCAACATGCACTTATTATCTATGATGATTTATCTAAGCATGCTACCGCCTATCGTGAGATGTCTTTGTTGTTGCGTCGCCCCCCTGGACGTGAGGCATATCCTGGCGATGTTTTTTATTTGCACTCCCGTCTTTTGGAGCGTGCAGCCAAAATGAGTGATGCGCACGGCGGGGGATCCTTAACAGCTCTTCCTATTATTGAAACGCAAGCAGGGGATGTCTCGGCTTATATTCCTACCAATGTAATTTCGATTACGGATGGTCAAATTTTTCTCGAAGCAAATTTGTTTTACAAGGGTGTGCGCCCTGCCATTAATGTCGGTCTATCCGTAAGTCGTGTGGGGTCGGCAGCACAAACAAAAGCGATGAAACGTGTGGCAGGCTCAGTGAAGCTGGAACTTGCCCAGTATCGTGAGATGGAGGCATTTGCCCAGTTTTCCAGTGATCTTGATCCAGCAACACAACAGCTTCTACGCCGCGGCGAGCGTCTGGTTGAAATTCTCAAGCAAGATCAATACGCGCCACTGTCCATGGCCGAACAGCTGGTACAGATTTTTGCTGGTACAGGTGGGTATCTGGATGAAATCGACTTGCATCGCGTGCCTGGTTTTCTTGCGAAACTCCATGCAACATGTCATGCTAATCATAAGCCGTTCCTTGATGAGTTGAACCATCGTGGTGAGCTTTCAGACGATATGGCCGAGGAGCTTGGCGCAATTATCGTCCGTACGCGTACTGCTTATGAGGAGGTTGATTAATGTCCCAACTACAGGCAATCAAAGAACGTCGTGAGGCTGTTCGCTCAACGCAAAAAATTACAACTGCGATGAAGATGATTGCTGTTTCGCGCTTACGCGCGGCCCAGCGTATTAAACAGCAGGCTGATGCCTACGTTTCTCATATTGAGCGCTTATTTCAGGTGGTCGTTGCGCAGTCCTCTCAAGCGTTTGGTCGCTACACGCAATCTCCTGATGTGCAGAAAGATTTGTATATCATTGTTGCCGCGAATCGAGGCTTGTGCGGGAGCTATAATCAAAATATTTTCCGAATGACCACGATGATTCTCGAACAAAATCAAGGAACGGAAAGTAGCTTGGATGTTATTACTTTGGGAAAGAAGGGGGGGGAGTTCATTGGGCGTTGTGAGGATGTTGATCATATTGCGCATTATCCGCTTGGTGATACTCCAGATTATTCCCAGATTGAAGGGGTCATTCAGCATGTTTTACCTGCCATAACAGCAGGCACTTACCGTAAGGTGATCTGTTTGGGTACACGTTACCGCAGTGCGCTTCTGCAAGAAGCTCAAGCTATCCAAATTTTCCCGTATGAATACGCTGAGGCCATAGGTGTTTTGCGGGAGATTTCCGTTGATCCTGATTTGCAAACGGGGGCTGATCATTTGTGGGGGTTTTATCTGCGGAGTAAACTATATGAGTGTATCCTTCAAAGTGTGACAAGTGAACACGCAGCACGTATGCGTGCGATGGACGGGGCCTCACGCAATGCAACAGAGATGATTGAGGAACTGACATTGCGTTATAATCGTCAACGTCAGTCAACAATTACGAGTGAGTTAATTGAAATTATAGCAGGAAGTGAATCCATGAAGGGCGAGAACTAAGAATGGCAACAAAACAACAGAATACAGGATCAATCGTACAAGTCCTTGGTGCGGTCATTGACGTTTATTTTCCTGAAAGAGTACCCGCGCTTTTGCATGCATTATCGATCACAATGCCAACAGGATCCATTACTCTTGAGGTGGCGAAACATATGGGAGATGGTGTCGTGCGTACCATTGCCATGGAAGTCACGGATGGTGTGGCTCGTGGCCAAGAGGTGATTGATACCGGTGAACCTATTAAAACACCAGTGGGCGAAGAAACCCTTGGGCGCATTGTGAATGTACTGGGTCAGCCCTTGGATGAGCGTGGCCCTGTAGCGGCTAAAGAGCATTGGGCGATTCATCGCAAAGCGCCGGATTTTACCCAACAGTCCACAGACGCTGATGTTCTTGAGACAGGAATCAAAGTTATTGATTTGCTTGCGCCCTATGTTCGCGGAGGAAAAATTGGTCTTTTCGGAGGCGCCGGTGTAGGCAAAACGGTTCTAATTATGGAGTTGATCAATAATATTGCTCGCGCACATGGAGGGTATTCAGTGTTTGCTGGTGTAGGCGAGCGTACCCGTGAAGGAAATGATTTGTACCATGAAATGATTCAATCTGGGGTCATTAATCTCGAAGGACAATCAAAAGCTTCATTGGTGTATGGTCAAATGAACGAGCCTCCCGGCGCCCGTGCGCGTGTTGCTTTGACGGCCCTTACACAAGCGGAATATTTCCGTGATGTGAAAGGTCAGGATGTGTTGTTGTTTGTGGATAATCTTTTTCGCTTTACCCAAGCAGGATCCGAAGTTTCTGCGCTTTTGGGACGCATTCCTTCTGCGGTGGGGTATCAACCCACACTCGCTACAGAAATGGGTGAGCTTCAAGAGCGCATTACCTCCACCCAGCACGGTTCTATCACAAGTGTTCAAGCCATCTATGTCCCGGCCGATGATTTAACAGATCCGGCTCCAGCGACATCATTTTCGCATTTAGACGCAACGACTGTGTTAAATCGGAAAATTGCTGAGCTTGGAATCTATCCTGCTGTTGATCCTCTGGACTCTAGTTCTCGTGCGCTTACCCCTGCCGTTGTGGGGGCAGAGCACTATGATGTTGCCCGAGAAGTGCAGCGCATCTTGCAATCGTATAAGTCCTTGCAAGATATTATCGCTATTCTAGGAGTGGATGAGCTCAGTGAGGAAGACAAGCTAATCGTTGAGCGTGCGCGGAAAATGCAGCGCTTCTTGTCACAACCATTCTTTGTGGCTGAGGTGTTTACGGGATCAAAAGGTGCGTATGTTCCTCTTGCGAAAACAATTGAAGCCTTTAATGCGATCATTGAGGGTGAGTGTGACCACCTTCCTGAGCAAGCTTTTTATATGACAGGTACACTTGATGACGTACATGATAAAGCAAAAAAATTGACGTCTTAAGGGTATATCGTATGTCGCATACATTTTCCGTTTCACTGGTGACACCGCAGGGCGTTATATTAGATGAGCAGGTGGTGAGTCTTTATGTCAGTGCCCTTTCAGGGGAAATGGAAATCTTATCGGGCCATGAGGAGATGGTTGTGTGCCTGGACTCGGGACCTGTTATTGTGCGTTATGGCGCGCAAAAGACTCAGTTTTTTTACGTTACTGGGGGTATTTTGGAAATTACGAATACGCAGACCTCTGTAATTTCTGAAGAAGCCACGCGGATTGATGCGCTTGATGAGGCTTCTTTGGAAAAAACAATTGCTGCTATTGAAGAGCGTAAAAATCGTTCTTCTGAAACCTATGCTAAGGAATCTCGTCATACAGATACACAGGCTATTCGTGCAAAGGTTGAGATTATTCGTCGTCTTAAGGGGAGTAAGGGCAGATAGTAAAAAGTACACCACGGAAAATAAGGTAATCTGATCCCGCTGTATGTTATAAGGCCTGTTTGCCGGGAGGATACACTATATTTCTCCACAGAAGGCCTCCTAATCCGTGCGTATGTGACGACTGTTGTGTTCGAAGGTGGAACGGCCATTAAAAGAGTCACCGCCGTTTTGGCTAATGCATTTCATCTTCCTCAATCATGACTTATGGGCATAAGTACCGGGATAAAACAATTGAGGTGAGCCCGTAGTAGTCGTGGGAATCCTGTGAGACAGTGTTGCTAAAACGATACCAAGTGTGCGTGTGGCGACAAGGGCCCGACGGGTGTCATTGCCAAGAAAACGTGCAAAGGGGAGTATCAACCAATAGACAGGAATGAGATAACGGCGTGTGGTACGTAGTTTCTCTATAACCGTGTCAGAATATTCTCCGTAATAACCGAGGATTTCTTGAAGAATTTTATGATCATTGTTGATAAAAGGAAGAGCGGCATACATAAATAGGAGAATGTCTCGAGCCTGTGCTTCGTATATATCCATGTGCCCGCAGAAAGCTTCACCCAAATCCAAGAAACTTACCCTCCCATTTTTGTAGGAGACGTCTTTTAGTAGAAGACGGCCGTGATACAGTCCCTTCGTGTGCAGGATTTTTATGGCCCGTACAACCTTCTTTAGAAGGCGGATACGTGTATCAGGGGATGTATCAATGCGCAGGAGAATTTCTACATTCATTCCGACATCTGTGAGTATAAGGGTATTTTGGGCACGATAAACAAGGCGAGGTACGCTGATGCCTGCTTGATGAAATGTTTGTAAGCGAGAAACTTCTTGGTTCATGAGTGCGGTGGGAGAGGTGAATACCTGTGGTTTGAGCATACGCAGGGGAATAAGCCACTGAAGGATGCGCATGCGCCAGACAACGGACTGGGCGAATTTCTTGCTTTCGGGACGCTTTACCCAGTAGGTTTTATCCTCATGTGTTATTTTACAGACAGATGATGTCGGACATTGGTTTTCGATAATTTCCTCCCATCCCCCATGGATAGGGGTGCCATATAGAAAGAACACAGCAAGACAGATAAAAAGAGAGGGATAGATACGTGACATGGTGAATTTCTTTATTGCTGCCGACACCAACAATCTACCAGATGATCATCAACCATGCCAACAGCTTGCATAAATGCATACATAATAGTACTGCCAACAAATGTCATCCCACGTTGTTTCAGGTCTTTCGAAAGAGCATCACTTTGTGGCGTTTTTGTGGGAACTTCCGCTACTGTTTTCCATTGATTGCGGATAGGGACGTTAGTGACAAAATTCCATACATAAGCATCAAAAGAGCCCCATTCTTTTTGAATTGATATAAAGCAGGAGGCATTTGTGCGTGCAGCATATATTTTGAGGCGATTTCTCACAATGTCTGGATTTTCACGCAAGTGTTCCAGCTCATTATCAGTCATAGCGGCTACTTTTCCAGGGTCAAAATGATGAAAGGCCTCCCGGTATCCCTCCCGTTTGCTGAGTATCGTCTCCCAACGTAATCCTGCTTGCGCCCCTTCTAGAATAAGCATTTCAAAAAGAAGGCGGTCATCGTGCAAAGGAATGCCCCACTGGGTATCGTGATAGTGTGCGTAGAGGGCTTGTCCGGTTTTATTTCCAAAGCAGCGTTTTTTCCCATCCTCCCTCGTAGTAGGTATCATATGGGTCTCTTTTCGATACGGATTATCCCGGATCCTAACATGCGTCCTCCTGGTATGTAAGGGGCTTGGCACTCATCAATCGTATAGTAATGGGGGGGTAACTGGCCGCTGATTATATCAATGATGCGGTTATGGCGACCCGCGCTGAGAATGGGATACCAAAGAATAAAAACACCTTGTGGCCATTTGTGGTGAGCCCTGATCAGTAAAAGCGGAATTGTATCGTACTCGGCTTTGATCTCATAGCTAGGGTCAACCAGCATCCCCCCGGCTGTGCCTGGTGGAGGCATTAAGTGAAGGAGTTCCTTGGTGATATCCTTGTGGCGAATAGCAACATTTGGATAGGTTCCCAAGACACGACGCAAATGTATAAATTCTTGTGGATGTAGCTCACAACATGCTATGCGATCATTTTTTCTGAGGAGATGTGCAGCAATAAGTGGTGAGCCTGGGTAGTGAGATACCCCACCTTGGGGATTAAATGCGTGAATGATATTTTTATACGTTTGATGAATATGGGAGTCAAACCAAGAAAGAGATGTTTCAAAACCCTTAAGAATACCAAAGGATGCTTCCTGGGTTTTGAGAGACTCTGGCGCATTAAGATCATAAAGCCCTCGTCCTGCGTGCGTATCTATCCAGAAAATTGATTGGTGGTTTTTATGTAGATCTCGCAGCGTAGCTATCAACCATAAGTGCTTGTGAATATCGGCAAAATTGCCAGCGTGATAGCAGTGTTGATAGCTTAAACTCATAGCGTGTATTTAGATCAAAGAGCGCCACTCTGTCAACGGTTCTTCAGTTGATATAATCAACAGAATGCCTTGTGTGTGAGTATGGAAACACCTTTTGTTTTCAACTTTTTCATGTGAATACATAGCGTAAGAGAACACAGGAATCCTGTGTGAAAGTAAATAAAGACCTCTTGTCCTAATGTTTTAGGGGCGGAATTTAGGGTTTTTATTGTACAAGGGCCTATGGCTTTTTTGCTTTCGCCTGGGTGATGAGAATAACATTTCTGCGTTCGGCGGGGCTTAGGGTAAGCTCTCCTTTGTGTGTGAGTCGCTTGAGAGTGTCTGCACTAGCCACAATGACCACTATTTTTTGATGGCGGGGGTCTATAATATTTGTACGTGTGGAATCCAGAACGGTAAAACCTCCATCAATCAAGGATGGTGCCTGAATGGGTGCTTGATCGCCGAGGTCAACACTGGCTGTATCAATAGAAGCAGTATGTATAATAGCTGCAGGTGGTACTGTCGTAGCGCTTCCCCATACAGCATACATAAAGGGACTTTCTGACATTCGGCTCAGAATACCCAGAGTTTTGTAAGGTAAAAAATTTTTATAAAAAACCTGTGTTTCACCATGTTCAGGAGATACTCCCCTATCGGATGCTCCACAGGGGAGTGGATAGGATCGATTTACTATGTAGTAGGTGCGGAAAGATCGCTTGATTTCCGCGCGTACTTGGTTGTATTGATGGGCTTTGATTCGCTGTGTTTGCACAGTGTTGTAACGCAAGCCCAGTGAAAGAATAACACCTAAAATAATGAGAGATACACAAGCCTCTATAAGACCAAAAGCCTGGTATTCCAGGGATAATAAGGCTTTGTGTCCGCGCCGAATTACCCCCCCCATAGACGAAAGTATACCGTGCATGCGCGTTCTCCTGATCGAAAATTAAGGCGGTCTTTGTGAGAAAGACATGTGTCAAGTCCTCGTCCATTTGCAATGCGGGTATTGCCAGATTGCGGGGCCCGAAGTCCCGATATTTTTAGAAACTTTTTTGCTTGGAGGGGGGTGAATGCGCCTCCATCAGTGTCCGAGCCGTTCACTGCACCCAAGACAAGCCAGACCCCCTTCCATCCAAATGGCCTCTCTTTGACGCTGAATGCCGCGTATTGAAAACTGGAATCTGGCATATGTATGTTTGGACGCAAAGGCCTATCAGGTGCGATGATATCGGGCAAAGACAGCATCTTGGCTTGAGAAAGGTGTAGCCAGAAAGCAGCGGCTTCACTTTTATGTGGGGCGTCAAGACCAGCACCACTTATGTGTCCGTCCCCTCTACCAACGGGGCTATCCTGACCAAATACTTGATCCGCCTCAGAAAAATTACCAGGGAGTGCATCAAACGTTTCAACGAACTGGATTACTGCCCCGCGGATAGTAGTATATTGACTGATGGCACTTTTGATGCGCGCATCATCGACGCCTCCAAAAAGTTCGCCCACGCTGTTGCGCAAGAAAAAACCGACAACGACAAGTGCTATAAGTATCTCGATTAATCCAAACGCTGGGAGAGTGGGAGTGAATAAACGTTTGATATGTGCCTGTATTAGTGAGATGAAATCACCTCTAATCTTAGGCCAACAATGGGGCGATGGCCGTGAAGATGTATGCATTAATGTGTGCTTACACTCATTTGATTGTAGGTAAGAACCTTTTGTCCTAATCCTACAGGATGGTTGACATGATATAAAGGGCTCTTTGTCTAGCATCACAAATTATTCGCACTACTTTTTTGTATCTTTGTCCCTTTGGGAAAAATGTCAACAGGATATAGTGAAATTTTAGGAAAACTACTTGGGATGATGGCACAAAAGGTAAAGTCTATAAAAAATAAGCCACAGTAGCCTATTTGCGAAAGCGATCAAGCTGGACAACCTTTTCCCCAGACAGGGTAGGCGGTGGCGTATCTATCGGGACCGAAGCGGTAGGCGTGCCTGCAGAAGTGATCTTGACCCCTCTTAATCCCTCATCGCGGGATGATGGGGTTCCATCCGGGTTTTCTCGCGTGGAGGGCACAAAGTGTAAGCCGAACTGCACGGAAGGATCGACAAAACTGATTAAGGCGCTAAAGGGAACTTCAATTGTTTCAGGTGCGTTATTAAAACTGAGTGTCACGGCGAATCCATCGCTGTTCACTTTGAGGTCCCAAAACATATGCTGAATAACAATGGTAATTTCATAGGGATGGCGCTCACGCAAAAAAGCTGGAATTTTGACATCATCTCTGTCTGTGCGAAAGGTAATATAAAAGTGATGGTCATTTTGTAAACCATCTTGCGCTACGCGTTTGAGGATGCGTGCAATAGATTCAAGGAGTGCTTCTTGGACTATTGCATCGTAATCAAATGGCATGCTCATGGGTTCCTCTCCTGCCGAATAAACAATACGATCTTTTCATTGCCCCAATACCAGACCCTTAAGAATGTTTTTATAAAGTTTTTCACTAGGACAAAGGGGCTACACTTATATCGCGAAGTGTTCTTAGTTAAGAACTATTTTTTTGCCAAACTGGCATTGCACCATATTACGAGCCATTCTATTAAAGAATAGCAAATTGTCAACATGGTTTTTGGATTTCCACAATCCGCCTTTAGGCCCCCGCTCGTTCAGTAAAGAGCCATTTGATAGATGGTGATAGGTTGATCAAAGACATTCCCACTTGCCGCATACATCGAATCCCAGGGGTTTTTAGGGCAAAAATCCGGATAATTCCATCTGTTGCGTGGAGCATGATGCGTCGGTCGGTCATGCGGGCATTCTGAATTGTACATAACACTGTGGGAATATCACCGTCTACAGACATCTGTGCGATGTTATCATATATCGCACGAACATCTTTAAGGCCGTAGTTTAATCCTTGTCCTGCTACGGGGTGTATAGTCATGGCTGCGTCTCCACATAGCATTACCCGGTTCCGAGCAGGCTGAGGGGAAAACGTTGCCACTAGGGGAAATGAGGAGAGGGGTGTATCTAAGGTGTAGGTTCCGTAATCCGGAAAAAGCTCTTCCAATTTATGGGTAAAAACATCCATACTCTGACGGACATAAGAGTCTCCCAAGCGTTTTGCCATAGAAAATACACAGGCCGATTTATTGCCCTGAAGAGGCAAAAATGCCAGCGGGCCCAAAGGTGTGAACACTTCAACGGCCCCATTATGATGAGGTTTTGTATGCGTGACATTGCATATGAGGGCTGCGTGGTCATAAGAAAATTTTTCCTCAGAAATTTCAAGTAAACGCTTGATCATAGAGTTTTTTCCATCAGCGGCAAAAACGACATTGCCGCGAAGCGTTGTTTTGTGAGGGCCTTTTTGCTGAAGTGTTAGCGTGACGGAATCACTGTCCTGGTGAACATGTGTAACGGCTGTTTCGGTTTGGTATGTAATCTCAGAACAATCCCGCACAGCCTTGTGTAAGACCTGACAGAGTGCCGTGCTGGGTATCATGTATCCGTGCAAATTTTCGCCTGAACTTCCGTGGCGTACAGGATGATCAAAAAGAACCCCCCCCAGACTTCCGGATTCTTGCACGCGAATCGTATGAATGGGGGTTGCATGGGGTTTTAATTGCTCCCACACCCCCAAATCACGTAAGAAATCAGCATTTCCGGCACTCAATGCATAGACGCGAGAATCGTTTGCTTTATCAAAAAGCGCGAGACCTTTTTCAAGAAGAGTGGTGGGAATGCCCCCCCGTGAAAGGCTTAAGGCCAGGGCCATTCCAACGGGGCCTGATCCAACAATGAGCGCGTGTACAGACATGCATTGGGTTTTCGTTTGCAAGGATATGAAATACTAACACACTGTGTAAAAGTTGACAGCTCATCTTTGATATTTTAATGCTTGTGTAAAAGATCGTGCTGAGTAGTCTTACATGGGTATAAGAGTTGCGGTTGTTGCGTACCTATTTCTGATAAGTGTTTCAGGAGTAAATGGTGAACAAAAAGACAGGCTGTATGGAAAAAATCCGTACTTGACTTTGATGGCTTCTCCGCAGATTCCCGCATCAGCCACACACCTACCAGCAGCCAATCCTCATGCCTCTATGGGACGTGATACGCACTTGCGAACGATCGTGATTGGCAATGCCTTCGATTGCTTGTTTCCCTTTGCAAATAAAGGAATTCCTGCTTGTGGAAATGGGATTACTGACGAGCCTTTGGTATTTGAGCGCCTCATGTACCGTAACCCTGATGAGCCGTTTACCTTTTATCCGTGGTTGGCATCTTACGTAGAAGTGGCCCCGGATAACAGTTGGGTGCGATTCTCGTTAAATCCTCAAGCAACGTGGGCAGATGGAAAGCCTGTCAGTGCAGAGGATGTAGCGTTTACGTGCGAGGTGCTACGTACCCAAGGCCGCATCATTTTTCGCAATCTGTACGCATCTGTTGCACGGATTGTTGTTGAAAACCCTCATACGGTACGCTTTGTTATGAAAGCATGTGATCACCCCACGGAGAAAGGGAAAACATACTACTCTCGTGAAAACATCATGGTCCTAGCGGGGATGACAGTTCTACCCAAGCACGTTATTGGCCCACGCCACCTAGATGAGATTGTTCAAGAGAAACTGCCTGGAAGTGGTCCATACGCTTACGGTATGGTTGTCAATGGAAGGCGTATTAGTTACGTACGCCGTTCTGATTATTGGGGCGATCGTGCGAGACTTATGATTGCCAAGGGGCGGTACAACTTTCAGAAACTGACGTTTACATATTTTCGCGAAGCTAATGTGGGGTTTGAGGGTTTGAAAGCAGGTGAAGGCGATTTTTTTATTGAAGAAAATATCCGCAGGCGCTTGCGTGGGTATACCTTTGATCGATTCACACGGGGTGATGTTACCTTGACGTGCGCTTCAAACGTGCAACCGAAGTCAATGCTCGGTTTTGTCATGAACACGCGTCAGTTTCCCTTTGATAACTATCACTTCCGCAAGGCGATGGTGCTGGCGTGTGATTGGGGGTGGATAGCACATAATCTTTATGGGGGAGCTTATGTGCGTGCGAATAGTTACTTTATGCACACGGATTTTTCTGCCTGCGCAGGTGACACGTTGGTAGCGGGTAGTTCTGTTGCGCAGGTAAAGAAAGCTCCACCGCTTCACATAAAAAACCCTCGCCGCCGTCATCAGCGTGTAATTCGACTCTTAAAGCGAGCAGGATGGATTATTAAAAATGGGATCTGTGTTTCTGAAAAAACCGGCGTACCTTTGGAAATGAGTCTTCTTCTTGAGGGCGATGAGCATAAACCGGAAGCTATTGCCTATGCTCGTAACCTTAAGGCCTTCGGAATCACTTTGACAATTCACAGAAAAGATTCCGCGCAATATTGGCGGAAAGTCTTGGCTTTTGACTATCAAATGACCGCTTTTCGGTGGACAGGGTCTCAGTCTCCTGGGGCCGAGCAACGTAATCGCTGGACAACAGAATCTGCAGACATAAAAGGGTCTTTGAATTTTGCGCAGGTACGCGATGGACAGGTTGATCAGGCGGTCCGCCTTCTTTTGGGGTCACAAACTTACGAAGAACAACGGTCCGCTGCTCAGATGCTTGATCACCGATTGTTAAGCCTTTATCTTGTTGTGCCACTGGGTCATCCCGCACAAACATGTGCGTTGCATGCGTCCAACCTTACATTCCTCACAAAGTCTGATCGACTAAAAATCCCGGAAAAAAGTTTCTGGTGGGATCAAACTGCATCACACTAGTCTAGAAAACCAACACAGCGTTTTTAGCCATTTTAGCCAACGATCGTTGATATTAGACACAGGCAAGAGGGGTGCATCTTGTTGACGTAGGGTTACTATTGGTATTTATATGGTTTTATGGTTTACGTTACACATGACTGAGGAGCCGCTGATAAGATGAATCAGAATTCGGGAACTTTTCCCCGCACACTCCTTGTTTTGATAGTGATGCTATACGGCGTATTGAGCTATCTGGGGATTTGGCAAATCAAGCGTCACCATGAAACGCAAAACGCCATCATCCGCGTGCATGCGAATCAACGTGAACCCATTGTGGATCTGGATGGTGTTTTGACATCGGTAGCTGCACGTGCTGTTGTTGAGGGTGATGATTTGCGCACCAATCACTACTATCGACGGGTGCGCATTAGTGGAACATTTCAGCATGATCGAGAAATGCACGTATATCCCCGCTCTCATGAAGTTTCCTACGGTATCAAAAAAGCGGGGTTTGATGTGGTGACTCCCTTTCAATTGGAAAATGGCACGCAGATACTCGTCAATCGCGGCTGGGTTCCTGTTGATATTGCCCGGGATCAGTTCATGCGTGTTCAAATTGATCGCCCTGAAGGAGAGATAGTGTTGATGGCCACTATTTTGCCTGTTCCGCGTAAATCGTGGTTTAGTCCTGATAATAAACCTTCTAAAAATCAATGGTTTAAAATTGATTATCACGAAATTGTGAAGCATACAGGAATGCATCATTTGATGCCGGTCTATGTCATGTGCGAACCGTATCAGCTGAATGGTGACTTATCGCCCCAAAATCTCATACAATTTCCAATAATGCTTGGGTATAAAGTCAATATTAGAAATACGCATTTGATGTACGCGGGGGTATGGTATTTTCTGAGCTTCGTTCTTTTGGGAATGGCATTGGCTTATTACCGTCGGTGGTATCACAGAGCCGACACACATCACACGAGTTTTTTCGTGTAAAATTCAACAGAATTGGATACACTGCACGAAGGCAATCGTTGCAAAGAGTGTAGGGCAGTGAGGGTATTTATCGTGAACCGATACATGCTGTTAGTAGGATGGCTAGTGTTCTTGAGCGCCGCTTCTGTTCCGCTTGTGGCAAAGCCTGTAGACCCTGTGAGTTTTACCCTTCAGCTAATCCCCGCGCACTCCCCCACGCAAGAGTACCTTGATGTGAAGCTTGTTTTCCATATTGAAAGTGGCTGGAAAATTCTTCACCCTGATGGTCAGGCTGTTGACGGTATTGCGCCTCGCATTACAACAGATCAAGGAAAAAATATCCGTGATCTCACAATTACATGGCCCCAATCTAAGAGACCTTTGCGTGATGGAGCGTCGGTTACTATGCGTGTATATCCCCACGATTCGAAGATTCCCGTGGATTTCATTATGCGAATTGTTTTTTCGATTTGTCGGGAGGAATGTCGTTTTTTTGATGAAAAATTGGCAACACTTTTACCATCACTGCAGGATTACCAGAGGGGGATAACAAGTCTTCCACCAGTGCCGCTGAAAGAAGTAATGCCCTCTGTTGGGGGAAGCATCGGTATTATTCTTCTGATGGCACTTTTGGGAGGGTTTATTCTGAATTTTATGCCCTGCGTGCTGCCGGTTTTATCTTTAAAGCTGATGGCATTGACTAAAGGAGATTTTTCCCGGGAAAGCGTCGTTAGAAAATCTCTGGCCACGTTTGCGGGGCTTATGGTGTCTTTTTGGCTTTTGGCAGTGGCAGTGATATTTTTGCGCAAATTTGGGGTTCATGTTGGGTGGGGAATGCACTTTCAACAACCGGTTTTTGTTGGCATCATGATGATTGTCTTGATAATTTTTTCGCTCAATATGTTCGGGGTATTTGAGTTTCGGCTTCCTCTTTTTATGGGGATTAATTTTTCAAGGTTTAGAGACACGCTGTGGCGGGATTTTGGATTGGGCTTTTTGGCCACAGTATTAGCGACACCATGTTCCGCACCGTTTTTAGGAACCGCGGTGGGCTATGCTTTGACACATGATGCGGCCACAATTGTGGCTGTATTTACATTTCTCGGAGTAGGATTTGGGATTCCTTATCTTGTAATAATCCTGAAGCCCACTCTTTATCATTACCTTCCGCGACCGGGACCCTGGATGCAACGGTTGCGTATTATTCTGGGTGCTAGCCTTCTCGTGACGGTTATCTGGCTGAGCACCGTACTGGTGGGGGAAATTCAGACAGAAAACACGCATTCAGGTGAGTCTACCGTCATTGATGCAAAAAAGCGTATCCATATCTTTTCACAGATATTACTCGATACACTGATTGCAGAAGGAAAAACAGTTTTTGTTGATATTACTGCGCGTTGGTGTGTGACGTGTATCGCGAATAAAAAATTCATTCTTTCAGATAGTCGCCTTATTCAAGATTTTAAGGATCAACAAGTCTTCATTTTACAAGGAGACTGGACACGTCCATCTTCGGAAATTACTCGTTTTATTAACAATCACGGTCGTTATGGTATTCCATTTAATGCTATTTACAGTCCCAAATGTCCTCACGGTTATGTTTTTCCTGAGGTTTTAACGGTAGAGGCCATTCGGTCGCGCGTAAAAATGTGTCGTTAGTATCGCTTCGTTCCTATCAGGAAGAGGGGCGATCAGGATGTGTTTCCTTAATAAAAAAAGCAAGGAAAAAGGCCCCCAGCGTTGAGAGAGGAACAACATACAGTGCAGCATGATAATCCATGTATGTGTAGATATAATCAGCTGGTAAAAGGCCTCCACGAGTGGCGTGACTTTCAATGAGATGTCCAACAAGGGGGTGATAAATAGGTCCTGTCATCATAACAATCGCATTTACCATCGCTACGGACACACCGCTCATAGAACGCGGAACAATCTCACAAATAGATGAAAAAGTAAGGATTTTTGCCGTATAAACAAGGCCTGCCAAAAAAAACAGAACATACATTCCCATCAGCGGTATATCGGCAATAAAAACAATCATAGCATTTGTAGCAAGGGCTAAGACTGAGCCAAGAACCATGGGGAATCGCCGACTACGCCATAAATCAGAAATAGCTGTGAACAAAGGACTTCCTGCGGCTGCTCCTGCAAACATGCACGTAATCGCCATGGCAGCCATTTTTTCAGTCGATTGGGTGGCACGTTCCACAAAAGGGACTCCCCACGCTTCGCCCCAGACAGTAATAGGTACGTACATAAGCATGCTATAAGTCCCTATAATCCAGGATTGTGGGTTAAGCATAATAGTTTTGAGATTTACCAAAGGGTGATTGTGCGTGCCTGTGGATTTAGGGCAAGACAGAAATTTTTTGGGTGGTGGTGCGTGAGGAATGAATAAGAGAAGAAGAAGACCCATCACGACCCCCAGTCCTGCAAGTGTCACAATACATGCATGGGGGCCTACAGCATTTACATATAAACTTAAGGGGGTCCCTCCCAGAACAGCTCCTAAAGTACCGCAGAGCATAGTAAGGGCGATTGCGCGCGCCAGGAAACGTGTAGGGAGCCAAAGTGTTGCCAGCTTGACGCAACTCATGAATCCGCACGCTGAGCCCATGCCCATCAAAAAACGTCCAATCCATGCAACGTAAATATTTTTTGCAACAATAAAGAGTAGACACCCTATTGCACATAAAAGTGAAGCACTTGATACAAGATAGCGTGGTCCCCAACGGTCAATCGCAAGCCCCAGAGGAAGTTGCATAAGGGCGTATGCCCATCCATAGGCAGAGATAATTACTCCAAAAGAAGCCGTGTTCAGATTAAGAATATCCATGAGCTCATCATGCAAAATGTTGGGAAAAACACGGACAATAAATTGGTAACAAAAAAAAGCACTTCCAAGAGCGACGGCGCACCATCCTCTGCGGATCATTGTCTTTTTGTCTGGGTTTTCGGACATTACAAACTCTAAGAATCTTATGAAGTTTTTGCAAAAAGGAAACCAATCGTCAAATTAAAAATAACATTTTTCTGATTTTCTGAGGATAGATAAGTATAAAAAATTAAGATTTTATTATGATTCTTTATTTATAATAAAAAAAAATATTTTTTCCCATGAGAAATTACATACGATTTTTTTTACTGTTACTTTTAAATATTTCTGTATATTCTAATCTTCAGGCAAAAGAGTCGATTGTTTTTTTTCAATCATCACATGCAGGAGTTAGTCAAGATTTACCTTTTGTAGTTACCAGCTCTAATAGACGGGCAAGTATTCAGGCAGCCCGGAAAAAACGCGCAGAAGAACGCCAAAAGGCCCGAGAAGCTGCAGCAGCAAAGCGCAAGGCCGATGCGGCAAAGCGCAGGGCTGATCGTGAAAAGAAAACTGCAAATAGAAAGTCTTCTACAAGGAGTAAATCTACTCGTCCTCGTATAAATCGTACTTCTAACCGCACCTCAAAGAGTACTAAGTCAAATACACGTTCTGCGCGCACTGCTTCTAAAAAATCTACCAGGCCCACACGCAGCAGTAAAACATCGGTGAGTTCTTCGCGTGGTGCTAAAAAGAGGGCAGCTCCAGCTCGTGGGGGTTCTAAGAAAAGGGCAGCTCCGGCTCGTGGGGGTTCTAAGAAAAGGTCAGCTCCGGCCCGTGGGGGTGCTAAAAAAGATTCAGCTCCGGCTCGCGGGGGTGCTAAAAAGGGGGCAGCTCCGGCCCGTGGGGGTGCTAAAAAGAGGGCAGCTCCGGCCCGTGGGGGTTCTAAAAAAGGGGCAGCTCCGGCTCGTGGGGGTGCTAAAAAAGATTCAGCTCCGGCTCGTGGGGGTGCTAAAAAAGATTCAGCTCCGGCTCGCGGGGGTGCTAAAAAGGGGGCAGCTCCGGCTCGCGGGGGTGCTAAAAAGGGGGCAGCTCCGGCTCGCGGGGGTGCTAAAAAGGGGGCAGCTCCGGCCCGTGGAGGTTCTAAGAAAGCCGTCCGATCAGGGAAGAAAGATAATGAACCAGGCGATGATTCCGCCCGCGACAAGAAATCTGGCGGTTCGGATCAAAAGGGTTCTCGCAAAGGAAAAAGGAAGAAACAATCAGACAATAGCCCTGACAGCGATGAACCAGGCGATGATTCCGCCCGCGACAAGCAGTCTGGCGGTTCGGATCAAAAGGGTTCTCGCAAAGGAAAAAGGAAGAAACAATCAGACAATAGCCCTGACAGCGATGAACCAGGCGATGATTCCGCCCGCGACAAGCAGTCTGGCGGTTCGGATCAAAAGGGTTCTCGCAAAGGAAAAAGGAAGAAACAATCAGACAATAGCCCTGACAGCGATGAACCAGGCGATGATTCCGCCCGCGACAAGCAGTCTGGCGGTTCGGATCAAAAGGGTTCTCGCAAAGGAAAAAGGAAGAAACAATCAGACAATAGCCCTGACAGCGATGAACCAGGCGATGATTCCGCCCGCGACAAGCAGTCTGGCGGTTCGGATCAAAAGGGTTCTCGCAAAGGAAAAAGGAAGAAACAATCAGACAATAGCCCTGACAGCGATGAACCAGGCGATTTTTATGAATTAGATGAAGATTCCTACGATTTAGAGGGTAGTGATGATATTGAAGGTCCTCAGGAAAAAAGCTTTTTCGGTTCAGGTGAAACTTTTTCAGGCCTTACAGAAAAATCAAGTACTCTTGCTCAGCAAGCAAACGCTTCTACGGGAGGGCTTCTGGGACACGTTGCTAGGGGTATCGTGCAGGATGTTGTTCCTCAGAACATGCAGGAAGTTGCTGGGGCTGGGATGGCAGGTGATACCCAATCATTAGTTGGTATGGCAGCAGGTGTCGCTCCAGAAGGTTTTGTGCAGGACTATGCAAACAGTTATGCAGAAGGTGGTATGGAGGGATTCCAGCAAGAAAGTCTTGGTATGGCAGCGCAGGTAGTTCCGGGAAGTGCTGGAAATGCGATCGAAGCGTATCAGCAAGGTGGCATGGAGGGATTCCAGCAAGAAAGTCTTGGTATGGCAGCGCAGGTAGTTCCGGGAAGTGCTGGGAATGCGATCGAAGCGTATCAGCAAGGTGGCATGGAGGGATTCCAGCAAGAAAGTCTTGGTATGGCAGCGCAGGTAGTTCCGGGAAGTGCTGGGAATGCGATCGAAGCGTATCAGCAAGGTGGCATGGAGGGATTCCAGCAAGAAAGTCTTGGTATGGCAGCGCAGGTAGTTCCGGGAAGTGCTGGGAATGCGATCGAAGCGTATCACCAAGGTGGTATGGAGGGATTCCAACAAGAAAGTCTTGGTATGGCAGCGCAGGTGGGGGAATATGGATTCCCACAAGAATCATGGAACAAAAGTTTTGAGCATAACGAGGGTAGTGAATTTGGGACTAACGGGATGTTCGGTCTCAATGCCGGACATGATGAAGGTTTTTACGAAGACCCCAACGCCGGCCACGGTTATGAACCCTATCAAGATTCCAATGCCGGATATGATGAAGGTTTTTACGAAGACCCCAACGCCGGCCACGGTTATGAACCCTATCAAGATTCCAATGCCGGATATGACGAAGGTTTTTACGAAGACCCCAATGCCTTCTATGGTGAGGGTTTTGACCAAAATTATGCTGGTGAGTACTAAGCCCTGAGGAATGAAGGGACATTTCAATTATATTATTCATAATATCTTAACCAAACAATTCTACACTAAAGAAAACCACATTGTTTTGAGAGAGTATTATGCGTAAAAAAACAAGTGTCCTTTCAGTATTTTTAGTATCATTGAGTCTATTTGGTTTTTCTCATGCTGTGGTGAAAGCTGAACCTTCTTCAGCGGCTCCTCGTCCTGTGCAAGCAACGGCGCGCAAACGTCCTACCGGTCCTGTTGGATCTCGTCCTGTCACAATGAACTATTTGGCAGCGGCTAAGCGTGGGTCAGCGGCTCCTCGTCCTGTGCAGGCAACGGCGCGCAAACGTCCTACCGGTCCTGTTGGATCTCGTCCTGTCACAATGAACTATTTGGCAGCGGCTAAGCGTGGGTCAGCGGCTCCTCGTCCTGTGCAAGCAACGGCGCGCAAACGTCCTACCGGTCCTGTTGGATCTCGTCCTGTGATGCCGTCTGGAATGGCTGGTCAGATTGCCAATTTTGATCGTAGCACGTTGCGTTCGGCTGGTTCTCCTGTGCCTTCTTCTGTGCCTTCTTCTGGTGGAGAAAAGCAATCACTGCGCACAGCGGCCAATGCGATGAAGTTTAATCAGATGATGGCAAAGCGCCAGGATGCTCAACAGGGTGCTCAACGCTTATCTGCAGGTAATCGTGGTATGAACCTTGCTGTTCCTAGCACTGCGGGTAGTTCTGCTTCTGGGAGGCAGGCTGGTCCCAGAGGCCCCAGAGGTATGGACATTGCATCACCAAGAGGTGCTCCTTCCGCACCGATTGATTTCCGTGCACTGCAAGCGCAGGCAGCAGCCAAGCGTGCCGCCCAAGCGCGTGCAGGCGATGCGCCTTCTCGTCCTGTGATGCCATCTGGAATGGCTGGTCAGATTGCCAATTTTGATCGTAGCACGTTGCGTTCGGCTGGTTCTCCTGTGCCTTCTTCTGTGCCTTCTTCTGGTGGAGAAAAGCAATCACTGCGCACAGCGGCCAATGCGATGAAGTTTAATCAGATGATGGCAAAGCGCCAGGATGCTCAACAGGGTGCTCAACGCTTATCTGCAGGTAATCGTGGTATGAACCTTGCTGTTCCTAGCACTGCGGGTAATTCTGCTTCTGGGAGGCAGGCTGGTCCCAGAGGCCCCAGAGGTATGGACATTGCATCACCAAGAGGTGCTCCTTCCGCACCGATTGATTTCCGTGCACTGCAAGCGCAGGCAGCAGCCAAGCGTGCCGCCCAAGCGCGTGCAGGCGATGCGCCTTCTCGTCCTGTGATGCCATCTGGAATGGCTGGTCAGATTGCCAATTTTGATCGTAGCACGTTGCGTTCGGCTGGTTCTCCTGTGCCTTCTTCTGTGCCTTCTTCTGGTGGAGAAAAGCAATCACTGCGCACAGCGGCCAATGCGATGAAGTTTAATCAGATGATGGCAAAGCGCCAGGATGCTCAACAGGGTGCTCAACGCTTATCTGCAGGTAATCGTGGTATGAACCTTGCTGTTCCTAGCACTGCGGGTAATTCTGCTTCTGGGAGGCAGGCTGGTCCCAGAGGCCCCAGAGGTATGGACATTGCATCACCAAGAGGTGCTCCTTCCGCACCGATTGATTTCCGTGCACTGCAAGCGCAGGCAGCAGCCAAGCGTGCCGCCCAAGCGCGTGCAGGCGATGCGCCTTCTCGTCCTGTGATGCCATCTGGAATGGCTGGTCAGATTGCCAATTTTGATCGTAGCACGTTGCGTTCGGTTGGTTCTCCTGTGCCTTCATCTGTGCCTTCTTCTGGTGGAGAAAGGCAATCACTGCGCACAGCGGCCAATGCGATGAAGTTTAATCAGATGATGGCAAAGCGCCAGGATGCTCAACAGGGTTCCCAACGTTTATCTGCAGCTAATCGTGGTATGAACCTTGCTGTTCCTAGCACTGCAGGTAGTTCTGCTTCTAGCAGGCAGGCAGGTCCCAGAGGCCCCAGAGGTATGGATATTGCATCACCAAGAGGTGCTCCTTCCGCACCGATTGATTTCCGTGCACTGCAAGCGCAGGCAGCAGCCAAGCGTGCCGCCCAAGCGCGTGCAGGCGATGCGCCTTCTCGTCCTGTGATGCCATCTGGAATGGCTGGTCAGATTGCCAATTTTGATCGTAGCACGTTGCGTTCGGTTGGTTCTCCTGGTTCTCCTGTACCTTCATCTGTGTCTTCTCCTGGTGGAGAAAGGCAATCACTGCGCACAGCGGCCAATGCGATGAAGTTTAATCAGATGATGGCAAAATTAGCCGCACAACCTAAGAATGAGCTCCCTTCAACGCCGGAAAAAGAAACTCTTGAAGCTCTTAGCGATGGCGTTAAAGTCGATGTTGTTGCTGGCACAAAGCACATCAGTATTGCAGGATCTTCTCCATGGAGAATTGTTGATGCGGATACCGGCGAAGTTCTTTCTTCCCCCGAAAAAATATCAGAAAAAGAAAGTAAGATTGGGGAGCTTGAGGCCAAACTTGAAGAAGCTCGTCGTGCGGAAGAGGACGCAGAGAGAAAAATGATTCAAGCAGTCACACGGTCTACAGGAGTTTTTGCAAGTGTTGAAACAGAAAAAGCAAAACTGCTTGCTCAACAGGCTCAACTTCAAGCCAGAACAGCTCGTTTACAGAGTGCTCATCAGCTTGCAACTGAGCGCACAGCGCGCGCAAATGCAACATTAAAGTCTGCTCAAGTACAGAGTGAGGCCTTTGAGTCAAAGAGAGAAGCTGCAGAGGCCAGATTGTCACAGCTGCGCGAAGCTTTGGAGAATGCCAAGAAATCGGAAGCTTCCTCACAGGAGTCAGTAGCAGAAATTAATGCAAAACTTGCGGAGGTAGAGTCCGAAAGGACCCGGCTTCTTTCACAGAGTATGGCGCTTAGAAGGAGTGCGATGCTTGTTGAAATTAAGCAGCGGAAAATAATAGATGATATTGCAAGAATTTCAGAGGAAAACAAGCGTATTGAAAGAGAAAAAAATGCCCTTGAGGCTCGGCAAAATAATATTGCAGATGTTGTCGCTGCCCGTGTTACGGAGCACTTAAATTCTCAACAGAACACGAGACAACTGAGCCTGGAGTCTCATCCTAAAAATCCAGCAGTTTCTACAAAAGAAATTGTGTCAACCATGTCACAAAAGGAAAAGACGGCATTGAAACGGTTGGATCCTGCCCAGCGTATGAGAGCTGTGGCGCTGTTAAAAGCCAGGGCTGCAAAGGCAAAAGCCCGTACCCGGCAATCTATGGGCCGTTCTGAAGAGGCACTGCCAAACACCGATTTTTTGGAAGAAGAGGAATTATTGTTAGAGGAAGAGGAACTTGACTTAAATCCCGAGCAAAAGACGGCATTGAAACGGTTGGATCCTGCCCAGCGTATGAGGGCTGTGGCGCTGTTAAAAGCCAGGGCTGCAAAGGCAAAAGCCCGTACCCGGCAATCTATGGGCCGCTCTGAAGAGGCACTGCCAAACACCGATTTTTTGGAAGAAGAGGAATTATTGTTAGAGGAAGAGGAACTTGACTTAAATCCCGAGCAAAAGACGGCATTGAAACGGTTGGATCCTGCCCAGCGTATGAGAGCTGTGGCGCTGTTAAAAGCCAGGGCTGCAAAGGCAAAAGCCCGTACCCGGCAATCTATGGGCCGCTCTGAAGAGGCACTGCCAAACACCGATTTTTTGGAAGAAGAGGAATTATTGTTAGAGGAAGAGGAACTTGACTTAAATCCCGAGCAAAAGACGGCATTGAAACGGCTGGATCCTGCCCAGCGTATGAGGGCTGTGGCGCTGTTAAAAGCCAGGGCTGCAAAGGCAAAAGCCCGTACCCGGCAATCTATGGGCCGTTCTGAAGAGGCACTGCCAAACACCGATTTTTTGGAAGAAGAGGAATTATTGTTAGAGGAAGAGGAACTTGACTTAAATCCCGAACAAAAGACGGCATTGAAACGGTTGGATCCTGCCCAGCGTATGAGAGCTGTGGCGCTGTTAAAAGCCAGGGCTGCAAAGGCAAAAGCCCGTACCCGGCAATCTATGGGCCGCTCTGAAGAGGCACTGCCAAACACCGATTTTTTGGAAGAAGAGGAATTATTGTTAGAGGAAGAGGAACTTGACTTAAATCCCGAGCAAAAGACGGCATTGAAACGGCTGGATCCTGCCCAGCGTATGAGGGCTGTGGCGCTGTTAAAAGCCAGGGCTGCAAAGGCAAAAGCCCGTACCCGGCAATCTATGGGCCGTTCTGAAGAGGCACTGCCAAACACCGATTTTTTGGAAGAAGAGGAATTATTGTTAGAGGAAGAGGAACTTGACTTAAATCCCGAACAAAAGACGGCATTGAAACGGTTGGATCCTGCCCAGCGTATGAGGGCTGTGGCGCTGTTAAAAGCCAGGGCTGCAAAGGCAAAAGCCCGTACCCAGCAATCTATGGGCCGCTCTGAAAAAGGTGTAGAGCAGGAAACTCCCTTTGTTCCTGCGGCTGTTTCATCATCACGAACAGAAATCATGGTCGATGACGGTGGATTGGATCTCCCTGAAAGCTTCCTTGATGCCGAAAATGATGAGAATGAGGAAGAAGTTGCCCTCGAGGTTGAGGAAGAGTTGGAAGTTGAGGAAGAGTTGGAAGTTGAGGAAGAGTTGGAAGTTGAGGAAGAGTTGGAAGTTGAGGAAGAGTTGGTTACGCCAAAACCCGCTCCTATCCCTAAAAAAGAAGGACTTGGTTCAATTCTGGGCGGATTACTTGCAAATGCTGTTGATCAAGCCGTGTCTAGGTAAAAAAGAAAATTTTTTGTTCTCTAAAAGCCCGTGCTTTCTCGGGCTTTTTTATCTGTGGTGATGCCCGAGAGTTTTTAGGATGGTAGGCTCGTCAAAGACAATGTAATGTGTTAGAAATTTATAACATTCACACGTCATACGCATGGCTATTTTTGTTACTAAAGAAACAGTTCCTGGTGAGGCAAGAGTATCCTTAACCCCTGATATTGTAGGAAGTTTGATCAAAAAAACCCCTGTTTATGTACAGAAAAGTGCGGGTGACTCGGCGGGATTTTCGGATGATGCCTATCGTGCGGTAGGGGCATTGTGTGTGGATAGTCCTAAGCA
Source organism: Alphaproteobacteria bacterium (assembly GCA_023898725.1). Lineage (NCBI taxonomy): Bacteria > Pseudomonadati > Pseudomonadota > Alphaproteobacteria > Alphaproteobacteria bacterium. The sequence continues at coordinate 741,380 of CP060236.1, forward strand.
AACAGCTGGTGTTACGCACGTTGTTGGTGTAACGCGGCCAGCGGCAGATAGTCTGGGAATTAGCAAGTTTGTTGCGTTGTTTGATCCAACCACCGTTTTTCTGGGGACGTATGGTGTTTTGGGTGGCGATCAAACGGTGATGAGAGCGTCTTGGCAGAAGCAAACTGTGTATTCGCTTGACCTTATTCCCCGTATTAGTCGCGCACAAAGCATGGATGTTCTTTCATCCCAGGCCAATATGGCAGGGTACCGTGCTGTTCTTGAGGCAGCTTCTTGCTATGGTCGCTCGTTTCCCTTGATGATGACAGCTGCAGGAACCGTTTCGCCCGCAAAAGTTCTGGTTTTGGGTGCCGGGGTTGCTGGCCTTCAGGCTATTGCAACGGCTAAAAGATTGGGAGCGGTGGTCAGTGCTTTTGATGTACGTCCGGCTGTTAGAGAACAAGTACAAAGCCTCGGTGCTACATTTATTGCCGTTGACGTTGATGTCACGGATGACGAAAAATCGGGATATGCCACAGAAATGTCGGCTGCGTATAAAGAGCGCCAATCACTGAGAATAGCAGAGAGTGTTGTTAAAAGTGACATTGTTATTACAACAGCCCTCATCCCAGGAAAACAAGCTCCGCGTTTGATTACGGATGAGATGGTAGCATCTATGCGTCCAGGAAGCGTGATTGTTGACATGGCTGCTGGATCTGGGGGTAATTGTTCTTTGAGTAAACCGGACGCGGTAGTGGTCGTATCAGGAGTTACCATCGTTGGGTATACTAATTTATCCTCACGCCTGGCCCAAAGCTGTAGCTTGCTTTATGCCAAAAATGTATACAACTTTCTTCAGCTCATGTGGGACCCAGATACCAAGAGCTTTACCACGGAAACGGATGAAATTGTCAAGGCGGCCTGTGTTCTTCATGAAGGAAAAATTGTCTATGGAAAGGGTTCTTAGGTCATGCTTTATGAGGCAATAACTATTTTTATTTTAGCAATTTTTGTCGGTTATTTTGTGGTGTGGAACGTCACCCCAGCATTGCATTCACCTTTGATGGCTGTGACAAATGCCATCTCAAGCATTATTATTCTTGGGGCATTGATTGGGTGTGCTGATTCTTTCTGGGGGTGGGGGAAAATCTTCAGCATTTTGGGCGTTTTTCTTGCCGCCATTAACATTTTTGGTGGATTTGCGGTTACCCAACGTATGCTTAACATGTTCAAAAGGAAATAGCCGATGATGGGACTGACCCCGTACGTTTACCTTGTATCTGCCATTCTTTTTATTTTGGGACTCCAGGGGCTATCCTCTGCCCGCACAGCCGTGCGTGGCAATCGCTATGCAATTGTTGGGATGGTCATTGCGCTTGTGGCCACCGTGTGGCAATACAATCTTGGATATGAGCCAGCTGTGTGGTGTGCTTTGGCTGGTGGGGCGCTGATTGGCCTACGTGTGGCGCAGCGCATTCCGATGACAGCCCTGCCCCAGCTCGTGGCGGCATTTCACAGCTTGGTAGGCTTGGCGGCTGTGTATGTCGCGATGGCTGCATTTATCAATCCTGTCGCCTTTAATATTCTTGATCATGGACATATTCCCCTTGGATCACTTGTGGAGATGGGCTGCGGGCTTGGAATTGGAGCCCTTACCTTTACAGGATCGTTGGTTGCTTTTGGCAAGCTTCAGGGATTTTTGCGTGGTGCTCCGTTACGGTTTTTGGGTCAACATTACCTTAATTTTGCTCTTGGAATAGTCCTGGTCGTGAGTATTGTGATGCTTTCAACAACAGAACACAGTTCTTATTTTACTATGGTCGCGTGCTCTGGATTAGCTCTTGGGTTTTTACTTGTACTCCCTATTGGAGGTGCGGACATGCCCGTGATTGTCTCAATGTTAAACTCCTACTCAGGATGGGCAGCTGCAGGTATTGGGTTTACATTGCATAATGACCTTCTTGTGATAGTGGGGGCGCTTGTCGGATCCTCAGGAGCTATCTTGAGCTACATTATGTGCAAAGGTATGAACCGTTCATTTATAAGTGTTATCCTTGGTGGAGCGGGGACATCCACTTCTGCGCAGGCAATGATTCGGGGTGATCGCACGGCGCAATCAGGTGCTCCTCAAGATGCTGCTTTTATTATGGAAAATGCGCAAGATATCATCGTTGTTCCTGGATATGGTATGGCGGTGGCCCAAGCCCAACATGCGTTACGAGAAATGGTATCGGTATTAAGAGAGAAAGGTGCACGCGTCCGGTTTGCGATTCACCCAGTAGCAGGACGGATGCCAGGACATATGAATGTTCTCCTTGCAGAGGCCAATATTTCCTATGAAGATGTGTTTGAACTTGATGACATTAATAGTGACTTTGGCGCATGTGATGTCGCATTTGTGATTGGTGCGAATGATGTAACAAACCCAGCCGCACGAACAGATTCGACAAGCCCTATTTTTGGCATGCCCATTTTGGATGTAGATAAAGCAAAGACAATTCTATTTGTGAAACGCTCACTGTCACCTGGTTATGCGGGTATTCAGAATGAATTATTTTTTCATGATAAAACCATGATGCTTTACGGAGATGCAAAAAAAGTATGTGAAGAGATCACAAAAAGTGTTGAAGGGATGTGATGGAACTGCCAACAAGAGGATGCTCAACAATGGCAACTGATGCATCAGGGAACTCCCTTGATCTTGCTACACTGAACCCTCAACAAAAAGAAGCGATTCTTCATGTTACCGGACCACTTCTTGTGCTAGCGGGAGCTGGAACGGGGAAAACCCGTGTTCTTACAACACGTTTGGGGAACCTCATCACACACCAAAAGGTACCACCAGCGAACATCCTGGCAGTGACTTTTACAAATAAAGCATCGCATGAAATGCGAATGAGGGTGGAAAAAATGATTGCCTATCCCACTTCAGGGCTTTGGATTGGCACTTTTCATGCACTGTGTGTGCGAATGTTACGCATTCATGCGGAGCGTGTGGGGCGTACAGCAGGTTTTTCTATTTTGGATACAGATGACCAACAGCGTCTTATCAAGCAGCTCCTTGAAGCGGAAAATATCGATATTAAAAAGTATCCCCCACGCTTGATTCTTTCGATCATCAGCCGATGGAAAGATAAAGCACTCACAGCTGAAAAAATTACCCAACACGAGGGAGGATCTCCTGCTGCGCATGTTTATCCTCTTTATCAGGCCCGTTTAAAAACACTCAATGCTTTTGATTTTGGTGATCTGTTGATGATGGCACTAGAACTATTCGCACGCTACCCTGATGTTTTAGAGCGGTATCAAGCACAATTTCAGTATGTTTTGGTGGATGAATATCAAGATACAAATACGGCACAGTATCTGTGGTTGAAAGCGCTGGCGGGATCGTCACACAATATTTGCTGTGTAGGAGATGAAGACCAATCCATTTATGGTTGGCGTGGGGCTGAAATTACCAACATTCTGCGATTTGAGAAAGATTTTCCAGGGGCAAAAGTTATTCGCTTGGAACAAAATTATCGTTCTACAGGGCATATTTTGGGGGCTGCGTCAGGGTTAATCGCAAAAAACAAAGAGCGCCTGGGGAAAGAGCTGTGGACGGAGTATGACGCTGGTGCCAAAGTACAGCTGAAAAATGTGTGGGAAAGCGAAGAAGAGGCTCTCTATGTTGCTGATACGATTGAATCTATCCAACGCGCAGGAGAACATTTAAGTGATACGGCTGTTCTGGTGCGTGCCGCTTATCAGACGCGTGAATTTGAAGAACGGTTTTTAATAGCTGGTATCCCCTATAAAGTTGTGGGAGGTGCACGGTTTTATGAACGTCAAGAAATTCGGGATGCCATCGCGTACTTACGCTTGATAGCGCGCCCAAATGATGGCATGGCATTTGAGCGCATTGTAAATGTACCCCGACGCGGGATTGGTGGGGCAACCCTTCAGGTGTTGCATACAACAGCGCGCCATGCACACTGGTCATTACCAGAAGCTGCTCTACAGCTCATCGAAACGGATGAGTTAAAAGCAGGAGTTCGTACAAAATTGCGGGATTTTTTCGGTTTTATTCATCGCATGCGCGGGGTCATGCGTGAGATGGCACCGGCGGAATTTGCGAAAGTAATGCTTGAAGAGTCTGGCTATGTGAGTATGTGGCAGAATGATAAGTCACCTGATTCTCCGGGGCGCCTGGATAACTTAAAAGAGTTGGTCACAGCACTTGAGGGCTTTGAAAACATTGATGGTTTTCTTGATCATGTGAGCTTAGTCGCGGATAATCTGGCGAATGCGCGTACAGATGTTGTAACGGTTATGACATTGCATGCCGCAAAAGGTCTTGAGTTTTCTCACGTTTTTCTCACGGGATGGGAGGAGGGAGTTTTTCCTAATCCGCGTGCATTAGATGACCTTGGGCGTGCGGGTCTTGAGGAAGAGCGTCGCTTGGCCTATGTTGGCTTAACGCGAGCACGTCGCAAGGCATATATAACCTATGCTGTGAATCGCCGTATTCAAGGGCGTTGGCAAAGCAACCCCCCTTCGCGCTTTATTACTGAAATACCTCCTCATCATATTGAAACACACGGAAGCCTTGCATGTAATCCAAGGAGCACCTCGTACACACATATGCCAAGCCGCGCGCCGTCATTTTCACAGCGTAGATTTGTACGTTCGTCCGAGAGTGATTACACAGTTGGTGAGCGTGTGTTTCATGATAAATTTGGTTACGGGCACATCAAATCCGTTGAGGACGACAAGTTGTCGGTATTTTTTGATCATACGGGGTTGAAAAAAGTGTTGGCCAGTTTTTTAACCAAAGCACAAGGATAAATCGTACGGATGTGGCAACTGAATTTCATGAGTCCACTTGAAGCCCTGAACAGTATCACTATGGCGTTTGATGAAGATGAGATCGTATCGTTGAGCTGGAAAGAGGTTCCTAAGCAGTTTGAGTGGCAGGTAACCGTTATTTTTTCAACAGAACCAAATAGTGAATACTGGCAGCAGTATCTCACCAAATATTGCCGCGTTTTGGGTCTTGCTACACCTGAAATGACAGTAACAAAAGTAGAAGAAAAAAACTGGCTTACAGAAAATGCAAAACTTTTTGCCCCCTTTACGGTCGGAAGGTTTTATGTACACAGCAGTGAATATGAGGGAAATACTCCTAAAGACACACTACCACTGGTGATTGGGGCGGCTACTGCCTTCGGCTCAGGTCATCATGAAACAACACAGGGGTGTTTGAGTATTCTTGATAAGCTTCCTCGTGAACCTTATGCGAAAAAACCGTATCATCTTCTGGACATGGGTACAGGATCAGGAATTTTAGGGATAGCTGCAGCCAAAATCTGGGACCACCTGGCAGTGACAGCGGTTGATTGCGATCCAGAAGCGATACGCGTGTGTGTGGAAAATGTCGAACGTAATGGCGTTGGTGATAGTGTGCGTGTATTTGTGAGTGACCGGGTTCTTTTAAAAGGTGTTCGAGGGTATGATATCATTGTTGCAAATATTTTGGCCCAGCCTTTATTGGATTTGGCATCCCAATTTTATGGGGCCCTATGTTCGCAGGGCTTTTTAATCCTTTCGGGTCTTTTGAATGAGCAGTCACAGTCAATTATTCAAAAATACATCCCTATGGGACTTACGATGTGTGAGCATCATACAAAAGGAGAGTGGTCAACACTGCTTTTGAAGAAAATTTCTTAGCCCATCATGGCATCAGATTCGGAACCGGCAGTAATAAGAGGGAAATCCTTGCTGCCATGTAATTGATAGTGCCACCACTCATTTTCAAAATAATCCCACCCACTGGCAGTCATAATCCCTAAGAGAATTCGCCGATTGATTTGTGCCTCACGGGAAATACCCAGGTGGGAGTGAAATGAGTTTTCCGTGAAGTCATCAAAGCCCGTCCCCATATCCAAATCGTTGCCCTGTGCGTCCACTAATGTTAAGTCTACCGCAACTCCTCGTGTATGCGGAGATCCACGCTCCGGGGGAGCAACAAAGCTCGCATTGGGTGTATGGTCCCATAGTTTCTGCTGCGCCTGTTGTGGGCGAAAGGCATCCCAAATCTTAATGCGATACCCTAGTGCCGCGGCAAGATCGATGGATTTTATAAGGCAACGTTCTGCTTCTGGGCGCAGGAAGCATGCTGGATTACGATAAAGAGGTTTACCAGTAACGTTATTGTGTGTCCCATAGGCGATAGAAAGGATCACATCGTGTTTTTGGGGTTCAATTTTAACTAAAGACATGCCATATTTTGTGGAAAACTATAAGACCCTAACAAAATTCCAATACTTACACAAGGTAGCTGCACGTATGAATATTCTAAGCATTGACCTAACCGTTACACCAGGGACACTGTCATTGCTTGCTTCAGCTAAAATGCAGACAGCATTTTTGCATGATCAACGATCCCAAGGCACAGAGATAATACCAACTATTCAGGCTTTGCTCATACAGGCTGACCGCAAGATACGTGATTTGACAGAAATCTGGGTTGTTTTGGGTCCTGGTTCATTCACCGGAATTCGTGTTGCTGTGGCGACGACCCTTGGTCTTGCCGCTCCGCATGGAATTCCGGTATGTGGTATCACAGCGTTTTCTGTTATGGCGTGTAAGGCCACGCGGGAAGGAGCATCGTTTCCATTTTGTACGGCTCAGCGCAGCCATCAAGGAGATTATTTCTGCCAATACTGGCGCCATCACGGGGACCATGATACACCTTACCAGGGATTGCTTCCTGCAGATGTCCCTGTTTATCTGCGTACTGACACAACTGCCTCTAGTCAAGAGTTGGCAGTGACATCTCTTGATGTTCTGCTTGTGCGTGATGTTTTATACGCCGAAAACCATCAATTGTCAGAGCTGAAACCATTTTATATCCGGGCTCCTGATGTTACTCGTTCCTCCACAGTATGAGTTTTTGGGCACCTCTGCGTGTCAGGCGCGTGCGACAGAAATGAGTGCTATTTTTCATCGATGTTTTTGCCGATCTCCTGGCGAGCAGTGGCCCGTGGAAAGATTTGAATCTTTTCTTGCCTATGGACACGCAATGGCTATAGCCACGACCGACAGCATTTATTCCACCTGTTGCTATATGACAGGAGGTGATTCGGCAGAAGTTATCAGCATGGCGACAGATCCTCTTTACCAGCATAAAGGCTATGCAACTGTTTTGCTTCGGCATTTGTGTGCAGTATGGCGTACACAAGGAATCCGAACAGCTGTGTTAGTGGTGCGTCAGTCAAATCAGGTGGCGCAGTATGTGTATAGGAAATGTGGATTCATTCCTGGTGCTTCCGTACATGGAGCATATACTGGTACATTGGCTGAGAACGGAATAAAAATGAAATGTTTATTGTGATCGTATGCTTCGTAAGAAACAAATACTTCAAAAATAGAGCTTAACTAAGTATTAATACTTTTAAAATAAAGTATATATGTATTTATTTGAGAAATTCTATGAAAAACAAGAAAAATAGCAGTTTCGTTGGAAAGATTGCTCTTCCTTTATTTGTTGTAGCCGTTGTCGTCGGTGGTTTTTCCGTTGACTGGACACGGTTCGGCCGTACCCCTGTTTCCTATTATGGAATGGGGGCAATTCCCATGTTTGCCACATGTAAAATTGATGAAAAAAATCTAACAAAACCAAAGCAGAAACCATCAATGGCTAGTAATATGCTTCCTGCACCTGCAACAAAAGAATCAAAGGAAATGACAAAATCGTTGGTGATGAAAGAAATATCCTCTGCGAAAAGCAAGCAGCTCAACAAAGTAGCAATGGCAGAAGCAAAAAAGATTACCAAGGGGGCCGCCGACAATTCTGAGAAACATCATGAAATGGAATCAGTGACAGCTCTGAAGTAAAAGTATTTTTGTTCCTGTGAAAGCAAAAACCCCAATCTTAGGGGTTTTTTTATGTGCGTTTTTCACGGAGATGTTTTTTATTTCCCATAGATCGTAAGTATTTTTCAACCGCAAAGTCATTTCCCTCTCGTGCATTTTTGACAAGCAAGGAAAGCCCAGAATGAATAGTTATGCTGGAATTGTGCGGCGTAAAAAGGCGCAAGCCCTGGTGGGTTGATGCGAGGGACTTTTCCGTGTGTTTCTGCACTACTTTTGTATTTGATGGGGCTATTTGATGTGTGGCGTAATGAATACGCTGGTCGAAATCTGGATGAATACCAAGTGCGTTGAGTGTTTTGTGCACGGCCTCACATATATTGACTGGTGCTTCAAAAACAGGACTAATAATAAGAGGTTGGCGTTTTTGGAGATATACCTGAAGACCATTCAATACAAATGTTGCTGCGTTTTTCTGTGATTGAAAATAGCTCTTCGTATCAGGTTTGTCTAAAAAAATGGGCTGGTTATCCATGGCATTATTAATGATCGTTGCGGGAACGCCATAAGGATCCTCAAGAATAGGAGGCAAGCGCAAAATAGTGCACGTTTTGTTAAGCGATGCCATGTAGCTTTGCTCCAACAATTGCCATTGCAAGTCAGCAGAAGACTCATTAGTGGAGGGTGATTGTATCGAGGAAAGTAACACTGTATGGGGTGTCGCTATCTTTTGGATGCAGTCGCGCGCCAGAATAAGCGGCGAAATATTGAAGTGAAAACTTTGTGCTGGTTGAGTCTCTATATTTTTTTCAGAAACAAACTCGGCTGCGACAATAATAAAGTCTGGGAGCTCTTCTTTCAAAATACGTGTCAATGTAGTTTTTGAGGACAGATCGTTCATATAGGTTTTTATGTGCACATGACTGGGTGACTGCGTAATAGCTGATTGAAGATCTGGGTTCTCATGACGCGTATAGTTTATAACACTTAAGCGTGATACCTCCATTGTTACGAATGCTCGCCACAAACTGGGTGAAATTCCATGATTGGCACCGATGATCATTACGCTTTTGTCTTTGAGTTTTTTTTGCAGAAATGTAAGAGATGCCGGGAGTTTTGCGTCTGTTCGGAAATTCTCTAGCAGTAAGGGCCGTGGACTGATCTTTTCTGAAAAAGATTTCGTCATTTCATTCACACCTGTGATGCGCAACAAGTCAATGGCAAAAATTTCTTGAAGCGCCACAAGAGGTCTCACGGCAGGCCCATACATGCTAATGTCCGCAATTAGGAGTGTGTTGATGGGCTTGTTGCGTCGTTGGTAGTGCCTCAAGATATGCTGTAGGTCTGAGAACGCGCCGATTACACTTATACCATGGATAGATTGCCCTCGTTTATGGGATGTGTCGTCTAGAATTCCGACAATTTCATAGGGACTTTGATGGTATTTGCTTGTATGGCGCAAATAACGCTCTGCATCATCTGTTGCTCCAATAACAAGCGCGCGTAAAACTTTTTTTTCGTTGCGAAAAAATCTGGGTAACAGCCAGTTCTTATGGAACGCGTAATACAAGAAGCGTGGAAGTGCTAAGAAAACAAAGCTAATGATGCTGGTCAAAAGACTGATGCGAATTGCACTATCAGGTAAAGACAAAAGCTTTGCTTGAAGAATAAAAAAGAGGGCGTTCACATAAAAAATTGATAGGATAACACGCATAATATCAATCGAAGAAAGGTACTTCCAAGAGTGACGATTAGGGCGCAGCCATATGAAAACAGCGATGCTCACAAGACCGTATACACAAGCATAACGCATGATAAACCATACACCAATCAACGAAAAGTGCTCTGGATTAATCAATCCTAGGGGGCCTAATGACGCTAAAGCCATCATGCCAACATCATGCACAAATACAATCTGGGTTGGGCGTAGGCTCTTTTGCCACACACGAAACGTAGCAAGAGTTTTGTAAATGTCACGGCTGATTATGCCAATTGTTTTTTTCACGCGCAGAAAAAGAGATGGGCGGGTATTCTTGCGTAAGGGGGGTGATTTGTGTGAGCTAAAGCGTTTCATGGGTCATGTGTCGTAGTGTGTGGGTTGGCAAGAGCAAGCTTCGAAAGTGTTGTGGCTATGATAATAGTACACCAGTACCAGTAATGCCAGATACTGATCCCAAATGAGAGAATAACTACTGTGAATACCCATAAAAAAAGAAAGTTTTTCCGGATTGTGTTTGGCAGTTGAGTGATACGCTTATTTGTAAGCCATCCAAACCCAGCGGTTAAAAAGGCTCCGATAAAACCACCTTCGATCCAAACCTGCTGTGCAAAATTATGGGGGTATGTGCTGGTTTCGGTAATGAATTTTTGAAAAAGCACAACATTTCCTTGCAGGGGTTGGGTAAGGGTAGAGCCAATTCCCCAACCAATAAGGGGGCGCTGACTAATGAACGTGTTAAAGTGTGCCCATGAATGCAAACGGTGCATACTCGATTGCCCAAGAAAACTTTCAAAGTACCGAATGTTTTCAGGTGTGAGTACAGCGTAAAAAAGTAAGGGAACGCAACATACGTAAAGAACAAAGCCGTAGCGCGCGAAGGCGTAAAAATGCGAAATTCTCTTTTCAAGAAATACGCTAATAATCCCTACTCCAAGGGCTAGTTTTGCTGCATCACTTTCGCTCATATATGTTGCGCATAAAAGAGTCACAAACCATATTATGATAAATATATCATTTGTTCGCTCCTTGTGTTCTTTGGGATAGAAAATTGGAGAAATGAATACAGAGGAAAGAATAATCGTTATCGCTAATGTTTTATTAAACGAAGTGTTGACGTATAATGATTTTTTCAGATAATTCCAGAAAAATCCATGGGTATACACGTCAATAAATACAAAAATACTCGCAATGATTAGTGCTACCTTAAACCAACGCAGCGTGTGAAGATTGATTGTATGTGCGGGTTGTTGTGCAACGAGAATAGTCGTCCAGACGGTTAGAAGCCCTGTTCCCATAAGCTGTAGTATTGTTTGACCGGCATATTCGGTGTTAATAGACCATAAATATGTTGCTCCCACATACCCTATACTAGCAATCCCCAGCATAGACAGGGGGCTAATCGTTAGGTGATGGGGGTTACGTGGGTAAAGAAACATAGTGCCTGTGAGCAAAACACAGATAATTGGCGTTGCTTTTGGCATATAGAGGATAACAAGTGGAATGATACCCACCAAGATTGTCAGAAGAATTTGTTTGGTGGAAAGTAGTTGTACCCCTCTTTTCATCCCGCAATATTTCCGCTTAGGATCAGCACTTCCCTCCATTGACTGGGAGTGACAGGCATCACAGATAGCCGTGATTGTGTAATGAGAGGCATTGTCTGAAGTATTCCATTAGTTTTCATTTCTGACAGCGTGACAGGTCGATAGAGCGGGGCATCCATAGCAACAGTAACCATGCCAAATCTGCCTGTATCATCCGTTGGGTCTGGGTGATATGTTTGCACAATACTCACGATACCCACGATAGATTTTTCACGGATAGAGTGATAAAAAAAGGCTTTATCACCAATAGCCATACGTTTCATATTATTGCTGGCTTGATAATTACGCACCCCATCCCAGGAAGTTTGCTGATCTGTGCGTAGATTGCTCCACGAATAGGTTCCCGGTTCTGTTTTCATCAACCATGTATTCATTTTATGCTCTTTCCTCTGTACGCAAGGGGCGGTTTAGTAGAGCATCATATGCTTTTTGAACAGAAGCGCCATCGTATAATATCATATGCATTGTCTCTAGTATGGGCATATCAACATCATATTTCTGTTTGAGAATATGAGCAGCCTTGACGGTAAAAATCCCCTCACGTGTAATGGTGGCGTCCTGCATAAGCTCTGCGATACTTTCCCCTTGACCAATAGCATACCCGAGCTGAAAATTGCGTGATGTGTGCGATGCAGCCGTAAGAATCATATCACCGAGTCCAGAGAGACCCATAAGTGTTTCGGTACGCCCTCCCATTATTACACCCAGGCGTGCGATTTCATGTAAGCCTCGCGTAATAATGGCTGCACGGGCATTTTCTCCCATGGCTGCACCTTCTGTAATGCCGGATGCAATCGCAATAACGTTTTTGAGGGCACCCCCTAACTGGCAACCAATCATGTCATCTGTTGGGTATAGTCGGAACGTTTTACTGCTTAGGGTGCTGGCTAACCAACGACTAGCCGAGATGCGGGCGCTTGCAAGTGTGCAGGCTGTGGCCCTATGTTGTGCCAATGGTAACGCAAAGGCTGGTCCTGAAAGGACAGCTATAGGTTGTTCAGGGAGAATGCTGGCAATGACACTGCTGAGTAACTCTCCTGTGCTGCCTTCGATGCCTTTAGAGCCGACAATAATATAGCTATCTTTTCCAATAAAAGGTTTGAGCTTTGTAACCACCTCACGGGTTGCTTGTGCCGGTTGAGCCAGAACAACAATGTGGGCATCCTTAAGGCACGCAGGCTTTAGTGTTGCCCGAATTGCAGGAGAAAGCTTCACGCCGGGTAAGCGTTTTTTGTTTTCATGATCGGCGTTAATCTGTGTTGCGACATCTTTTTCAATCGTGTAGAGAGAAACGATATTCTCGGCTTTTTGAAACGCAGATGCGAGCGCTGTGCCCCATGCTCCTGCACCAATAACGACAACTTTTGTCATTTCGTTGTTCCTTCACGGTTCAGTTGATTAAGCGGCCAGCGCGGCGTGGCTGCAGCCCGCATGTTTGGTGTTGCTGAGCCATCCCGTATTTGTTCGATACATGCCCAAGCGATCATGGCTGCGTTATCTGTACAAAGTGATATAGGAGGAAATATACAAGAAATTTGAAATTTTTTCTCTAGTTTTATGAGGGCATTACGTATAAAATTATTAGCTGCAACGCCTCCGGCAATAACGAAGCTTTTCACGGGGATTTTTTGGATGCTACAAGTTGCCAACGCTTGGCATGATCGTTCGTAGAGAATCTCCGCGACTGTGCGCTGAAAACTAGCGGCAATATTAGCTTTCTCGTTTTCGCTTGTGTTGGCTATGCAGGTGCGTACGGCTGTTTTGAGCCCTGAGAAAGAAAAATCGCAGTGAGATTCATTGGCGAAGGGGTGTGGAAAGTTATACGCATGTGCATTGCCTGACAGCGCCCATTTTTCGATATTGGGTCCTCCGGGCTGAGGAAGACCCAAAAGTTTTGCGGTTTTGTCAAAGGTTTCTCCTGCCGCATCATCGCGACTTTCACCCAGTAATGTGAAACGTGAGGAGCTATGAACCACAATCAGTTGTGTATGTCCCCCTGAAACAAGCAGAAGCATATACGGAAACGCAACTGTTTCATGGAGGCGCACAGACAAAGCATGTCCTGCAAGGTGATTAATGCTGTAGAAGGGTTTTTCGAGTGAAAAAGCCAGTGCTTTTGCGTAATTGAGCCCTACCAAAAGGCCACCGATAAGTCCGGGCCCAGCTGTTGCGCAAATAGCATCAATATCCTTGAGAGAGAGTTCTGCCTCACCGAGTGTTTTTTCTAACAGAGTTGGCAGTTTTGTTAGGTGTGTACGGGCAGCTATCTCTGGTACAACCCCTCCATAAGCGGCGTGTTCAGGGAATTGCGAGTAAATGGTGCTTGCATGGATAGTCCCTTTGTTACTGACAACGGCAAGAGCAGTTTCATCGCAACTTGTTTCGATAGCTAGTACATTCATGTGATGATCACTATCCATGGGTTTGCAAAAGTCTTTCCTGTAGCTGTTAATTATGTTGTTTTTTATGAATATGTTTTTTATGGTGTGGGCATTAATAATTGTCAAGGCTTGGGGAGTTTGGGTCAAAAAATACGCATAGGCAGCCGTGCTAGTCCTCTTGCTGTTCATCAAGCCCATCGGGCGGGCAAGGCGATACAAATGTATGCACCTGATGTGACGATTGAGTATGTGAACATTCGCACAACTGGAGACACTCTTTATGCTGTGCGACTGGCAGATTTTGGTGGGAAGGGACTTTTCACAAAAGAATTGGAAGAAGCCTTGAGGGATAATCGTATTGACCTTGCGTTGCACTCGCTCAAAGACATGGCAACGCGTCTGCCAGATGGCCTTCCTATTAGTGCGGTTATGCCCCGTGATGATCCACGCGATGCGTTTGTATCGAACGGTTATGCCCGCTTTAGTGATCTTCCGCAGTATGCTGTGGTTGGAACGTGTTCACTGCGTCGTGAAGCGTTTTCACGGTTGATGCGCCCGGATTTGCAGATTGTTCCCTTTCGCGGAAATGTGGAAACCAGACTCAAAAAAATGGCCTCAGGTGAGGCCGATGCCACATTTCTAGCGGCGATTGGTTTGGAACGACTAGGTTTAAAGCCCTGTATTCGTGAAATTATGTCTACAGAACGAATGCTTCCAGCGGTTGCGCAAGGGGCTGTTGCGCTGCAGTGTCGGGCCGATGATGATGTTCTGATTTCTTTGACAAAGCCTTTGAATCATGAACAAAGTTACCGTGAGGTTATGGCGGAGCGTGCTTTTCTGCGTCATCTCGATGGCTCTTGCCGTACGCCAATTGCTGCACTTGCTATTACGGAAAATGATCAAATTCGCCTTGAGGGTGCTGTTATTCGGCCAGATGGCTCTGAAATATTTCGGGATGTTATCTATGGTGATGTACATGATTATGCCCGCATTGGGGCGCATTTAGGTGAAATAATTCGTACCCGCATTGGAGACCGATTGCGCCACGATTTTCGTATTACCCTTTAATCAAAATGCGAGGAATTCAGTTGACTTACAGACATACTTATACGTATGTGTTGCCAACAAATGTGTGTAAGGTATTGAGACAACGTTTTTTTGTGACCCACTCTTTGCGATAGAGGGGTATTCGTCATCAATAGCATGCGTTATCCCATTTTTATGTCCCCAAGACATGGATGGGGCAATGTGCTGTTTGTAGGAAGATTTCTAAAGGATTTCAATCTGCAAGCTTCTTTGTTAGAATGTGTTTGATTGTGGAATTACTAAGAGCTCTTTTGCTACACCCAATATTTGCCCAAAAAGGAGACGTGCGTGAGTAAGGAAAAAAATACCCTCAAAATACGAAGATGGCCTTTACGTGGCTATATTGTCCTTACTCTATCCCTTTTTCTATGTGTCGGATTGCTGCGCAATCAAACCCATGTAGCGGGTGTTTTTAATGCCATGTACCAGGTAATTAAGCCCATGACTTGCACCCTGAGCGATCCTCAGAAAGCGGAGATTTGTGCGTGCACAAAAGGGGATTCTCTGGGTGACTCTGAAGAATCTGTCGGGGGCTTTGATGATAAGACGTCCTCTTCTTTGGGGGCCTTATTTGAGCAATCAGTGCGCCATAATGCCTCGGAAGAAGAAAGCAATGCGCCTTCTGATGCCGCAACAATCCCGGCGCCCGCTTCTGCATCTTTTGAGGCGCCCGTAGACCTGCTACCAGAGGATCCTCCTATCCCTCAGGTGGCCCCTACCGATCGCACGCCCTGCCATCATTGTGATGCTGTCCGTCACAATGATGCGCTAACTCCTGAACCAGTTGTTTCAACTCCCAGCTGCGCTTTGTCTTTTGCCTATGCGCGTGCGCTCCTTGGTGGGGACATGCACGCGTTGCAAGCAGTGTTGCATAAAAGTTGTTCGGGGATTGCTGATAGTCGCATTGATAGGGTGTTGCGTAACTTCAACCAACAAGGCGCCGGCACCTATTTTCGCTTAATTCGAACCTATCAGCAGAATCGTTTGTTGATTCACAAACTCCGGTATTATGATAGTCCTCTTGCGGATAAATTTATGGCCATTCACGCGGATGGGGATGTTTCAGGGGTTGATCCTGTTGGGAGGGCTCTGGAAAAACTATCTTTTGTGGAGGCGAAAAGTGCCCTAATTCAGCTGATGGGAGGGAACCGCACTACCGCAAAAAAACTTGCACCGTTGCTGATGCAGATTGACGCCTATGCAAGGCTTGAATCATTTGTCCATAAAAATTGTCAATCAGGAGTACCGGAATGAAGCCAATTCTCCTTCTTATTTTTGTCATGATTGCCTTGCTGTCGTATGTTCTTTTTCCAGACTCAGATGGATACATTCTCTTTGTCTATAAGGATTTTGAGGCACAGGCTTCAATTGCACTTGCAATGAGTATTGCACTTGGGGTTCTTGTGAGCCTGATCACTCTATCCTATGCTTTGGGTCGGTTGCGCCAATGGTTAAGGCGCATACGCTTGTTTCCCTCGTCAAGCAAAACACCCGAAATCATTTTTGTTGGGAATGAATGGAAGCATTTGCAAAGTTGTACACAAGAAACATTGATGCGGGGAATCAGCGGCGACTCAGCAGCGGCTTTAAGTCTTAAGGGTAAGCTTTTGTGGGATAATCATCAGTATGCACAAGGAAGAGAATGTCTCGAAAAGGCAATTCGTATGCAACCAAAACAAGCCTTGTTCTATATTCCCTTAATCGATCGACTGCTCGAGGTGAACGATACCCAGAGTGCATACATGTGGGCGCGTAAACTCGCGCGCGTGGGGAACATAAGTCCGGCCTATATCAATCGTGTGACAACAGCTTTTTATTGGGCGATTGCACAGGAGTGCACCGACCTACGGGCGCAGCAAAATGCTTTAGAAAAAGCCCTCAAAACTGACCCAAAACACATAGGAGTTGTGCAGAATTTAGTGCGATGTCTTAAGCGGCAAAAGAATGTGTGTGGGGTTAATAAAGTCCTTGAGAATAGCTGGAAAGTTATTCAAAACAAAGAGCTTTTACTATCATACATTGATGGCGCACAGGACTCATGGGAGATCCTTGATAGAGTTCAGAGGCTTGTGAGTTTTGCTCCGAACTCACCGTATAGTTTGTATTTGAACTGTTGGGCGCTCTTGAATGTTGGAAGTGCAGGACCAGCAAAAGCCTTAATGCAGGGTGATTTGTTTGCACAGCTCTCTTCGCAACAGCAGGCGCATCTTCATCTCGTGGCAAATATTGTTGATGGAGCAATTTCCCGTGACCAATTGCGCACAGAGTCTGTTTTAAGTTTGTGTCCCTAGCGTCTCCAGGACCGATGAGCTTCGATTGCGATACACCCAATAATAACGCCCATGATAAGACTCATTGATAGGTATGCCGGGATTTGTATGACAGGTGATAGGAGCATCTTTGTGCCTGCTATTCCTAGCAGTAAACTGACGCCCATGTGCACAGATGAGAATTTTTGGCTAATATCTGCAATAACAAAATACAAAGAACGAAGACCTAATATTGAAAAAACGTTACATAAATAAATAAGTTCAATCTCGCGTGTAAAAGCCATAACTGCAGGTACAGAATCAAATGCAAAGATGACATCTGAGAGTTCAATGTATATAAGAGAGAGTCCTGTAACCGTAAGGTAGCGCTTTCCTTTGTCTAAAGTCATAAACTGAGGCCCCAAGACTGTAGGGTGAATCCGCAACCATCGTTTGAGAAAATTGAGTGTTTCAGTGGTTTCGTGTGATTCCGTGTTTCGCCAGAATTTGATTGCCATGATAAAAAGAAAAATTCCCATTAGTGGAATCATCCACGTAAATTTTTTGATTAAGGCAATGCCCGCTACGATGAAAAATGCCCGGAAAATAAGTGCTCCTAAAATTCCAAGAAACAGAACGCGGTGCTGAAATTCAGGGGGGATGGCGAGTTTGTGAAACACAAGATAAAAAAGGAATATATTGTCGATACTCAGGCTTTTTTCAATAAGATAACCGTTGATGAAAATTTGAGCCGTTTCGGGGGTGTGCGTAAAAATCAGTGCCACACCAAAGATAAAAGCAGCCAATACCCATAGACTGCTAAGGAGAAGGGGCATTTGTTTTGTTTTTGTGTGTCGTGTGAGCCAAAGGTCGCCCCCAATCGCCCCGAACAAACACAGGTGAAACACAATCCAGAATGTGCTTGAAAATAAATGCATGATTGCCTCCTATCAACAGTATCATAGGCATACTGGGTTAATTTTGTCAGGTTATAACTCTGCAGAACAGATTTATTTTTTTCTCAGAAAAGAGCAAATGATTGCTTGGAAAACGTTGACTTTTTTTATGGATAAAAACTATATTGATAGAAGGGGAAATGCTTTTATTAGAAGTCCCAATTCTCCATCACGATACTGTAAAAGTGATGATAAACAATACCTAGGGAATGGGGGCATCTGACAAGGTTTCTTCGTTTAGTGTTCTATTGCTTAATGAAAGGATAGAGAAAATGACACGCACACACTACAAACCCTTGTTTCGTTCAACGATTGGCTTCGATAGTCTCTTTGATTTTCTAGAGGGAGCTATGACCAATGAAACAGCTACGCCTAGCTCGTATCCGCCCTACAATATTGAAAAATTTGATGATGATCGCTATATCATAACTATGGCGGTTTCTGGGTTCATCAAAAGCGAACTAGAGGTTGTTGTCCAGGAGAGCCGTCTTATGATCTCAGGATCTCCCCGCAAAACCCAGGAAGAAGGTGTCTACCTTCATAAAGGCATTGCGTCACGGGCTTTTCAGCAAACCTTTAATCTTGCGGATTTTATGGAAATTGACCATGTTGCCCTTGATAATGGTCTTTTGCGGATTTTCTTATCAAAGCATGTTCCTGAATCAAAGAAACCAAAGAAACTTGAAATCTCTGAGGACACTCTGTCTGGAAAACGTACGGAAAAACGCCTTTTGAGTAGCGAGTAGACTTGGTGTGTTGGTAACCGCAAGGATTTGGACATGGTGATGTTTGTGGTGAACGTGCCCTGATTATGATGTGGCGCCGGCATATAATTGCAAAATTTCTGGTTTTTATGGGTAAATTGCTTGACATTCGGCTGAGAGAATTATACTCAAGTTACAAAGTTATACTCATTCGCATATGTCGCAAGTTGTGACTGTGCATTTTTTGTTCAGAGGTTCCAATGTTTGCTGTAATTAAGACGGGTGGAAAACAATATCGCGTAACTCCTGGTGATGTTTTTACCGTAGAGCGTCTCCCTGGGGTTAATGGTGATGCTATTGAGTTTAGTGATATTTTGGTTATTTCCGATGGTCAAAAAACACACATTGGTACGCCATGTGTGAGTGGTGCATCCGTGAAGGCACGGATTATCAACCAAGAGCGCGGTGAAAAAATTATTGTTTTCAAGAAAAAGCGTCGTCATAACTATCGGCGTAAGCAAGGGCATCGTCAAAACTTGACTGCTTTGCAAATTCTGGAGATTTCTGCCACAGGTATCTCCGGAAAAGCGGAGAAACTTGTTGCTCCTAAGCCTGTGTCACCTGTGTCATCAGAAGCGCCTGCTACAAGACAGTCGTCTCCGGTTGTAGCTACCGCTCAAATGGCCCCTAAGAAAACGGTGAAAAAGGCTGACAAACCTCTGGCAGATCAGCCAGCTGTAAAGTCGGGAACAAAACCTAAGGCAAAAGCAGCGACAAAAGCAGCTGCACCAAAAACAACAAAGTAATCAGTGAGGGCATAAGTCATGGCACAAAAAAAAGCTGGTGGTAGTTCGCGGAATGGACGCGATTCCGCAGGTCGTCGGTTAGGCGTTAAAAAATTTGGTGGTGAGCAAGTGGTTGCGGGTAATATTCTTGTTCGTCAGCGGGGCACAAAGGTGCATCCTGGTGCGAATGTTGGGATGGGAAAAGACCATACAATTTTTGCGAAAATTGCAGGCTTTGTTCGCTTTAAAGTTGGCTACAACAAACGTAAAGAAATTTTCATTACCGAGGCATAAGTCTCGTCGTGGTAGGTTACGTTCTGAACTATAGAGTGGGCAATTCCTGTGGTTGCCCACTTTCTTTTGGTTCTCCTGTGACAAAAAAAATCATTGGCGTTAGAACTATAACGAGAGTAATCAAGTGAGTGCAAGCGCATGAAATTTTTAGATGAAGCCAAGATATATTTGCGAAGTGGTGCTGGTGGTGATGGGTGCACCAGCTTTCGTCGTGAAAAATTTATTGAATTTGGGGGACCTGACGGCGGCGATGGTGGGCGTGGAGGCCACGTAATGTTTGTTGTTGATTCAGGCCTGAATACACTTATCGATTTTCGCTATCAGCAGCATTTCAAGGCGCCGATTGGCACACACGGAATGGGTAGTAACCGCACAGGGGCCCGGGGTGAGGATCTGATTATCAAAGTCCCCCGTGGCACGCAAATTTTTCATGATGATAAAGAAACAATGATTGTGGATATGTGTGAGGAGGGTCAATGCTATACGATTCTCAAAGGTGGGAATGGTGGTTTTGGTAACGCTCGCTTCAAAACGTCCGTCAATCGGGCACCTCAGCGGGCAAATCCTGGGCAACCGTTTGAGGAGCTATGGGTATGGTTGCGCTTGAAATTGTTGGCTGATGCGGGTTTAGTCGGCTTTCCAAATTCTGGTAAGTCCACATTTTTGAGTCAGGTTTCCCGTGCAAAGCCTAAAATTGCTAATTATCCTTTTACCACGCTGCACCCAAACCTGGGCATTGTAAGTGTTCATGATGATTCTTTTGTTTTGGCCGATATTCCTGGTTTGATTGAAGGCGCGCATGAAGGAAAAGGTTTGGGCACACGTTTTCTTGGACATATTGAGCGTTGCAACGTTTTGTTGCACCTTGTTGATGCTCTTGAGGAAGATGTGATCGGACGGTATGACGCCATTCAGTATGAGCTTCATGCCTATGCACCGGATCTTTTGAAAAAACCCATCCTTGTAGCGCTCAATAAGTGTGAATCTCTTGATTCACAGCTGTTACATGAAAAACGTGTGGCGCTTGAGGCGCATACAGGCGCTGATGTCTTTGTAATATCGGCAGCAACTGGTCAGGGTGTTGATGCGGTAGTAAATGCGCTGTTGCATCACGTTCAGGCTGGGCGATCCCTAACAACCCCGACAGTTGATACATAATTGGTAGAAAACACTCCAACAAAAAAGGCTACAGTATGCATGACTTACCAACACTTCCAAAGACTATAACATCCGAATCACTGGTTACATTAATTGTGGACATTCTGGATAGTGCTAAGGGGCAAGAAATTGTTACCATTCCTCTGAAAGGAAAAACATCTTTGGCAGATATGTTAATTGTTGTGACAGGAACATCAGATCGTCACTTGGGATCCATGGCAAATCGTGTACTAGAGGGATTGCGTGAACAGGGAATTAAGGGAATCCACGTAGAGGGTGAAGGTAGCCCCAATTGGCTGTTAATAGACACGAATGATGTGATTGTGCATTTGTTCCGGGCAGAATCTCGCAAAGTGTATGATATTGAGGGCATGTGGTCAGGAGAGTTCGAAGCAATGGCACGTCAAGCAAAAGAAGATAAGGATAAGAAAGACTGAAGGGTTGTCTATGCTACATGCTTTTTGAGGCCTGAGTGCCATTCCTATAGGAAATCCAAGGTGCGTTAATGCCGCAACTGTTTCTCTCGGAAAGAGGTGGGAGTGGCAATACTATACCTGTTCTAAATGGAAGCCCTGCGTTGACACTGATCTTTATTGCTGTTGAAGTTTTTCCTTAATCTCGCGCACGTCACGGAGAAGCTCAGCCATTTTATCATTCGATGATCCTTTTTGCTTTTCACGAAGCTCAGAAACAGCATCCAAGAGAAGCGAGATGATAAGGTTCATAACGGTTAAAGCGGTTGTCAGCAAAAGTGCCACAAAGTATACCCATGACCATGGGTGTGTCTCCATAACGGCGCGCGCGATATCTGGCCAATTTTCAATGGTTGCTACTTGAAAAACGGAAAATAGGGCTGTTCCTAAATCCCCAAAAAGAGAAGGGTGATCACCGCCAAAAAGGGCAACTCCCATTACGGCATAGGTATAGAAAAAGACTAAAAGCAACCCGATGATTCCCATAATCCCTGGCAAGCTTAGCATAAAAGAATCAATAATAATCTGAAAGCGAGGAATAAAATGCAGTAAGCGCATAACGCGCAAAATACGCAAGGATCGCAACACAGATAATTGACGCACAGAGCTTAAGAGTGGGATGGCAACAACCAAAAAGTCAAAAACATTCCAGCCACTTTTGAAAAACTTGCTCCGCAACAAGAAAACTTTCAGGGCAACTTCTGTAGCAAAAACAAGAACAAACAGGTGGTCCATAAAATCGAGGAGCATACCATAGTTTTCCTGGAGGTACATATTTGTACCCAGCCCTAATACCAGCGCGTTTGCACAAATCAAGCCAATAATAATGCGTTCAATCAGGGGGGAAAACAGAAAATCGCGCAGTTTTTGCATAATAGACATCTCAAAAATAACTCCCCCAAATCTAACAGATATTTTCCCATGCCACAATCAAATTTCCTCATCAAAATCCCTGTATCAATGATGACTCTCTTGTGAGAATCGTCGCAAGATTACATGTATTAGGAGGATACCCTTTCTATCAGTTCTTGGCTATGATAGCCATGTTTTCTGGTGTGTTAGCAACGAGCGTGTGGGGAAAAGGGCGGTTACCCGAAAATCGTTTTGGCGCATCCTTTTGCGAGACTCCGCACGGGACTTCCCATAGGGGTGTACCCTAACCTTGGGGATTCACGATGCAAATATCAAGCCTTTGCGAGATCTCCAAGGGGGTGATGGAATGTTACGTGGGGGGTAAAATGCTTTGCGTGCTATAAAATGGCTGGGGTGGAAGGATTCGAACCCTCGGTCACGGGACCAAAACCCGTTGCCTTACCGCTTGGCCACACCCCATGAATTTACAGGCAAGATACACATCTCTGAAAAAGCTTGCAATAGATAATACTATGGCTCTTCAAAAAATGTTTACAAATTTTCCAAACACACCCAATGGAGACACTTGATTTTTGTTCAGTGTTGCCGTATTCAACACACATGCGCGGATGTAGCTCAGTGGCAGAGCAGTAGCTTCCCAAGCTTCAGACGGGGGTTCGATTCCCCTCATCCGCTCCAGATTTTGGGGTTCTCAGAGTATATTTTCAAGGTAAAATGAACGCTTCTTCCTCACAACCAACTGATTTGAGGAGCCTCTGTTTCAAGCGTATGCTTGACCTAGATCATGCAACCGAAAAGAAAATATCCGTGCACATTTACGCGTATTGGTGGATGCTGTTTTTATTTATGTTCACACATGTGTGTGCCGTGGGGCCTTCTGATGACATTATTATTTATATCACCCCTCACATAGCAGGAAAATCAGGTCTGGCTTCTTATTACGCAAAAACATTGAAGGATCAGAAAAAAAATCCTGTGTTTTGCAAAAAATATCCGTCCCTCACTCAGGGGAAGGTCCGATTTGTAACTGTTGCGCACGTAGGCCATCTTTGGCGTATCCTTGGATCTCATGATTACCCCGGTCCCAAACCATCGGTCATTATGGGGTTGCTTGATTATGAGGCTGATGCCTTGCGGTTTCATGGTCGGGCGCAAGGAAAATCACAGGTATTTGCCGAGTCTCCCCTTACGCTGATGGTGAACCGGGCTGTAGCAAAGATCCCTAATGGATTTTTGATGCTATCCCGTGGCTTTGTGGAGCAGAAATCTTTGCTGCGCATGTGTCGGTTACGGCACACAATTCTTATGCCACATACGATTGGTTCCGCACAGGGGCGCGATATGATGGTTGTTTTGGCGCATGTCTGTGGTCAGCATAATTTGAACCTTCAGCATGCATCCTCGTGGTCCAGTGCGTATGTTTCTTTTCTGTATGGACATGCCCCATTTGTTGTTTCCTATGCAGGATCCTCTCTTTTTCATGCACAGTCTACCCACTATCCCCCCACGCAGTTTATTCCTATGGTAATGGATGAGGGTCATCTCATCCATCGCTATGTGGCGATGGAAGTGACCCCGTCTCGTGGAAGTGCAGAGTTTTTGGATTTTATTCAAGATGATCAGCATACCCAGGCCATTCAGCGTGTCTTTCGTATGTATCCACCAGGGGGTTCTCCGGCACACTTCCTTGAAAACAGGCATTTGCATCAACATGTTGTGCGAGAGTACATGAGGCGATTTGATCGTCCGCACTTCATTAATCATGTGACTAATCTTGGATTAACAACTACAGTGACAGCAGTTTTTTCCATTCTAATCGGCGTCTTGAGTGTAATTTGTGGCCTTGTGTTGGGATGGTTAGGGGCATTTACCCCCCTCAAAGTCCAAACAATTGTGCGCGCATGCGTAGGGGGCTCTGTGTTCGTGCCACATGTTATTCTTATCCCCCTTGTGCAGCGTGCATGGCCGCACGTGAATGGATGGCTTTGGGCCGGTATTTTTGAGCTGTGGATTGGTGTGGGCTTTGTCAGTGTAATGGTATTAGGAGCGAATCAAAAACTGCCAGAATCCCTGATTGTACAAGCACGTCAGGTGCGTCTTGCTCCAATACGATTCTTTTGGGCTGTATATGTGCCGTGTATGTGGGAATCTTATAGAGGATATTTTGTAACAATTCCCTTTATTCTTTTTGGCGTATGCGGAGTTTTTTTATTTACGGAACCACAGATAATCCCCCAAGCCATTCCTAGCATTAACACGTATGTGCTAATGCATGCACACGAGGGAGCATCATGGGTCAGTAATCCCCTCGTATGGGTGCCACATATTATTATTGCGGGAACAGCTTTGCTGGGAGGGATAGCACGTACTCCAATACCAGCAGATACGTGGAGCCTGTCGAACAATGGGGTTTCGATGCCATGGCGTTATTGGCCCATGGTTGTATTTCTGGGAGTTATGCTTCTCTATGGAGGGCCTATTTTGTTTCCTGTTATACGATTTTTTATGGTGGGAGAAGGTGCTGCACCATATGTTCAACAGGCCCTAGAATGGAAGATCTCGTCTGATTTTCTCATAAGTGGTGCGTATAGTTTGGGGGTTGCCATGAGTGCAGCGCTGATCGGTGCCGCTGTTTTTGTGTCCGCATCAGTTCTTTTTTTTGTAAGGCCTTATGGTGTGAACGTCATGGTTTTTTGTGCTATTTTGGGTTTTATCGCACCACGCTTTGTCTTAATTGGGGCTAACTATCCTCACGTTTCCTTTATCCTTGCCCAGGGTATTCTGGGTTTTTCGGCGGCGACATGGTTTCTTCATGGTATTTTACAGAGTATGCAAAAAAAGTATCTTCCTCTTGTGCGCCTCCACCGCCTGTCTTTACAGGACATTTGGAGGGGAGTTATTAAGACGGAGGTTTTGCCTCATGTTTGGGCGCTCTATCCCTTGTTTTGCTTGATTGTCATGAATGAATTTGTTACGGCTCAGGCACTTTCTTTTGCAACACTTATGCCCTTACCAACAATGATTACCGCCGCATTGGGGCACTACCGCTATTTAGAGGCATTTCCTGCTGTTGCTCTGCTTATGTTCATGAACGGTCTTTGTGTGGGAGCCTATGTGTGGCTAAGCCAGCGGAAGGAGATTCTATGATACGTTGTGAAGATTTAGTTTATGGATATGAGAAGGGTCCTCAATATCGCGCACACGGTGTGTTTAAGGAAGCGTCAGTTACGACAATAACGGGAGAAAATGGATCGGGAAAAACGACTTTCTTGCATGCCCTTGCGGGTATTGTCCCGTTGCATAGTGGAAAGATTTTTTATGGCCCAAACGATATTACACGAAAAATGCTTGAAAATAGGGGGGTTTATCTTGTGTTTGCTCATGGAAATTTGTTTCCTGGGCTTACTGTACAACAAAACTTAGCTGTTGCAGGTGGCGGTGATATGGAGCTCGTGCATCATTTGCTTGCTTCGTATGATGCGGAAAATCTCAGTGTACGTTATCCTCGTGACTTAAGTTCTGGCGAGAAACAACTGATTAGTTTGTTGCGCACCCGTCTCGTACCCCATTCAGCAATTCTGCTTGATGAACCATTGAATTACCTGAGCCTAGACAGAGCTCGTCAGGTGCGCAGTGATCTTGTTGATTTAGCGCGTCATAAAAGAAAAACGATTATTATGGTTTCGCATCAGCTGAAGCTGGGTTCTCCCGATGCAATTGAGCATTGTGTGTGTATCGATAAACTCGTAGAATGTCTTCGTACGTAAGGGAATTATGATAATGATACTACAAATTATGATAAGAAACTTGAGTGTTTCTATTGGTTTTTGGGCACTTCAGTTTTTGTCTTTGGCCAGCGCGCAGGCAGCCGAACAACGGCCTGCAAATCTTATTACCCTGAAAAATACACTTGATCGCCCTATTGAAGTGGAATTGCGTCAGGAAAATCTTGAGCCTAAGGTTGTAAAGCCAATGATTGGTGTGCGGTCAGAAATAACGCTTGAACCAGTTGAGAAAAATAAAATTATTATACCCCCTAATAATGCAGCAACAATAGAGCTGCGTGCTTCGGGGAACTCGCAAAAAGGAGAATACATCGTGTACGTCGTGGCGGATAAGCATGTGACTCTTTTTGCGTATGAAATGAAGGGCCCATCTGAGCGCACCATAGAATCGCAAAAAATTCCGGGGATATGCACGCTTGGTCGTCCTGGAGAAAGTGATAGGGAGCTCAAAATTACTGCAGGAAGGCTTACGCCCCTTGCATGTAAGCCACTGACTGCAAAGATCTCTTGAGTTTATTACTTAAAAAATATAATTTATAATCAACAGAGAGAAAATAAATAATAAAAAAATTCATTAAATTAATTTATTGTACACGACATCTATATATAATAAATTATAGAATGTGAATTTTTTACATTATTATAATAGCTGCTATTAGAAGATATACAGTCATTGAAAATTATATTAAGAATAAAATTCTGTGCATGCGTAAAACGACTGAAAGAGCATCCATATGATTACGAATATACACACGGTTACTATTGAAAAAACCCAACGGGCGATCGCGCTCTTTTTAAAGCTTCCTAAGTATTTGCAGATTATAATCCCTGCGGTTGTTGTGGGATTTATCGCTGCTTGGCTGGGATATTATGTGCTTGGGGTGCACACACAAAAGTCCGGTAGGAGTGTGACGGTTGAGGTGACAAAAGTGCGCACAGCCGGGTTGTATGAAAAAGCCACTGTTATTGGGAGTCTAGAGGCAAACCAGTTGGTAGTGTTGCGTGCGCAGGTAACAGGTACAATCAGTGAAATTCACTTTCAAGGGGGAGATTCTGTTGCGAAAGATTCTCCGCTTATTACGATTGAAGATCGTGTATATAAGGCAAACCTTTTGGATGCGGAAGCCCAGTTTAAAACGGCAAAAGCTGACTTTGAGCGTATAGAAAAACTCTCTCAACAGAATACCTATGCGTCACAAAAGTCTCGCGAGCAGGCCGAGGCAAAGTATCGCCAGGCTGAGAGCAGATACGAAGTCAGTAAGCACCAACTTGAAAATACGGTTATTCGTGCACCATTTGATGGGACAGTAGGCTTACGTCAAGAAACCCTAAGCGTGGGTGCACTCGTGGACCAACGCCAGGAACTTTTGCGCATTGTGGATGTGGATCCCATACGCATTCGCTTTGCTGTGCCGGCAAGTATTGCTATGAAGCTTCATAAGGGCCAATCTGTCCAATTTAATGTGGATGGCCAAGGAGATAAAAAAATGACAGCGACCATCGATTCTATTGATGCGCAGGTGAATAAAGCAACAAACAGTCTCAGCATGTATGCTGTTGCCTCAAATGCTCATGGAATTTTGCGGCCAGGACTATTTGGTCGTGTGTTTCTTGAGGCAGGAACACGCCCTGGGGCCTTGGTCATTCCCGAGGTTGCTGTTGACATGTCCGCGGAAGAGTCTTTTGTTTACAAGGTTGTGCCGCTCTTGCAGGGTGGAAAACTGGGCTATTTGGCGGAAAAAGTTACCGTGAGAACAGGTATTCGTGAGGGATCAGATATTGAAATTCTTTCTGGTTTAGGCCCTGAAGATCACGTTGTAACTGTGGGAAGCATGAAGTTTGGAGGCATTCCTCATGCGCGTGCAGATGTTGTGAATGCAGATGATTATCCTGATTTGCAAAAACAAACAGTTGATTATGACGCCCTTGTACGAAAAAATGCCGATAAAAAAAAGGCACAAGAGGAGGTATTGGCTGGGAAAAAAGTTTCAGAGAGTTCTCCCGAACCCGCAAAAAAAGAGACACAGACAACTACAGATTCTGGCAATAAAATTTTTGATGAAGATGAGGATGACGATGACGACGAAGATGACGACGAAGATGTATTGCAAAAACATCAAGATGCGCACGCAGAGTCATCGGATTCTTCGCTGAAGCAACCAAAACCTCCTATTCAAAAATCCTCACGGACTCCCGTTTCGTCAGACTCCGTTGACGGCAGTGAGAACAAAAAGGCAGAAGACCTAGAAACAGATACACAGAGAAAAGTATCGGTATAAGCCATGACAGCACCCAAAAATTCTGATAACTCCTCCCAATCATTTGGCTTTACAGAAATATTTATCCGACGCCCTGTATTAGCGACTGTTTTATCCCTGATCATTATATTAATAGGTCTTGTGACGATGTCTCGGTTGAATTTACGGGAATATCCGAATGTTTCATTCCCGAAAGTCAGTGTTATTATCCAGCTTGAAGGCGCAAGTCCCGAGATTATCGAAACCCTCATTACAAAGAAACTGGAAAGCACTCTTTCGGGAATCGAAGGGGTTGAAACGATTGTTTCTCAAAGTATGATTGGTGAGAGTCGCATTAGTTTGATGTTTGATAATGGGCGGCGCATTGATGATGCGGCGAGTGATGTACGTGACAGAATTGCTCGTGTGCGTGATACCTTGCCACGTGGAATTACGGATCCTCGGATTCGTAAAGCCGATGCTGATGCTGTTTCGGTAGTTGATTTGGCCCTGACAAGCTCAGAACATACACCTGAGGAAATGGCTGACTATATCCAAAAATATCTGATCAACCAATTTGAAGCACTACCAGGTGTTTCGAGTGCGGAAGTTTTTGGCGGTGGTATGTTTGAGATGCACGTTATGTTAGATCCTGTGAAGCTTGCTTCGTACCAGCTCAGCCCTGAAGACGTGGTGGTTGCGGTTAAGCGTCAGAATGTACAGAAACCTGCGGGTCAGTTGCGTATGAAAGATCGTGATATCATTGTGACAACAACAGCAGCTCTTAAAACAGAGGATGATTTTCGCGATATTAGTCTTGTTGAAAAAGATGGCGGACTTGTCCGCTTAAAAGACGTTGCACAGGTAGTGTTAAAAGCAGAAGATCGCCGGAATAAAATTCGCTTTAATCAGCTTCCATCTGTCTCGTTGTCTATTGTTAAACAATCTGTTGCCAATCCACTCGATATTGCCCGTGGATTAGAAAAGCTCTTACCAAAAATTTCAGAAAATCTCCCGCGGGGAATGAAAATCCATGTGGCCTATGACTCCACAGTATTCATTGAGGAATCGATTAATGAAGTAAAGCGTACTATTTTTGAGGCAACATTTCTTGTTATTGTGGTGGTTTTGTTGACGCTTGGATCGCTACGGGCCGTCTGGATTCCAGCGGTAACAATTCCCATCTCTCTTATTGGGACCTTTGCCTTGATGTATTTGTTGGGATTTACGATTAATATTTTGACTCTACTGGCTCTTGTTCTTGCTATTGGTTTGGTTGTCGACGATGCTATTGTTGTTTTGGAAAATGTCTATCGCTATATTGAAAAGGGGATGAAGCCTCTTCCTGCGGCGATTAAAGGAGCGTCTGAGGTTCGTTTTGCGGTAATTGCGATGACTCTCACGCTAGCGGCTGTTTATGCGCCGATTGCTTTGACGCCTGGGCTTGTTGGTAAACTGTTTACAGAGTTTGCCATTACATTAGCGGGTGCTGTTTTGATATCAGGTTTTATTGCTATTACGCTTTCTCCCATGATGTGTGCGAAGATTTTGCGGGTACATGATGCAGGTTCTGTAGAGAAAAAAACAATTATTTCTAAGGCCATTGCTTGGGTTGATAGAGTATTTGACAAAACAAGCGTTTACTATGCTTCTTTTTTGGGAAGAACATTACTTAAACCGGGTATTGTGCTTCTGAGTGCTGTGATTCTATCTACTATGAGTTTTGGCCTTTCGACACTTTTAAAATCAGAGCTTAACCCTACACAAGATACAGGGATCATTGCTTCGCGGATTTCACCGCCTTTCGGTGCCAATCTTGCGTACGTTGATAAATACATGATACAGGCTGAAGAAATTGTACGTGCCATTCCTGAAGTTAAAAGTATCTTGGCACAATCACAAACACCTGGTGAGCCCACGTTGCGGGTTATGCTAGGAACAGTGAATGAACGTACGCGTAGCTCAGAAACAATCGCGACTGAGCTCAATGAACAAATGATGAAAATTACGGGTCTTGATATACGGATGTCACCACGCTCTAGTGGCGTAATTCCTAACAGTGCAAACCCTTTTCAAATTGTTCTTCAATCGTCAAAGCCATATAAAGAGCTTGTGGAGATTGCGGATAATTTTAGTCGACACTTGATGCGCAACAAAAACTTGATGCAGGTTGTGCCTGATATTATCCCTGAAGGGCAACAGTTTACTGTTGACGTGGATAGGGATAAAGCTGCGGCGTTGGGTGTCGATGTGAGCACTGTGAGTGAAGTTCTTGATACCGCTATTAGTGGGCGAATCGCTGATCATTTTCAACGGGATGGAAAGCGCTATCCTGTCCGTGTTGAGCTTGACGATGATTTTCGGGCGACGCCGGAAGATCTTTCAAGCATTTTCCTGCGCAGCATACGCAAACAAACAAGCGGTGATACGGATCAGGATCGCATGATTCCCCTGAGTGAGCTCATAAAGGTCACAAAGACAACCTCGCAAACAGAAATTCGGCACTACGGAGGGGTTCGTTCAGTAAGCATTTTTGGGCGCATACGTCCAGGAGGCTCTTTGGGCGAAGCTATTGATGACGTCCGTGTGCTTGCTAAGGAACATCTTCCTGACAATGTTCTGTATGATTTTGCGGGTGAAAGTCGCCGCTATTTGGATGAGCAATCCAGCATTGTCCTTGTGTATGGAATGGCCTTGCTTTTTATTTTTCTTATTCTTGCTGCGCAATATGAAAGTTATATTGATCCTTTGATCATTCTTTTTAGTGTTCCGTTATCACTCTCTGGTGGGGTACTCTTTTTGTATGTTTTTGGAGGGACTCTAAACCTTTATAGCCAGATTGGATTCGTAACGCTGATTGGTTTAATAACAAAACACGCCATTCTCATTGTGGATTTCGCCAATCACCAGGTCCATGAAGAAGGGATTCATCCGTTTCCTGCTGTGATTGATGCGGCCTGCCTGCGGCTGCGCCCTATCCTTATGACAACTTTTGCAATGGTTGTGGGAGCTCTCCCACTTATGTTTGCAACAGGGAATGGGTTTGAGGTTCGTCGTCAAATTGGCATGGTGATTGTGGGAGGTATGTCAATTGGTACCGTGTGTACGTTAGTGGTGGTTCCTGCTTTTTATGTTATTGTGAAAAAATGGCTTCTTGCGCGCGCGTAATCACTGAGTCAGGCTCACTACAGGCATGTCTGCCTGACCATATTCAGAACTGCTATGTGCAGTTGATTGCTGACTTAGGAGAGCGCCTATCGTTTGTTAAGCGCTCATTTACTAGAGTTTGTGTGCTGGGGGATCACCTTGCCCTTGTAGTGAAAGCTGTGCGTGCGTGTTATCCTCATGCTGATATCCATACCGTTGCGATACCATCTTTTGTGAAAAAGCCTTTGAAAAACATCGATATGGGAAGCTATGATCTTGTTGTGGACTGGGAGCGTCTGCATCGTGAGGAAGATCCTCAAGAAAAACTGATTCAGGCACGAAATCTTCTCAAAGATGGGGGTTTGTATATCGGAGGATGCTGGGGGAATGAAACACTTCATAGCTTTCACAAAACACTAATTAATACGGATCTGATGGTTTTTGATAAGGCCTATCAGCGTTTATTACCATTTATAAAACCCCAAAGTGTTGCTCAACTTTTGCAATATGCATCCTTTTCCCTTCCTGTTTGTGATTGGGATCGTATACAAGTGAAGTATGCGCGTGTCGAGGATGTGTTGCGTGATCTTATGGTTCATACCGGCATCCCTCTTTTGGGGTATCCCGTGACATCAACGTATTTGCGAGTCTTGCAGCAAAACTTCTCTCACGATCATGCAGAAAAAGCCCTTTCCTTTGATTGGTTATGGTTCATGGGTTGGGCACCAATCGTATCAAAAAGCCTCAGTAAGAGTGACAGTTGTTCCTTCGCGCGCAAAGAACGCACCTGAAAAAACCTGGGAAATTTGGTTCTGTAGGATATCAAGAGCACCATCATCACACTCGATGTGATGGTGGAAAAGGGCAACTTGGGGTATGTTTAGGCTTTTTGCGAGAGATACCCCCTGCTCCCAGGTGGAATGTCCCCATCCTGCACGGTATGTTTCATTGCAGAAAAATGCGTCGAAAATCATCAGGTCATGTCCATGAAGAAAAGGGGTTAGATTTTTCTCTCCTTGTTGAGAGTGCTCATGGTCAGAAACATAGGCAACCGACTTTCCTTGTTCACTCACGCTATAGCCGCATGCTCCTCCGGGATGATTAAGGGGAAATACCCGAAGACAAACACCAGAAAAAATTTCTATGGATTGTGTTTCTGTCAGCGTGTGGAGTATGAGTGTTGCTGGAATATCATCGTAGCACATAGGCAGAAATGGCTCGCGAAAGAGCAACCGTAGCACACGCTCAAGATCTTCTCTTCCTGCGCATGTTCCAGAATAAAAATGAATGATAGCGTTTGGATCCCATAAAGGCTTGAAAAAGGGGATTCCAATAATGTGATCATAGTGAAAGTGCGAAAGAGCAATATGGTATACGTTGGGGAGGTTTTGCGTTGCTTTTCCTTGACGTGCATTACCATAGTTACGCAACCCTGTTCCGGCATCAATAACAAGCTCACCATTGCTTGTCGTGATAGAAATGCAACTGGTGTTTCCTCCATACTTTGTATAGCGTGCTCCTGGACAAGGAAGTGATCCACGTGTTCCCCAAAAAGAAATCTTCATTTTCTCATAATCCTTTTGTGTGCGTATCCTAAAACTGATGGGGTGATATCTGACCCATCAGAGGCAATCAGTGTAACGCAGGAGTTCTTATCTTTTTTAATCCCAACATACCCAATGCACGTCACAGGCAGAGAATGGATTTCTTGGACTTTCTTGATAGGCAAAAGGGTTTCTGGATAGGCTGTAAACAAAACTTCATAATCATCCCCCCAGGTTAACATTTTTATGAGAAGTTCCTGCCGGGTGTCACTGTCACATGCCTGAAGAACGGCGCATGCTTGGACAGAAAGCGGGATGTCTGAAATATGGATTACGGTGTGTTTGTTGGAGGATAAGCCTAAGTTATGGGCATCTTGCAAAAGACCATCTGAAATATCAATAGCACAGTCAATGTGAGGACACAGTGTTTGCATACAGGAAACGCGTGCGTTTGGCGATTCATCGTGCGCATAAAAATACTCCCGAATTGCCGATGTTGGTGCTGTAAGTTTTCCACTTTTAATCATAAAAGCAAGATATGAATCACCAATTGTTCCCGTTACAAACAAAAGCTGTCCATCAATGGCTAAATCTCGCCTCAATCGATGGTCAGTGTGGCCAAGAGCTGTAATGCTAAAAGCCGATGTCTCTCCTGGTAATAAGGATGTGTCCCCACCCAGCAGCCGAATATTATCACTTTCACAGATGTCTTTAATATGTGCAATCATCTCGGTGATATAAGAAAGGGTTATTCTGGAACCAAGCATGAAATTAAGGGAGATTGCTGTTGGGTATGCTCCCGAAGCGGCAAGGTCCGAAAATACACGACACATAAAACGCTTAACGACAGTCTTGGGAGAGTCTGTGTTATGAAAGTGGATTCCTTCAATACAGTTATCCGAGCACACAATAATTTCGTGTGAGGTCGCATGATGCATGGCAGCATCATTATGCAAATCTGCATCATGAGGGAAGGCGCGCCGCAGGGCATCAATTACGTGACTTTCAGTAAGTCCTTGGTGCATGTGTTGTTTTCAAGATAACCAGTCTTTTGTAGCATGCCACTGATAATGCTGTGAATAAAGTCTATTTCTTTGTGAGAAAAAAATGAATCAGCAATAGTTGTGTATTCTCGCAGAATAACCTTACCTGGGGTTTTCTGACTGAATGCTTCGGCTAAAGCGGCCCCGAGGATCGCTTTAATCACAGGGTCTACACGCTTAAGGGGCCATGCTTCGGGAAGGTGCCCAGAAACAATCTCCCATATTTTTTCTCGGTTATCATCATAGGCTGAGACAATACGCCGTAAAACAACAGAGTCTGGTGTGATTTTTGTGTCCGTGTCTGCACCCGCTTTAGACAGTGCTGTTGTGATTGATTTGTCAAGGTTACGTGCTGGGGTGTCATCCCGGATGGCAACAAACAATGTCTGCACACCAACAATACGTGCATGACGCGAACGAAGCGCAAGCGATAATGTGATTTCTTGACCCATTTATTTTTCCATTCCTGTTGCAAATCTATAAAGCAATGCATACCATTGTACAACAAAAAACCATAGGAGAGGCCATAGTCGCCCATATGCTTGATACGAAAATATTTGATAATCCCAAGATTCCCTGGTGCATTGATCTGGATGGAACTCTCATTACAGAAGATGTGACTGTGCGTGCTTTTTGGGGTCTTGTAAGGCAACCGAGCCCTCTTAAACTGATGCGGGGTCTGTTATGTTTTTTTCGCGGTCATGCCCAAGCAAAACAATATGTGGAGCAGTCTTACAAAGTGGATGTGAGAACCCTTACATACAATAAAGGACTCTTGAACTTGATCAAGCGTCACCGTGCACAAGGAGGACTAACCGTGTTAGCCACTGCCGCAGATAAAAGTGTGGCCGAGCGTATTTCTCAGTACTTAGGTCTCTTTGATGCTGTAGTTGCCAGTGATGGCACGACTAACCGGCGTGCTCAGGCAAAGGCGATTGCCCTGAACGAACGGTTGGGAAAAGGCAGATACCTTTATGCAGGAAACTCTAAGGATGATTTGCAGGTATGGCCATCTGCCTGTGCTGCTCTTGTGGTAAATGCTTCAACTCTTGTAGCAAAGAAGGCTCTCCAGTTGGGAATTCCTTGCAGGATTTTATAACTGGGCAAATCTTTATAACTGTGTCAGTGGCAAAAGCACGGGAAAGGGATCAGAAGGATGAAGCTCCATTTGTTTCTCAGCCTCGTATTTACACCATAAAAAAGACAGATATTTATAGACGGCTAAAGAGATTTTCCGTACTGGAGGCGCTCAACAGCAATGGCTTTTCCTGTTTGATCATCCACATCAATGCATACCCCAAAAAGTGTTCCTTCTCCCGATGAAACTTGCATACGTTTTGATGGGCCTCGTTTCAAGAATTTGGGAAATGATGTGCTTAATTCCATCCCAATGACGGATTGATAGTCGCCGCACATGCCGGCATCTGTTTGAAAGGCTGTTCCTTGTGGTAAAATGCGGGTGTCTGCTGTGGGAACATGGGTATGAGTTCCTATCACGCCGCTAATTTTGCCATCAAAATACGCGGCAAAAGCTTGTTTTTCGCTTGTTGCTTCTCCATGAAAATCAACAAAAATGGCATCAGTAGAGGGGCTAGAAAGGCTATATTTTTGGAGAATTTCTTCCATGATTTCAAAGGGATCATTCAGTGGATCCATGAACAACCGCCCCATCAAGTTAATAACAAGAATATGCTTCCCCTGATTTTTCCCTATTGGTATGGGGTATAAAGTCCAGCCGCTCCCAGGAGATGACTGAGGAAAGTTTGCCGGTCTCAGAAGGCCTTTGAAGCTCTGAAAGGCATTGAGAATGTCTGTATTATCCCAAACATGATTCCCTGTGGTAATCACATGAACCCCCGCTGCGTATAAATCTTCACAGATGCTTTTGGTAACACCAAACCCTGCAGCGGCATTTTCCGCGTTTACAATCACGCAGTCTGGTGTAAAACGATCGTGAATACGCGGCAGGTGTTCGATGAGGGCATCGCGTCCCGATCGACCAACAACATCACCAAAAAAGAGGATTCGTATCATGTGACACCCTTTTGAACAGACGCAACAACAGGTGCCGTAGCTACCGTGCATGCTTGATTATATCCACGCGTGGCCAAAAAACCAAGTGGGGGCCATATATCAAAGCCCACGGGCAAAGACAGAAGACAGCTCCCGTTCGCGTAAGCATCGCCCCGGGGTATATTATGTACATGTTCACCTGTAGCCACAGCCTTTTATACATAGCCCCATTTCATTATTTATTCAAGAGGGACAAGACACACGTTCGCTGATTACGTGGTGGCTTCATGGTAGGGGTTTTTCGCGCTTCGGGTCAGTAAACGTATGGGGGTGCCTGACAGGTCAAAAGTCTCACGCAGATGATTCACCAGGTAGCGCATATAACTTTTGGGAAGCTCAGCAGACTTGCTGGTGTAGAGAGTAAACGTAGGGGGACGCTTGTTGATTTGTGCAATGTATTTGATATTAAAGGGACGTCCTTTGACTAGGGGGGGGGGATTCTGGGTTGTTACATCCTTGAGCCAGCGGTTGAGCTTTCCCGTAGATAAACGGGTATTCCATTTACCTTCCATTACTAACAGTGTTTGCATTAACTTATCAAGACCGGCTGCTGTTTTTGCACACAACGTTACGCAGGGAATTCCCTTCACTTGGGGGAGAACATGTGAAATACGACGATGCAGATGTGTCAAAAGTGGTTGTTGTTCCTCAATTGGAACAAGATCCCATTTATTCAGGGCAAGAATCAGAGCCCGCCCTTCGTTTACCGCATGCTCTGCAAGAAGAAGCTCCTGCTTTTCCAAGGGTTGGGTTGCATCCAAAAGCAAAATTACAAGCTCGGCAAAGCGGATATTATGGAGACTTGACTGCACACTGAGACGTTCAATATCTGTATCAATGCGGCTTTTGCGGCGAATACCTGCAGTATCCACCAGTTGTATCTCTCGATTTTCATAAACCCACGATATCCGTACAGAATCCCGTGTGACACCTGGCTGATCTCCGGTTAAAACACGTTCCTTGCCTAAAAGAGCGTTCACAAGTGTTGACTTGCCTACATTTGGTCGTCCAATAATCGTAATGGAGAGAGGACGGGAAAGGTCTTTCTCGGCAGAGGCAGGATCAGACGAGGGGCTGTGGACCGTATCTTCGGCTAAAAACTCCTCTGTCTGTGAGGAACTTTCTTCAGACGGTCCCAGATTTTTTTTACGAAGATGGTGCGTGGCTTGTATAAGGATCTCATAAATGTCAGAAAAACCAATGCCATGCTCAGCAGCAATGGCGATTGGTTCTCCCCATCCGAGATGGAAAAATTCATTTGTCTGTTCCAAGCCTTTTTTGCTTTCACACTTATTGGCAAGCAGAAAAACCGGTGTCTTTCCCACAACTTTGCGTAACCATGCGGAAGCTTGCTGATCCAGGTTTTGAATTCCTTCGCGCCCATCAACAATAAAAAGAATAACATCAGCGTCAGTCGCAGCTTGAGAGAGCAACTTATGAATACCCTGTGCGAGTTCTGTTTTTGCTCCTACCTCGTAACCAGCGGCGTCCATAAGCAAAAAATCCACTCCACCCAAAGTAAATGGATGTTCGCGCACATCACGAGTAACGCCAGGTTCGTCATAGACAATTGCTTGAGCGTGGCCAATCAGTTTATTATAAAGTGTCGATTTTCCGACATTGGCCCTTCCAAAAAGAAGAACCTTAGGCTGTTTGTGTGTGAGATTCATAAGAGTAGGCCTCAATTAAAGGCAACAAGCCTTCCGTTATCACACAGCACATAAAGGGTATTGTTCACAATTTGTGGAATCATTTTTGATCCATGAGGAATTTTCACCGTTTTAGCGTGTGTACCATCTGAAACTTTAAGGCTTACAAGCTCCCCATGAGAGCTAACAACATAAAGGAATCCATCACCCAAAAGAGGTCCCGACCAAAAAATACGTTCTTCAGGTTTTTGCGGTACGTGCTTTACTAAATTATGTACCCAAATTACCTTTCCATCACTTTTGCGCAAGCAAGCCACTTGTGAGAGGTCATTAACAATAAAGATGTAAGCGCTCGTCATTGTTGGTGTGTGAATGACGGTAGTTTCGCGAAACCACTTGCGGACACCTGTGTTCACATCAATTGCTGCCAAAAGCCCGCTATGGCTTGACACAAGAGCTGTGTCACCATCAATAACAGGTTGTGCATGGACGTGTGCAATTGTTCCCAGTGAACTCAGATTTAATGAAGAAGCAATATTATCACTCCAGTGCAGTTTCCCACTGATGCGATCGAGGACAAAAATTTCCCCAGATGGATAGGGGACAAGAACACTATTTTTGTGAATGACCGGTGTTGCACCGCCAAGAAGTCCGGCACTCTCAGCAATGCCATCGTGTGACCATAAGAGCGCTCCTGTTTGTGCATCGAGCACGTCCATATGACTGTTAATCGAGATGGTGAAAACTTTTTTGTCATAGAAAAGCGGTGCAATCCGCAAGGGAGCATTCGCAGGAGTTGTCCAACGATGTTTTCCCGTTTTGAAGTCATAGGCACTCGTTTGTCCAAATCCCGATGTTACAAAAATCAACCCATCACCGTAACAAATGCCTCCCCCTAATGCCTCAGAAGACGAAGATCCAGAAGGGTTTGTGGGTACTGCCCACACACGTCGTTGTGTTGCAAGATCATAGGAGATTAAATTCCCTGAAGCATCCAAGACAATTATGCGGTCA
Organism: Alphaproteobacteria bacterium; assembly: GCA_023898725.1. Classification (NCBI taxonomy): domain Bacteria; kingdom Pseudomonadati; phylum Pseudomonadota; class Alphaproteobacteria; species Alphaproteobacteria bacterium. Next base: position 779,991 of record CP060236.1, read on the forward strand.
TCCACAAAGAGAGGTGTGGCCATCAGAGGTTGATTGCTGGTTGACCCCTGGCCAATAGAAAAGGCCCATTTAGTGGTCAGTTTGTTGCTGTATATAAAGGCATTCCGTGACCCATCTGTAGCACCATGGGGGCTTGCCCATGTGCGTTTGTTGTAAGTCTTTGGCATAGTAAACGTTGCAACATCACCGGGCACTTCTGGTGTTAGCGCTGTTTCGAGGAGAATAATGTTTTCGCGTTTTCCATCAATTACTACTTTTTCTTTACTGCAGCCCCCCCCCAGAGCAGCAAGAAGTAGCACGAAAGTCATTGTAAAAAGAAAGTGGAGTTTCATAAAGGGGTCCTGAGTATAATCACGTGAAGGCATTTTTTGAAGTGTTACTGCTCCAAAACCGATTCTTGTGAAGCAATCTGACGTTGGATAATATGCGCACGCTCACGACTCTGTCGGGGCGATGTAGCATCATTCTCTATTTGCTTAAGGAGCTCAGCCGCATGCGTTGTGTTTCCGCTACTCATGTCCTGGAGTGCGAGGGTTTCAAGGGCGTATGTCCTTAGAAATGAGTTTGCCCGGGCAATACGGTTGAGTGCCTCTGTCAACTTGACGTGGGTAAAGTTTTTATTCAGCATCCCCTGTGCGAGTGAAACAATTAAAAGATCCCGTAAGAAATCATCCATAGTCTTATCATTAAGAAGCGTGTCAATTTCTTGTGACAAAGTATCAGCCTTGATGTCAGGCTCTGTGAGGACAGTAACACCAAAAATTATTTTGGCCAGTGCCCCATATCCCTTAAGATCAAAAAGACTTTTTAGCGATTTTTGCCGTTCTTCTGGGGAAGCTGTTTGAAGGTCTTGAAGGACTCGCATATACTGTTTGCATGCCTCTGCGGCTGCAGTTTTTTGTGCATTCTTCCAGTAAGAGTAGCCACCCACAGCGGAAAATATCATCACAAAAACAAGCGCTATTTGTGTGGCGTACTTCTTGAGGAAATGGCGAATTGCCTCATGGCGGGCTTCTTCTTTGGCTTCTTGGATAATATCAACCATGGTCTAAATCTACATTGCTTAATATCCAGTACTCTAACCATGTTGCTGCATTTTTGCAAGAACCTATAATCCAGTTAAGAGAGAGTTTTTTTATAAGTATACCACCTTATAACGCATGTATTTTTTTGCGGAAAAACCACGCTCAAAACAGATTTATTACTGTCATTCAAAATGAATAAAAAATAAAAATACTTGATTTACACAAAATAATAAAATAAAAGATCCTTACACTAATTGTTTTTATACTATGACAAAAAATCATACATCTGCGATTCGCTTAGTTTTAGGAGTTTTTGGAGGAAATACCCTTGAATTTTTTGATGCGACGCTCATGGGGTTTTTGCTGCCTCATATTCACTATGTTTTTTTTCCAACAGACGGAGGTGGGGAAAGTTCTTTAAGTTATGTGTTATTTTCAGCGGCGTACATTAGCCGTCCTCTGGGTGCCTATTTTTGGGGATGGGTGGCGGATAAATATCATTTAAGCAGGGCGTTGCGGGGATCTGTCTTGATGATGGCAATGGCAACACTGGCTATTGGGCTAATCCCCAGCCATGAAAGTATAGGTATATTTTCTGCATTTTTATTGGGAGTATGTCGGTTTGTACAGGGGCTCTCCGTCGGAGGCGAGTATGGTACGGCCAGCACATATTTGTATGAAAAATACAAACATACTCACCTTAATACCCATATAAATTTTTTGAATGCAAGCAACTTTATGGGAGCTGTTCTTGCCTGTGTTGTCAGCTTTTTTATTGTTACGATGGCATCTTGGTATCCAGGTGGATGGCGCCTAGCCTTTGTTTTTTCAGGGCTTTTGGGGTTTTCTTTTTTCATTTTAAGGCAGCAAGTGGACGTCGCTCGTCCTACAATGCGTAACCGCCATCAAGATATAGACATTCTTTCATCTGGGGTTCTTTTTCGCAAATTTTTGCGCTGTGCCTGTATTGGAGGTCTTTCCGCTGCACCATATATGCTGTTCAATATCTACCTTACCAATGAACTGATTGCCTGTTTCGGTATAGAAACGAATGTAAAAATTCTTATTAATATGCTGATATGTGTGGGTTATATGGTCCTTTATCCACTTTTTGGTATATTGGCAGATGCAAGAGGTCATCTGTTTAACATGCGCGTCGGAAGTATTTTTTTGTGTATCTGTGGTGGTGTTGGGGTAAGTATTTTTCCAGATGCTCCGTTAAGAACCGTTGTTGGCTTGCAGCTTGCTGTGAATCTGTGTGCTATTTTGTATTCTTCCGGAATCAACACCTATGTTATGGATGATTTCCCCGAAAAATACAGATGCCGAGGAGTGACAACAAGTTTAACACTGGGAGCTGCCCTGATGGGGAGTGCCATGATTCCAATCGTGAATAGTTTTCGCGAAACAGGGGTGCATCTTCAAATGATGTGTAGTTACCTTGTTTTTATGTCCCTGATTGTCCTATGGATTATTGGCGTTCCCAGAAGGGGTGAATCCTCTGTGAGGAAAGAAGGGTCTTTGTATACAAAAAATGTACACATACAAAAAGCGTCGTGAAGAAACCTCTTCACAGTTTTGAAGATCTTTCGCGTAGGATTTACTCTCAATATCCATTATACTTAGGCTAACAGATAAAAATACAGAAAAAGGTTATGGCTGGCCAATGATAGCTCTTACCAATTTTGTTCGGCGTATTGAGGGGTCCCGTACGTTGAAACTCAATGCAGCGGCTCAAGAATACGCACAAAAACACTCAGACTTTATTGCCCTTACAGTGGGTGAGCCAGACTTTACCCCTCCTGAATGCGTACTTACTGCCGTGCGCAAGGGTATGCTTGATGGCGTCTGTCGCTATACAGCTGTATCAGGGCGACCTTCCTTGCTGCATGAAATACGTAACTACTTTAGGGATATGCGGGGGATTACACTGACAGATGATACTGCTGTGATCGCTACAAATGGGAGCATACAAGGTATTTTTAATACCCTCATGGCTACGTTATTGCCCGAAGATGAGGTTTTGCTTCCACAGCCCTATTGGCCAACTTATGAGACGATGGTGCGGCTTCTGGGTGGCACTGTTGTGGGGATTGCTCTTGAGTACATCAATGATTACAAGGTGACCCCCGAAAGTTTAGCGCGCCACATCACTCCTCGAACAAAGTGGCTTCTTTTGAATAATCCTCATAATCCTACGGGCGCTGTCTATACATATGACGAACAACAAGCCCTTGGGGATGTTCTGCGCCGCCATCCCCATGTGAATATTATATGCGATGAAATTTATGCTCTGCTTGTTCATGACGGTCTTCCTTGTCCTAGTTTTGCCCATGTGAATGCAGATTTGGCTGACCGTGTTGTTGTGGTTGACGGTGTTTCCAAGTGTGGGGCGTTGTCAGGGTGGCGTCTAGGATTTGCTGCTGGTCCTCGCCATCTGATAGAAGCACTGGGTAAAATTCAGTCTCAACAGACATCAAATCCAAGTGTGATTTCACAAGTAGCAGCAGAAGCGCTCCTGAGGAATGGTTTTGATTTTCTCAAACCTTTTTGCGCAGAGTTGAAGGTACGGGCTGCATTTGTCCGGACGTTGTTTGCAGAACATGGTATTGTCACATCCAACCCACAGGGTGCATACTATATTCTTGCAGACATCCGTCCTTTTTTACAAAAGGCAACGGGTGAGATTGATGACGAATCCTTTGTTCACACATTAATTGCGCAAGAGCATTTGTGTGTGACGCCCGGTAGCTATTTTGCCGCCCCTGGTTATGTGCGTATTTGTTTGACAAATACAGTTGACGTCCTGGCTGAAGCCGTGAAAAGATTGCTTCATTGTTTAACGCGTCTTGTCGCATGATATACTTTTTCTTGAGTACCGTTAGCTTGTTACAAGTATCTGTGATTGATGAAGGTGTACCGCGTGATGATGGGCGCCCTGTTGTTGAGCGCCGGATCCCTCTTGCTGTGCCTGATAGACCTGTTGATAATGATCTTAATCGTGCACAGCTCGCCTCTCGCAAGGATCGCAAAAGAGAAGCCCGGAGAGATGGTGGCATTTTCATAACACGTGAACAGCCCTCTTCACGTGGAGAAGCCCCAAGAAGCGGTGGTGGTCTGGCAAGAAAAAACGCCCTATGGCGCTCATTGCCATCATCACATATGCGTCCTCCGTCTGCCATTTCTTTTCGTGACGGCCTTACTGTTGTGGAGGGTGATATCGATACCACCGTTTTGGCCTCTCATTCACAACGCGGAAAAAGAGGGCGCAGGCGCAAAATTCCGAATCCAATACGCATTTTCCATAGTAGCTTGTTTGCATCTGGTGCTGGGGGAAATATGGGAAAAGCTCTCATCCCCAGAGGAACTTCTGTTGGGCAACTGCGCAAAAAACCAACGTCTGGCCAGATTATTCCTGTGGTAGGGGGGGCAGGGGCAGATTATGCTATAGGGCATGATCTAAAACAGAGATTGCAGAAAAAAGAACGCACCCGGCAGAAGAAATCCAAGAAGAAATAATCATGTACTCCCAAACTGTAACCATACTGCCTTATCGCATGTGTATTGATATCAAAGGCACCCAGTGGCGCTCTTTTTTGCAGGGGTTATTAACGTGTGACCTGGCCGCCGTTTTGGCGGGAGATCTTGTTTATGGTTATTTGCTCACACCGCGCAGTAAAGTGATAGCAGATATTTTTGTTTACACCCATTCGTTTGGTGTGCCGATAGGAGCGCCAGACGTTGGTGGCGTGACTCTGTCGTGTGATGCCCGTGTTGGTTCTCGTGTGTTACAGTTACTGATGATGTACAAGCTGCGGTGTGATGTGACAATTGCTGAAAATGCGGATTTGGTAGAATGTATTACGTACACCCCCTTTGCGTCTTTTTTGGGGGGAGGGGACCCTCGTGTGCCACAACGGGGGGATAGTCCCCCCGCGTTAGGTTATCGCTATCTTATTACTTCTTTCGAACAAGAATCATTGAAAGAAAAACGCGCCCAGGATTCCGTGATGTATAACCAGTGGCGTCAAAAGCGCCTTCTTATGGGTGTTTTAGAGGGCGTTCGTGAGTATGGCGAAGACCAACTGTTTCCCATGGAAACCAATGGTGCCTTCATCAATGCCCTTTCTTGGAATAAGGGCTGCTATGTTGGTCAAGAGCTTATAACACGCACGCAACACGCTGGTGAAGTTCGCAAGTACGTCTTCGCAGGAGTACCCGCGCAAGGATCATCAGTAGATGAGAGTCCTCAAGAAGTCTACTATAAAGGTGTGCGTGTTGGTAAGCTCCTTTTTTGTTACAATCACGTATGTGCATTGATGCTTAGATATCGGGATTTTCCGGTGGTGGATGGTGTTTTGGTAACGCTGAAAGATGGAACAGAAGTGAGTGTGCGTATCCCGCCATTTTTGGCATCTGTCGTTAAAGAAAAGAGTGCCTCATGACAACGTCCTCCATTGACTTAGATGAAGTTGAAAAATTTGAACGAATGGCTAAGGGGTGGTGGTCAGAAAGAGGAGAGCATGGATTGTTGCATGATTTGCTTCCCTTGCGTATGCAGTACATCATGCGTGTGGCGACTCGTGCTGGTTTCGGCACACTCAAAGGCATGCGAATTCTTGATGTTGGGTGTGGGGGAGGTGTTTTGTGCGAGGCACTAACCCGCTGCGGTGCGTTGGTGGTGGGTGTTGATGCATCGCCAACCAGTATCGCAATTGCCCGAGAGCATGCCGAAAAAAATACCCTCGCAATAACCTATGTGGAGGGTGAGGTTGCTGATATACAAGGGGAGTTCGATTTGGTGATTGCCTTTGAAGTCATTGAGCATGTGACAGACCCATCGGAATTTCTGCGGGCGATACAGGCACGCATTGCTTCTGGGGGAGTTGCTGTTTTATCGACAATAAACCGCACGAAGCTTTCACGGTGGATGGTCATTGGGCTAGCTGAAAATATTCTTAAGCTTCTTCCGGAAGGAACACATGACTGGAATAAGTTTATCACCCCTGCTGAGATTGCACGCTATGTTCGCGCATGTTCGGGAATCTTATGTGATGTGCAGGGATATATGTTCAATCCCTGTACGCGTCAAGGGTGTTTCATTGGCTTAACGCAAGTGAATTATTTCGCGAGCTTTGTGTGTACGTAAAAGAGCATTTTTGGGATCGGACCTAAGCCAAAAGCTTCATCAGTCTGCCATTGGCATGTAGTGCGTATAACTCATCACATCCTCCGATGTGCTTGTCACCAATAAAAATTTGTGGAACAGTTGTGCTCCCATTAGATTTCTGGAGCATCTCATCCCGTTTTTCTTCATGAAGATCAATCCGCACCTCATTATAGGCGATACCAATTTTGTCAAATAGTGCCTTAGCCCGCACACAATAGGGACAAACGGATTTGGAGTAAATGGTAACGTGGGACATTGGAAAACCTTTTGTTGTGGTGAGTAGTGGGCGATCAAAAAAGCGTTCTGTAAAACAATGAGAAAAGAGAAACCCGATTGCAATGGCACTAAAAAGAATAAGAATTCGGATCTTTTTTTGTGGCCAGTGCAAAAACGCAGGCTTTAACATTTGCAACTCCCCCATCTGTCAGCAGGACTTTTGCACATTCTACAAGTGTTGCGCCTGAAGTGCAAACATCATCGAGAAGAATAATATCTTTTCTCATAAGATGAGAGTGGGCATTGGGCCTTAGGCCTATAGCATTATGGATATTTTGGTAGCGCTTTAAGAAAGTTTTCTTTTTTTGTTGGGGTGTATTACGGCGCCGTACCAGCGCGTCAACGACTGTTCCTTGATGAAATCTCTGAGCCATCTCTTTGGCTAACTCCATGGACTGGTTATAGCCCCGGGATACAAGGCGTAGAGGGTGTGCTGGTACCGGACAAAAGATAACACTGCCAGGTGTGTCTATGAGTGGATACATGAGTTCTGTCATAAATTTTGCGACATGGGGATTTTTTCGATACTTCAAAAGCATAATAAAATCACGAATAAGGCCACGGTAAGAAAAATTTGCGGTGACGATAAGTTTTTTATCTTTCCCTGGAGATAAAGCAATATCAAGAATTTTTTGGGATATTTCTTTCCGACTGGAAATTTTTTTACGACACATAGTGCAAATAGAGAACTGTATGGTTGTTGGTTCATTGCAAATGAAACACCTAAAAAATATCATAATACTTTACTGTCAAAAATACTGTTTAAAAATTAAAAACTTTACAAATCTTTTGTTAAAATTCTTTACAATCATCTGTCTCATGCTATATTCCCATATAATAAAAAAAATTTGCCAATAATAACGTTTAAAGAGGTATTGTATCATGAGTAACGATCGCATTGAGCGGAATGTCACTTTTTTGACTCCAAAAGAACAAAGTGAGATCTTGTGGGCCTTCATTATTGACTTTCGCACCCTAACACAATCATTAACCGGGGGATCCTCCCCTAGTGCTGCACAGATTGACGAACTATCATCGTTGTGCCGTGCTGTGCGCAACATCAGTCACTTGGCAAAAGAAAAATTTGATAAAAAAATATACCGCTCATTTGTGCGTCTTGAGAGTCTCATCGCTGAATTCCTACAAGCGCACAGGTCCCCACAACGTTTGGCGGCGGTTGGTTAATCTCTTTTGTCTGTGTTATTCCATGTGTGGGGCTGTGTGTGCTCTGTTGTAAAAAGGTCTAAGCACGTTCATAAAGCTCTCGATAGTGGTGCGTACTTCGGGATTGTGTCCGGGATCTCCAAGACGTGCTATCGCCGCAATGACATGAGGATCAGTGGATGCCATATCAGTTAAAGAACCTGTGATGGTGCTTTGTGACCGAAAGTAATGCTGATGACCGGGATAACCTGCAGAGGGTGTTGGAAGCAATCGATGCATTTCATCATCCACGTGGCGTGAGCTTCCACTCATGGTTGCATTTATGATTGCTCGTGCAGCACGAATAAGCCCCTCGGCGTGCAGAGCTTTGGTATTACCGTGAGGAGCTTTTTCTCCGGTGCCAAGGGACAGCACGTACTTTTCTGATCCTGGGTATAGTTCTTCTGCCATTCGAAAAGCTTCAGCTGTGGGGTTATTCATGCAAAGCCCTCCGTCAACACATAATGTTTCCAAACCTTCCCCATTAATGGCCGCGTGTGCGGGGAAGTATGTGGGTGCTGAGGCGCTTGCTTTCACAGCGTCAAAAACAAAATAATCCTCTGAGAGATGTTGTTGTGCACGGTCGCTTCGAAAGTACTTTTCTCTTCCGGTATCGAGACTGAAAGCAGGTATAAGAATGTTTGTCATGGCTTCGCTTATCCAATGATCTTTAAAGTACTCTCGCAAAACATGGGATAGGCCGGTGCTTGGGAAACGCGGGCCACGCAAGCCACCAAGCGTACGGATGCGATACCCTAAAGGAGCGTGAAAAATTTTCTTTGCGTTGTGTGAGGTATAAAGAGCACGCAAGCGTTCGGCAGTGAATGCGGGTATATGTGGTGTACTTCCAGGAAGACTTAAGGCGGCGACAATACCAGCTCCTGTAGATGTTCCTGCCATGATATCAAAAATACGACACAGGTGAAGGCCAAACTCTGATAATGTTTCGCGCTCAAGTGCAGCAAGTATTTCTGCCTCACGGCGTCCGCGAATTCCGCCTCCATCTAATGAGAGTATAAATATGGGACGCTCAATTGGGCGACCAAAGCTGTATGGGGCTAGCTGGACGCTAAAGTCCAGATCATCCATAGGAATGGTAGGCATGGGAACAGTGTTCGCGGGTGTAGGTATAACAGAAGGGGGTTCTGGGGCGTTTATGGCAGTCATAGGAACGACAAAGTTCACTCTTCGACTTTCTATGGATTCGGGAGAAGATAAATCTGAGGCAGATATTTGTCTTGAGGCTTGCGCGCCCATTGTTGCAAATAAAAAGAACAGTAAATATCTACAAATAATATACATTTATACAAATTATTTTAAGTAATTATTATAGTCAGTAATTTTTGTTAATTAAGTGTTAATATCCTCTCCTTGCTACGCAAAGACTAGAAAAAAGATTTGATACAAATGGTTTTTCTCGTGCTATTGTGTAGATTGTATTATTTTGTACAATATTACTTCATTAAAGCCGTGCCTCCTTCATGATCCGACAGTTCCAACTGGTAGAAAAAGTCCGTATATACATCCCTGATGTTGATGAGGACAAACTGAATCGGGCCTATGTCTTTGCCATGCAAGCACACGGCAATCAGATGCGTGAATCAGGTGACCCCTATTTTTCTCATCCGCTCGAGGTTGCTAGTATTCTTGCCGAGTTGAATCTGGATCTTGAAACCATTATCACGGGTCTTTTGCATGATACAGTTGAGGATACAAGCGTCAACCTTGATCAAATTGAAAAAAATTTTGGCAAAGAGGTACGCACACTCGTTGATGGTGTTACTAAATTATCGCAAATTCAGTGGCAATCAAAACATGAAAAGCAGGCGGAAAATTTCCGCAAGCTTGTGTTGGCTATGGCTTCTGATATGCGGGTTTTACTTGTAAAACTTGCAGATCGGTTGCATAACATGCGCACCCTTCATTATGTCGCTTCGCTGGAAAAACGACAACGTATTAGCCAAGAAACCCTCGATATTTATGCCCCGCTGGCAGAGCGTATTGGTATCCAGCATATTAAGGAAGAGCTTGAAAAACTTGCCTTTGCGCAGCTGCATCCCGAGGCCTATGAGTCAATAACCGCGCGCTTACATTTCTTGCGTGAAAAAGGGAAAGACACGGTTGATAGTATAAAAACACAAATACTTCAGCTGATGAAGGAAAATACTATGGAGGCTTCGCTATCCGGTCGGGAAAAAAGCATATATTCCATCTGGCGTAAAATGCGCCAACGCAAAGTGCCTTTTGAACAGCTGACCGATATCATCGCTTTTCGTATATTGTTGGGCACGCGCGAAGAGTGCTATCGGGCTCTAGGAGCCGTACATGGTGCCTTTGCGATGGTTCCAGAGCGCTTTAAAGACTACATTAGCACACCGAAACCCAACAACTACCAGTCATTGCACACAACAGTTATTGGTCCTACAAATCATCGTATTGAAATCCAGATTCGCACACACACCATGCATGAGTATGCCGAAAATGGGGTGGCCGCGCACTGGAAATATAAACAAAACACGACAGAAGACAAAAGTGAATACCGGTGGTTGCGGGGGTTGTTGGATATTCTTGAACATTCGAGTGATCCTGAAGAATTTTTAGAACATACAAAACTTGAAATGTTTCAAGACCAGGTGTTTTGTTTCACACCAGCAGGTGACCTGATTTCAATGCCCCAAGGCGCGACAGTGATTGATTTTGCCTATGCTATTCATTCCGATGTGGGGAATCATTGTGTGAGTGGAAAAATTGATGGAAGACTTGTTCCACTTCGGACTGTTTTGCGTAATGGATCGCAGGTTGAAATATGCACATCTAAATCACAAAACCCTTCACCAGCGTGGGAACGCTGTGTGGTTACAGGCAAGGCTCGTGCAAATATCCGACGATTTATTCGCACTCAACAGCGAGATCAATATATTATTTTGGGCAAGTCGATCCTTCAAAAATATTTTAAAAAATATAAAAAAGCGTTCAGCGATCGCACATTCATTGAGTTTCTTTCAAATTTTCGCATGAAGAGCCTAGATGAGCTTTACGCAAGCGTGGGATCAGGCGTTTATACAGCCGCAGATGTTTATACGCGTATGCACCCAGAGAATCGCAGTGGGGCCGAAGAAAATGCCGAGCAGACACAAAACACGGTGCCGAGCATAATTGATAAAGCATCAAACCGCAAAACAGATAAGCGATCAGCTATTCCACTGAGGGGCTTGATTCCTGGAATGGCTATTCATTATGCTGGCTGTTGTCATCCTCTTCCCGGGGATCGTGTGGTGGGGATCGTCCAAACGGGAAAAGGCGTGACGATTCACACGCGAGATTGTGCCACACTTATGCACTATGAATCAGAACCAGATCGTTGGTTGGATGTGTCTTGGGATTCAGAAAATACGCCTGAAAGTACTCATGTGGGTAGGCTTTATGTACTTCTTTCGAATCAGTCTGGGGCACTGGCAAAACTATCAACAGTGGTTTCACAGCAAGATGCTAACATTATTAATTTTAAAATTACCAATCGCACGGAGAATTTCTTTGATATTGTGGTTGATGTGGATGTCAAAAATGCGGATCACCTTACGGATATTATCGCGTCGTTGCGGTCAGTTTCTCAAATCGTCAGTGTAGAAAGGGTGTAGATCGTGCGCCTTGTTTTTGTTAATCAGCTAAGCTACGTGGTGGGAATTTTTATGGGAATTTTTGCAGTGGCTATGACCATTCCTGCATTAATTGATTTCTCGCTAGGTCTTCCCCAGGCAACAGCCTTCAGCCACAGCATTATTATTATTACTATTGCCGCTGGCTTTATGGTTACAGCCAACCGCCCTGCAGGGGATGTTCAGCTACGCAACCATCAAGCTTTTTTACTTACGACACTTGTCTGGAGCGTCCTTTGTGTGATATCGGCGCTTCCTTTTTATTTTTCTGGATGTACACCGACGTTTATTGACGCATTGTTTGAGGCAACATCGGGTTTAACGACAACTGGTGCAACCGTGATTCGGGATTTAAGCTATGCGTCTCCTGGAACGTATGTATGGCGAGCAATGTTACAGTGGTTTGGAGGTATTGGTATTATCGTGATGGCTCTTACCGTTCTTCCTATGCTGCGAGTAGGGGGGGTATTGTTATATCGCAATGAATTTTCTGATCGCTCGGAAAAATTTCTGCCACGGTTATCTCATGTTGCCTCACACTTGTTAGGTATTTATACCTCCCTTACCTTCTGCTGTGCTTGTGGATATTATTTTGCAGGTATGCCTCTTCTTGAAACGGTTTGTCACAGCTTAGCCACTGTTTCTACGGGGGGGTTTTCTGTTCACAATGAATCCTTTCGTTTCTATCAGAACCCTGTCATTGAAAGTATATCCATCGTTTTTATGATTTTGGGTGGGGGTAGTCTTGTGCTTCAAGCTCGGGCGTTCCGGGGTGATTTTTCTGTACTTAGGGATCAACAAATTCGGGGATATGCGAAGGTTCTATTTTTTCTGGTGTGTGTAGCGGCAGTGCCTAGTTTGTATCAAAAAGATAGTACCATAGGTGGGGGGATCTCAACGCTCTTTCAATTGGTTTCTATGTTGACAACCACAGGGTATGTGGGCACTGATTATGAATCCTGGGGAGGCTTTATGAAGGCGCTTGTATGGTTAGTCATGATAATAGGAGGGTGTACAGGGTCCACATCGGGAAGCATCAAAATTTTTCGCTATCAAATAATTTGGGAGCATGTAAAAGGATATATGCGACAGATTATCTACCCCCGTGCGGTTGTCAGCCCTAAATTCAATGGTCGCACAATTGATCCAGCAATTCTAATGTCGGTGATCACTTTTTTAGCCGCCTTTATTCTTATCATTCTTGTGGCAACCCTATCGGTTACTCTTGCTGGGGTTGATTTGCTGACGGCACTTTCAGGCGCCCTAGCAAGTGTCACAAATGTCGGACCGGGGTTTGGTGGTGTAGGACCCTCGGGTAACTATGCTGATCTTCCTCTATATGCGAAGGTGGCATATTCAGCGTGTATGTTATTGGGGCGACTGGAGTTCCTTACCATCGTTATTTTGTTAACCCCTGCTTTTTGGGAAAACTGATCTTTTGTGATGCTCGTATTGTGAATGCCTGTAGTTCAAAAAAAGAGACCCATGTCACATGAGTCTCTTGATTTATCTGTTCTTGTCCCTGGGTGCCTCCTAGGTTCGTCGCATGAAAGATGGAATATCCAAATCTTCCTCTTCTTTAACATCCAGGTTTTTCTCTTTTAATTCGTTAGGTTCTTTCCCGTGTGGCATGGCAGGGTGTTCCCCTGATCGTGCACTTGGTGCTGGAGATGAATGTGTGAAGAGATTCATCTCTGTTTCTTTGTCTGGGCGTTTGAAGCGTGCCTGTACAACATTACTTTCAGGTTGAGATTTGCGCCCAAGAAGACGGCTGAAGAAACCTACTTTTGGTTTTTGTTGCATGTCATCATCAGGTTCAAAAGGACTTGTTGCAGGGGCATGTGGTGCATCGGTGGTGTCTGTATCATTCCCAGAGATAACACGTAAATGTTCTGTGGCGTGGCTTTGTTCGCCATCAACCTCTGCTTCGGGCGTTGGTGTTTGTGTTCTGGTCGTGGCTGAGGTTCCTTCATTATGAAAGCGATTTGCTCGCGCAATAGTTGCCGCTGGTTTCGTGGAAAATACCGTGCGAGGACTTTCTTTGTTGTGCACTCCATCAATGCCGGTTGCTACAACAGAAACACGCATGCGCCCATTCAAGCGTTCATCGAAGGTTGATCCAAAAATAATATTTGCTTCAGGATCAACTTCTTCACGAATACGGTTGGCCGCCTCATCTACTTCGTACAGCGTCATATCCATGCCACCTGTGATGTTAATTAAAACCCCCTGAGCGCCCTTCATAGAAACGTCGTCAAGGAGTGGGTTAGAAATAGCCGCTTCGGCTGCTGCAATCGCGCGACCTTCAGATTCAGCTTCTCCTGTACCCATCATTGCTTTCCCCATTTCGCTCATGACTGCGCGGACATCGGCAAAATCAAGATTAATAAGGCCCGGCATAATCATAAGATCTGTAATGCCCCGCACACCGGCATAGAGAACATCATCGGCCATGCGAAAAGCATCGGCAAAAGTGGTCTGTTCGTTGGCAATGCGAAACAAGTTTTGATTGGGAATGATGATGAGTGTATCTACATATTTTTGCAGTTCTTCAATTCCGCGATCCGCTGAGCGCATGCGCTGAGAACCTTCAAAATGAAAAGGTTTTGTTACAACACCAACAGTAAGAATCCCTTTTTCGCGTGCCACACGCGCAATAACAGGTGCGGTGCCGGTTCCTGTACCGCCACCCATACCAGCGGCAATAAAGACCATGTTGCTCCCATGAATTTGTTCGTTGATTTCCTCAATAGATTCTTCGGCAGAGGCTCGTCCGACTTCAGGTGCAGAACCAGCACCCAAGCCTTTTGTCAGCTCATTCCCAAGTTGAACACGCCGATCAACATCGGTTAGTGATTGACTGAGCGCTTGGTAATCTGTGTTCATTGCAACAAATTCAACGCCTTCGAGTTGTGATTTGATCATGTTATTAACGGCATTGCCACCGCCGCCACCAACGCCAACGACTGTTATTTTGGGTTTAAAGTCAGAATCAAGGCGATTACGAGATTTAGAGATGTTCATTAAAAAGTTTCCTTCTAGCAATAGTTACTATCTTTACACACAATTAACAAATAATTAAAGTCTTTCTCTAAGTTTTTGGAAAATGTTTTGTAATAAACCCCTGGGGCTTGGTGAGGAGGGGCGGTGATCGCTTTCTTCTTGATTTTGCTGGAGGCGCACATACGAAAGAATCCCGGCGCAGGCGGCAAGGTAAGGAACGGTATATTCCTTATTAAGTCCTTGTAAGTGAAGGGGGTAGCCAACACGTACAGGCCTTGCAAGAATTGCTTGTGCTAACTCTGCTGTGCCACTAAGTAAGCAACCACCCCCTGTGAGAACAATTCGGCAACCAGGAATTTGATCAACGCCCAGGGATCGCAAACGTTCACGAACGTGCTCAAATATTTCCTCCATGCGTGGTTTAATGACACGCGTTAAGCTTGAACGTGACACTTGACTGCCTGATGAGCTTTGTTGTTCCCCGATGATAGGAATAATGATCGTTTCGCGCTCGAGGGATGAACCAACGATAGTACTTCCATATAAGCACTTAACGCGCTCAGCATGGGAAATAGGGGTGGAAAATGCACGCGCTAAATCTCGTGAAATGTGATTGCCGCCGATAGGAACATCGCTAAGCTGCAGCAAACTTCCTTCTGCAAAAATAGCAATCCCTGTGTTGCTCGCTCCCATATCAATGACGACGGTTCCCAGATCAATTTCATCGTCATCAAGGACGCCTATTCCTGCAGCAAAAGGAGCTGCAACAACGCCCTGTACATCCATATGACACTGTTCGACGCAGGCAATCCAGTTACGAAGGGGCCCGAGCGTGGATGAAACAAGATGAATTTTTGCCCCCAGCACATCACCAACCATACCCTTAGGGTCTTTAATACCGTGACTGCCGTCAATATAGTAGCTTGATGGAATGGCATGAATGATTTCTTTATCAACGGGTGAGAGATTCTTCGATGCTTGAGAAAGAAGCTGTGAAATATCCTCATTTGTGACTTCTGCACCATGAATGGGCATTTCAACATCAATCCCGTGCGAGAAAACATGCGGAGATGGTACGTTAATGAACACGTTGCGAATGCTTTCACGAGACTGCTTTTCCGCATGCATAACAGCTTTAGAAATGGCTTCTTTGGTGTGTTCCATATTTGTTATGACGCCGCCACGAATTCCGTCAGAACTATGGTGTCCCATACCCAGAACACGCAAACCATTATCGGCATCGATCTCAGCAATAGCACAGCTTATGCGGCTTGATCCTATGTCGATACTACTAATAAGCTCTGCGCGGGATTGCCCTTTATGTTTTCCGAACAACCATCTCATGTGTAGGCACCTGTTCGTTTTGTTTGTGTGGAAAATGCCTTAGGTGTCAGCTGTAAGTATGTTCTTCCATGAATGCGAAGATCCACTTTTAGGACTGATTCATCCGAAATATACCCATCTTTGACCATCTGATTGAGGTGCGCAAGAGCCTCTCTGGTTCGTTCCTCAGGAAGTTGCACGCGAATTTTATTATGCAAGATAATATCCCAACGCCTGTTATCAATATAAGCACACGCATGAATATGTTTGGCAAGTGTGGGGAAACCTTTTAACTCTCTAATAATCATATGCGCATTTTGCGGCGCTCCCTTTCCCAAAATATGAGGAAAATTATGAAAGGGTTTTGTATCAACCAGTCTAATAACATCACCATGCGTATCAATGAGGTGCAGTTTTTTTTGGTGCTGCCATAGGGCTAATGGCTCTCGTTCCTCAAGGTTTATATGAATATTTCTCGGAAAAATACGCGTAATTGTTGCTCGCTTAACCCATAGTAATTGTTCAAGATTCGTGTGTGATTGGCTCAGATCAATCAAAAGCATCGGATCATTTTGTGTGAACCCAAGACTTTTGTAAACATCACCTGGGGTTGTGTGGCGCATACCCGTAATGGTGATTTCGTTGACGGTTAGTTCTAATCCCCGAGATATTCTTGAAAGGACATGATCACGATAAGTTTTCCAGATTGCGGCACAATCAACGCTCTGGGATATAATGAAAAAACCTATAAGCAATGATAGTATGAATACGACAGAAACATGCCTCAGGGAAATGTGGGACCATAGAGGGCCCTCAGGGTGTCTCTTTGTGCGAGGCTTGCGTAGGGAGGAAGAGCGCTTTATCCGGGACATCGGGCGCCTTCAACTATCTGCTTCACAAGACTTGGAAAGCTCATACCGTTGTTTTCCATCACTTCAGGAGCTATTGAAAGTGATGTAAGGCCAGGTTGAGGATTGACCTCAAGAACAAAAATGCCATCGCTTCCACGTTCCGTATCAAAGCGAATGTCAACCCGGGCAAGACCTTGACAACGAAGGGCTGCATAGGCTTTTTCCCCATAGGAAAGGCAAATTTGATAAATATCTGTTGGAATCTCTGCAGGATAAATATGCGCTGTCACCTTGTCGATGTATTTGGCTGTGTAGTCATAAAACTCTTTTGTTGGCCTGATCTCCATAATGCCGTACGCTTTTCCTTCTAATACTACCACCGATAACTCTGTTCCCGGGATGTATGTTTCGGCCATGAGAGGGTATCTGATCTCTGGTACACGTGTTTTAATGTATGCCTTATAGTCAGCATCTGAACGAATAATCCCTACGCCAATGCTTGAACCCTCATCACACGGTTTAAGAACAAACGGATATTTTTGAGGCGGATGCGTGGGGTCAAGGTTTTCCTCGAGTGTGTGGGGAGCGACTGGTATACCATGGGCGCGCAAAATCATTTGGGTGAAAGGCTTAAACATGGCTGCAGCAGATGCATACAGACCTGAGTGTGTGTAGGGAATGCCCATAATCTCAAGAGCTCCTTGCACATGGCCGTCTTCACCATAACGGCCATAAACATTGTTAAAAACAACATCTGGCTTTTCTTCCTTAATAAGCGTCAGTAGGCAAATAAGATCACGGTCAAAGTCGTAGGTGATGACTTCATATCCATTGGTTTTCAATGCAGCAACAATGTCAGGCGTCGAGGAAAGGGAAACAGCACGCTCGGCATTCCAGCCACCGTATAAAAGCAACACTTTATTTATTTTTTGCATTCTGGGTTACGCAGCCTTTTTATTTTTTTTTACGCCAACCCCCCAACGGATGATTTCCCAATTCAAGGCAATATCTGAAGACTCGCGGACGCAATTTTGAACGGTTTCAGCAAGTTTTTCAAGATCATCAGCGGTTGCTTGTCCACAGTTAATCATGAAATTGCAGTGTTTTTCAGACATCTGCGCATCTCCAACTTTTAGGCCACGACAGCCTGCCTTGTCAATCAGTTCCCACGCAGAGTATCCTTGTGGGTTTGCAAAAGTACTTCCGCCTGTTCGGGAATTTGTGGGCTGGGTTTCCTCTCGCTTTGTGAGCATTTCCTCCATTTCCTGTGCAAGAATATGAGGCTCCGTGTGTGTGAACGTGAGGCGTGCCCCGAGAAAAATCCAGTCGTCGGGAATAGCACAATGGCGATACGAAAAACCGAGCTCTTTGTTTGTGAGTCGGTGAATTTTTCCTTTGGGGTCCATAACTAATGCAGACTCTACGACATCGGAAGTTTCTCGGCCGTAACATCCTGCATTCATCCGCAATGCACCTCCAAGGGTACCAGGAATACTGCAATAAAAACTCAACCCTCCAAGACCTCGATCACGTGCCAGCACTGACAGCGTCCGATCGAGAACACTTGCACCAACATCAACGGTATTCTCACGGACAACAATGTTTGTAAAGTGTCTTCCTAGGCGAATGACTACACCGGGAACGCCACCATCCCGCACGAGAATATTTGAACCAACCCCGAGAATTTTCACAGGAACATCTGAGGGCTTGTGTTTCATGAAAAAAGTCAAATCATCAAGATCTGCAGGTTTAAAAATAACCTCAGCGGGGCCACCGACGCGAAACCATGTAATGGCGCTAAGTGAGGTGTTGGGAGTGTAGCGTCCACGAATTTTTGGAAGTCTTTGGATGAGGGAAATTCCATCAATCATGGGAGAATCCTTTCTCGATATTGTGAATAAGAGTTGTGAGTTGTGCGGGCAACTCATGGGCCCATTTTGTGATATCTCCTGCTCCCAGATGGAGAATTGTGTCGCCTTCTTTGCTTTGGTCTGCCAAAACATGTACGGCTTCCTTTTGTGTATATACAGCAATGGCCTTTCCTGGTGTGATGGCATTAATTGCTGCTGCCAAAGATGTGTGGTCAACATCATTCTGTTGTGTTTCTCCTGCAGCATAAACCGGCGTAACAAGAACGCTATCTGCAGCAGCAACCGCCGCGGCAAATTCAGAAAGCTGTCTAGATAAACGAGAGTATCGATGTGGTTGAAGAACAGCAATAACCCTGTTTTTGGCAGAACGTCGAGCCGCCTGAAGAACCGTGCGAATTTCCGTCGGGTGATGCGCATAATCATCAATAATTACCCGTCCAGCAACCTCATCGACAATTGAGAAGCGTCTTTTAACACCAGCAAACTGGGTGTAGGCAGTCCGTGTGTGCTCCATCGATATCCCTAGTTCTAAAGCAACACAAATTCCAGCAAGGGCGTTTTGCACGTTGTGCTCACCAAGCAGGGGTAAATGAAAGCGTTCAAAGCGAACGTCATCATTTGTATCAGTGAAGTAGTTGCGGCTACGGATAAAAGTTTTGAGAACATGGGATTTGCATACAACATCAAACTGCACGTGATCACGCTGATAAGCAATGTTTTCTGCATAAATATCGTTGGTGTCATTGAGGCCATAAAGAACACGTCTACGATCCTGGAAGAAGGGCGATAGTTCCTGAATGACCCCGTTATCTCCACACAAAATGCCCAAGCCATAAAAGGGTATTTGTTTAAAAAATGTGATAAAAGCTGTTTTCACGGCATCAAAACTTCCGTAGTGATCAAGGTGATCATCATCAATGTTTGTAATGACTCCTAGTGTTGCCGGTAATCCTAGGAACGATCCATCAGATTCATCCGCCTCTACCACCATCCAGTCTCCAGTTCCAAGGCGCGCATTCGTGCCATAAGCATTAATAATTCCCCCATTAATCACAGTGGGATCAAAGTTACCACTCTCGAGAACGCATCCAATAAGTGATGTGGTTGTTGTTTTTCCGTGTGTGCCCGAGATAGCAATACAGGGTTTGAGGCGCATTAGTTCTGCAAGCATGTCTGAGCGATGAATGATCGGAATACCAAGTTCGCGGGCCTTGATAACCTCTTCATTTGTACGTGAAACAGCCGTTGATATGACGACAACGGCGGCATGAGTAAGGTTGTCCGCACTATGTCCGCGATGCACCGTAATGCCAAGACCTTCGAGCCTTGCGGTGTTTGCACTGAGAGAGCGGTCGCTTCCAGCCACACGATAGCCAAGATTATGCAGAACCTCTGCAATTCCACTCATACCAATGCCACCAATGCCGACAAAGTGAATAAGTCCAATTTTTTGGGGAGATGTGTGCATCATTATCCTCGTTGATGTTTGCATAAAAAAGTGACAATTCTAGAAGCAGCGCCAGGATGACGGATTTTGCGCAATTCTTTACTATACTGCAAAAGTATTTCTTTGCTATAGAATAATTTATTAAGATAGTCGGTAAGATTTTCTGGAATAAAAAGCATTTCAGGTATGACAATAGCTGCATTTTTATGCTCTAATAACTGAGCATTCTTCAGTTGGTGATTCTTTGCAGCACGCGCATAGGGTACAAAAATTGTTGGGCGAGTTGTTGCGATGACTTCACCAATGGTGGCGGCTCCGGCACGTGAGATCATGATATGGGTACGCATGTATGCCGTTGCCATATCATGAACAAAAGGTTCTACTGTTGCCTGTAGACCAAGCCCACGATAGACCTTTTGAAGGTGGAGAACATCGCTTGCAGGAGCCTGATGAATAAGGATAATATGATCACGGATTTCGGGTTTGATATCTCCAAAAGCTTTTGGGATAACTTGACTAAAAAGCGATGCGCCTTGACTACCACCAAGGACCGTGATGACAAAAGCTTCGTTTGTTGCAGGCAGACGATAAGGGGTATTGCCAATTTCTTCAATATGTTGACGCACCGGAATGCCCATATGTTTGAAGCCGAGATCTTCAAGAGGATAAGCGCTCATGCGCAAACGCGTAAAAGTCATGAGAATCTTATTTGCTGCTCCCACACAGGTATCGAGTTCAAAAATTGCCAGGGGAATCCTCAAAATTCGGGCAGCAAGTAGCGGCATCACTGTTGGATACGCTCCAAAGCCCAAAACAATCGTTGGTCTTATGCGGCGCAGATACATCAAAGATTCATAAAAACTTTTCCCCAAGACACACAGGCGTCGCAGAATACCCAGGGGATTACGTGTGCGAATGTGGGTTGCGCTAGTAATCGTTTTTTTCCATTCATCGGGCCAATAGGAAGACCCCCGGATATCAGTGATCACAGAAAATGGGATGTTGCGCTGTATGAGCTCCTCACCAACACTCACAGCAGACATCACATGTCCTCCTGTACCCCCACCAACAAGCACAATGTGTGGACTAGCGGACATGACGCCCTCCAATAACCACTCGACGATTGAAGCTCAAGATAAACCCAAGGGCCATGCATGTGGCAATAATTGAGGATCCACCATAGCTGATAAGTGGAAGAGTCATTCCCTTAGTCGGAATGAGATGAACGGAAGAGGCAATGTTGATGGTTGTTTGGAGGCTAAACTGAATGACAAGCCCAATGGTTGCATACACATGAAAGTAGGAGCTTTCCTGGAGGGCGCGGCTTGATATCTGCCAGACAATAGATGTAAAAATAGCAATTACAACGATGCAAAAAACGAGTCCAAACTCTTCGCTTGCCACGGAAAAAATAAAATCAGCGTGGGCATCGGGGAGGTGCTTTTTGATGATGCCTTCTCCTGGCCCCATACCAAGCCATCCCCCATTGGCAAAGGACTCAAGTGACTGATGGATTTGATATCCCTCTGCGTATTTATCAACATTTGTTGCAAAGAGAAAACGATCAATCCGCTGTGCCACATGGGGAAAGAAAAAGTATGCTCCTACGAGTGATGCGCCACCGAGTAAGAAAACATATAAAATCCACACAAGTGATAAACCAGCTAAAATAAATTGCCCTGTGAAAGTGGCCGCCATTAACACACTTGTCCCTACATCAGGTTGGCATAACAAAAGTATGAGGTTAAAAATAAGAACGCCCATAGCGATGCGTTGTCCGGGAAACGTTCGATCATTTGCTTGTTCTGCAAATAACCATGCTGTGAGGATCACAAAGGCGGGTTTAAGAAACTCACTTGGTTGCAAAGAAAAACCCCAAAGATTAATCCAACGCCGTGCTCCTTTAATGCTGACGCTAAAGAAGGTCAGAAGCATACCAACAACCATCAAGACAAATAACCCTGCTGCAAAAATACGAATTTGCTCAGGTTTTAGTAATGAAGCACCGACTAGTGCTGCCGATCCCAAGATCATATAAGCGAGGTGTCTCTTGGCAAAATAGAGACTTTCCACATCAATTTTTTTTGCAACGGAGGGGCTCGCTGTAACAACCAGAATGATACCGATGAACATTAACAAAAATATCTGGAATAATAGCCAGCGATCAATAGTCCACCACCACCTGGCAAGCAAGCTTGTGTCTGAGCGTGTAAACATACCTAACCAAATATCTCCTTTGCCAGTTTCATGAATACATTCCCTCGCTCTTCAAAATCACTAAATTGATCGAAGCTGACACACGCAGGTGCAAGTAATAAGGTAAAGTGTTGTTCTTTGTGCATGTCTGCGTAGGCTTTGGCGTGTGCCAGGGCTTCTGCAAGAGAGGTGTGGCTCGTGCATGGCTTCATTGGGGAAATGGCCTTCTCAAGAGGGCGAGAGGCCTCACCATAGGCGTACCCATGAACCAGATTTTTGAGATGCTTTTTCTCAAAATCAATATCATCGTCCGTAAATCTTCCGCCCACAAGCCACAGAATATTGGAGAAAGCACTGAGACTTCGTTTGGCAGATGCCACGTTTGTTGCTTTGCTATCATTGATAATAGTGACATTTCCTTGCGTCAAAACAAGTTGCTGGCGATGCGGTAGCGCTTCAAATGTTTGTAACAAGTCATCGATCTTATCCCAATCGGGGCAGCCCTTGCCTAGTTTTGCAAAAACATGACAAATAATGCCTAGACTTGAGGCGATGTTTTGGTGATTGTGTGATCCTCGGAGTGCTTGGTATCGATCCGTATTCCCAAATTCATGGGTTAAATCAGGCATTTTAATATAAATGCGTCGATCATCAATCCAGATACCCTCTTTCGTCGTCTCATTGCTGCTTGTTGTGATGATGTTCGCCTTGCTTTGCAGGGTGACAGCCAAGTGGCGCCCTACATTCCTTGTGTAGTGGTCTTCACCCCCGATTACCCGCAGTTGCTCACCATGATTAAAAATATTCATTTTGGCATTAATGTAATTTTCCATGTTTCCATGTCGATCCAAATGATGTGCACTTAAGTTTAATAAAACAGCAATGGAAAAAGGGCTCTTTTTCATGAGCTCAAGTTGAAACGATGATACCTCAATTAAGCGAATCAGACCTTCTTCAGGGTAGGATCCAAACACAGGAACGCCAATATTCCCGATGGCAGTAGCAGGAAAACCAAGACCACTGAGAATATGCGCCGTAAGAGCTGTTGTTGTAGACTTTCCATTGGTTCCCGTAATACCGATGAGCAGATCATTTTTATGAAGATCACAAAACAAAATAACATCATTGATGACGGGGATACCTTTAGACTGAGCCACTCTAACAGCGATATGTGGCTCTGGATAGCTGTAGCGTACACCCGGACTCAACAGAACAGCCGTGATTGTGGACCAGTCAACCGTTTCAGGAGAACAAATGGAATAGGATTCGTTGATTCCTTGGAGTTTACTTTTTGTATCATCCCACACGGTTACTGTGGCACCATTGGCTTGCAGAAATGCGGCGCTGGATAACCCTGATCGTGCCAGGCCAATAATATAAAAATGCTTATCTTTGATGTATTCGTTGTACATAGCCTACCTTAATTTGAGTGTTGCAAGACCAATAAGGCCAAGTATGAATGAAATAATCCAGAAGCGAATAACAATCGTCGCCTCTTTCCAACCTTTTTTTTCAAAGTGGTGGTGGATAGGAGTCATCAGAAAAATGCGTTTACCTCCAGTTATCTTAAAGTATCCCACTTGCAGCATTACGGATAAGGCCTCGAGAACAAATACACCCCCAACGATTGCAAGAACAATTTCATTTTTGCTAATAACGGCCAAAGTTCCTAATGCTCCTCCAAGTGCAAGTGATCCCGTATCACCCATGAAAACCATAGCAGGTGGTGCATTAAACCATAGAAATCCAAGGCATGATCCGATAAGCGCTCCTGTAAACACCGCCAATTCCCCGGATCCAGGAATATGAGGAACCTGCAGGTAGGTTGCAAAAATACTATTGCCACCAACATAAGTGATCGCACCGAAACAAAATGCGGCAATCATTACAGGAACAGTAGCAAGGCCATCCAAACCATCAGTCAAGTTTACAGCATTGGATGCTCCCACAATAACAAGCAAACCAAAGGGAATAAAAAATACTCCCAAATCAAGCACAAAAGATTTCACGAAGGGAAATGCAAGAGTTGTGCACATCGTTTCAGGAAGTTCTCCTTGAATCCATAAAAGAGCAAGAATCCCGATAACAATTTGTAATGCCATCTTTAGATTTCCGGCAAGACCTTTGCTGTTGCCATGCTTTACCTTAAGATAGTCATCAATGATGCCAATGCCTCCGTACGCACAAGTTACAAATAGCACAATCCATATGTAGGGATTTCTCAGATCACTCCATAGGATTGTTCCAAGAACAAGAGCGCCTAAAATGAGCATCCCTCCCATCGTAGGTGTTCCCTTCTTGGTAAGCGCATGCATTTCGGGACCCTCCTTCCGGATAGGTTGACCCAAGGCTTGATGTTTTGCTAGATAGCGAATGAAGTATGCACCAAAGCTCAGGCAAAAAGCAAGAGATGTGAAAATTGCCCCCCCGGTGCGAAAGGTAATGTAACGAAAAACATTCAGAAAATGATAATCCAAAATATACTTTTCTGCGATATCAAGTAACATGAGTTCTTATTCCTCTACAAGCGTACCAAGGTGCATGACGGCGGCAACAACTTGTCCCATACGACCCTCTTGTGTGAATGTAGGGCCTCGAGATCCCTTGATCATCAAAACATCCCCAGCCCTTACTGTTTGTGCAATGCGTGTGCCAAGTGCGGAGGGATCGCTGTCATCATCGTGAAAACCTCTGCGCGATTGACTCACATGCTCGTGCACGGTGCGTGCATGTGTCCCACTGGTATGCACTATATCAATAGCCGCACTATTAAGGTGATGGGCGATTAACTCATGAAAGTAGATACTTTTATTTCCCAGTTCGTACATGTCTCCAATAACAGCAATCTTCCGGCCATGAGGACCTGAGCAAGACATATAAGCAAGTGTTTCAATAGCGGCAATCATTGATTCAGGTCCTCCGTTGTATGCTTCATCAATGATGCGAATTTTCCCACCTTTGTTCAGGGAAATCAGGACATGTTTGCCCCGCCCAAAAAGTCCGCGAAAATTTCCAAGTGCCGCTAATGCACGAGGCATATCAAGGCCGAGGTAGTCAACGAGGGTGACAAGAGCAAGGCTGTTGTATGCCCAATGGTTGCCGGGAATTCCTAGTGTATAGGAGTACTCAGACTCTCCCGATTTTCCAAGGCTAACGGTGATAGCTTGGGTGTCGCCATGAGGGGTGCAGGTGCGTAGGCGTGTATGCGCATTATCCACCTTGCCAAATGATCGTATACACACATCAGGAACACTAGATGCCTTGTCGGAAAGAATAGAAGATGTGGTTTGATCAGAGGGAAATATTGCACAGCCCCCCTCAACAAGACCTGCAAATATATCGGCTTTCTCTATGGCAATGGCATCAATTGTCCCAAACAGCTCAAGATGAGCCTGTCCAATTGTTGTAATAATAGCAACATCAGGAGAAACCATGCACGCTAAGGGTTTAATTTCATGGGGGGTGTTCATGCCGATCTCAACAATAGCGTAGGCACAAGAGTCCGGAATATTGGCCAATGTGAGCGGTACACCAGGAAAAGAATTATAACTTTTGTAATTCGCATAAGCGTCACCAAAATGACTCAGCACATGAAGAAGCCATTCCTTTGTCGATGTTTTGCCAAAACTTCCCGTTATGGCGATAATTTTAGCATGTGACTGCTGACGCTTGTATGTTCCCATTGCCACAAGAGCAGCATCAGTATCGGGAACAGCAAGAATGGTTACTCCTTCAAGAGGAAGATTCTCACACGCGTTTTTATTTGACAGGATGATACAAGAGGCTCCCTTGTTCAGGGCTCCTGAAATATAATCATGACCATCAGACTTCGTACCACGCATACAAATAAAAATATCACCATTTGTCACCTCACGTGAATCGAGAACAACCTTCGAAAACAGGGTGTGCGATCCCTCAGCGATAACCTCAGGTGTGAGTGCACAACGAATGTTATTTAACGTCCACATGGGTTTTAAAGGTCTCCTAAAATTTCACGCACAACACTGCGATCATCAAAGTCAAAGGTAAGTTCGTTATAGATTTGGTAGGTTTCGTGTCCCTTTCCCGTTATCAGAAGAATATCATCCTTCTGAAGATTCTGTATAGCTGTTTTGATGGCCAGGTAACGATCCCCAATAGTTTGTGCATGAGGGGCGGCGGCTTGGATTTCTGTACGAATTGCTTCGGGTGATTCAAAGCGTGGGTTATCGTCAGTGATTATGACAACATCAGCCATACTTTCAGCAATATGACCCATGAGAGAGCGCTTGCTGCTATCACGGTTTCCGCCACATCCAAACACGAGATGGAGTTTCCCCCCACACCCCTTCTTCAAGGCAGCGATTGCATGACTGAGAGCATCAGGGGTGTGCGCATAATCGACGTATACCCGGCCTCCCGTTGGGGTTTGTCCTGTATACTCAAGGCGTCCTGGAATTTGCTGTAATTGCTCGAGACCACTGAGTGTGTCCTCAAGGGCCATCCCAGCGCTGTATGCAAGGGCACATGCTGTAAGCGCATTGTATATCTGGAACTCCCCAATCAGAGGCAGTGTAAGGTGATAGGTCACACCAAAACATTGCACAGTGATGTCTTGTCTGTCTTGTTTTGGTGTAATGTCTAACACGGTAAAGTCACAGACAAATGGGTGGTCTGTATTTCCAATCGTAATAATCGCGGCTATTTTTTGTTGGATGCAAAGATCAACCAAGCGTTGGCCATAGGGATCATTCATATTGATCACAGCGGTCCCTTGATGCGTGAGAACTTTAGTAAACAAAAGTGACTTTGCAGCGAAATAGGCATCAAATGTTTTGTGATAGTCAAGATGGTCCTGGGATAAATTTGTGAATGCTGCGGCACGAACATTGATATTGTCTAAACGTTTTTGACTTAGGCCATGGCTAGAGGCCTCTAGTGCAACGTGCTCCGCTCCGATATTTTTAAGCTCCTGCAAAAGTTCATGAGTAAAAATAATATCGGGTGTTGTGTTACCCACGTCTCGGTAGGTTTTTTCCGTGTTGATATGCACCCCAAGTGTTCCCACAGATGCTCCCAAAATACCTGTATGTCCCCATAGCTGGTTTACAAAATTCACCACTGAGCTTTTGCCATTTGTTCCAGTAACAGCAACGATATGATCAGGCTTAGCGGCATAAAATTTGGCAGCAGCATAAGAAAGAATCGCACGAGCGTCATCCACGACAATAATCGTCGGTGATGTATCAACTGGAATTACACGAGGAGGGACAATCACAACACATGCCTTGTTGCGAATTGCCTGGCGTATGTAGGGGAGGGTGTCTTTGCCAGACTCCGAGGGTAGAGCAAAGTACATATCACCAGGACGAACATTTTGCGCCTGCACACTCAGTCTTGTAAGGAAAGGATTTTGGGTGATCACTGGATGATTGGAAAGCTGATCGAGAAGATAGCTGGGTAAAAGATCGCGCAGAAACATCAGTGATTCCCCACAGGAATATATTTTACTTGTCGCATAAGCGCTTCTGTATGGCGAGAAGATGTTTCCTGACGGTTAGGTGTAATCCCTGCAAGCGGGGCAATTTTAGCAATAATGCGTGCTGCAATGGGAGCTGTGTTCCAACCAGCATTGTTGAATCCAAATGTTTTTGCAAGACGCTGGGGGTTATCCAGCATGACAACTACGACATAACGTATGTCGTTAATTGATGAACCTACAGCGCCAACAAAGGCCGCATCCACATTATTTTTTTGATAGTTTCGGCCGACGCGCTTATTGGCTGTTCCTGTTTTTCCGATCACAACATAGGAGTCAACATTGGCCTTTCTACACGTGCCTTCTGTCACAGCAAGGCGCATCAATGCACGCATTTGTGCTGACACACGCTTTGAAATAACAGGCTGCCCTAAGTGTGGTTGAGAAGCTATGATGAAGGAGGGTGTGACTTCCTTACCGTTATTAACAATTGTTGCAACTCCTTTTGCAAGATGCAGGGGTGTTACTGAAATACCATACCCATAAGCAATAGTAGAAAGACTTGTCTCTGACCAATGGAGGGGTACGAGAGGGTTTCCTTTTTCTGGAAGCTCATACGATAGAGCCTTTAGGAAACCCAGTTTTTCAAAAAAATCTTTTTGTTTGGCAATGCCCGCATCGATTGCCATTAAGCTTGAGCCAACATTTGAGGATTTTAAAAACACCTGAGGTACAGTCATCCACTCGCTCTTTCCATGAAAATCGGTGATTCGAAAGCGTCCTATTTTTAAACCAGCTCCTGTTTTGTAACGACTTGAAAGTGTTGCTGCTCCTGTTTCTAGGCTCATCGCAGTGTTGAAAATCTTAAGGGTTGATCCCATTTCGTAGACGCCCGAGGTATTGCGGTTAAACATATTGACCGGCGTGCGCTCTTTTGAACTATGGGGGTTATAATCAGGGAGCGATATCATGGCTTTAATGAGACCTGTTTTGGCATCCATAATGATTACGTTTCCGGCGTTAGCACCAAATTCAGCAATACCTTTTGTCAGCTCTTCGTAGGCCGCTTGCTGAAAGCGAATATCAAGGCCTAATCTCACCGCACTGACATTGTGAAAGTGACTGCCATTAAGCGTATGTTCAATGCCTGATATTCCCCTATTATCAAGGTTTGTTAACCCAAGAACGTGCGAAAACAAACGACCATGGGGATAGAAGCGCTGTGTATCATTCACTAACTCAAGCTTGGGATTGCCGAGTTTTAAAATAGCCGCATGTTGGCGCGGGGTAATATTTCGAGCAAGCCATACAAATCCAGGTCCTCGGGCAAGTGCTGCCCTTAGGCGCACAAGGGATTTTTTGGGAAAAATATTTTGTAATTTTTGTGCAAGCTCGTCGGCCTCGTCAGGAGCGATAGCACGACCTGCCAAAGACACTGTTGAGACAGTTGTGGCAAGCAGCTCTCCATTCGCGTCATAAATGTCGGGTCTTTTTTTTGCAACCGCGCCGTAGGGAAGAGCAGACGACGATCCCCCTGCATCAGACCCACCTAGGCCAAACATACCCACCCTTATCATGAGACATATCATGATAAAGGTTAGTGCAGCTAAAATAACAATTACACGGTTGTGGAGGTCATTAATACCTCGTTGGGAAAATGAGGGTGTAACAGGTTGAGGTGTATATCCAAAAACATGTGTGCGCTTCATTTTTTTCTCCGGTTGGTCACAAAAGTGATTTCAGAGGGTAGAAAAATCTGGGAAGGCTTAATGGGTTGGAGTTGTGTGTGCGCACGAGCGAGGTGCTGCATGCGTGTAGGGCTGCTAAGATAATTTGCCTCTGCTTTGAGAATGCGAATAGAGTTTGTGTGCTGGCGAATTTTTTGATTGATTTGCCGATGCTCATCCTCAAGACTTGAGACCTTGTATTTCAAAGTGAACAAACCAAAGGCAACACCAGAAATCAGCACAACAAGAGCCATCGTTGCGTTCATGCTAATACCCCCCCCTGTGAGGAAGAGGATAATAGGCGCCGTGCGGCACGTAATTTTGCTGATCGCGCCCGAGGGTTGTTAGCAAGTTCATCCTGAGATGCGGTAATGCTCTTATGTGTAATGAGATCAAAGGCATAGTGAGCGAGATCATTGTTGTGGGTTACTGTGTTTTTATACTTATTCGTGTGCGTGCGCGGCTGTGTGTGCATCTTCATAAATTGCTTTACGCGCCTGTCTTCAAGCGAGTGAAAACTCACACATATTAAGCGCCCGTTAGCCCTCAGAGACATCAGACTTTGATCGAGTAGCCGATCTATTTCATCAAGCTCCTGATTGACTTCAATACGCAATGCTTGAAAAACACGCGTAGCTGGGTGCGTTTTTTTATGACCATAACGAGCAACCCTTGCTACTAAACTGGCGAGCTGCTTTGTTGTGGTAAAGGGTGTTTCTGTACGATCAGCCACAATGGCCCTTGCTATTGCTCGTGCTCGGGGCTCCTCACCATAGTGCCGAAAGATACGAATCAACTCTTCTTCTGGATATGTATTTACAGCGTGGGCAGCTGTATGGAGTTCTGTACGGTCCATACGCATGTCCAAAGGTCCCTCGTGGAAAAAGGAAAACCCACGATCGGCTTCATCAAGTTGAGGAGATGAAACACCGAAGTCTGCAACAATCCCATCAACTCCCTGCCCAGCATGGGGGAGTGCAGTAAGGTGTTTGTGAATTTGACCAAAGCGTGCGCGAACAAAATCAAACCGCTGCGCATACGAGGCCTTTAGCGCCGTCGCGTGCGGTACGGCTGCTTCGTCACAATCCAAGGCGATAACGCGACAATTTGCAGCGTTAAGGATGGCGCGTGTATACCCACCACGCCCAAACGTGGCATCCACATATGTTTCGCCATCTGTGGGGGAAAGGACTTTCAAAACTTCAGCAATGAGAACGGGTGTGTGTGTGTCGCGAGTCATCTTAGGCCTTTTGCGTGTCGGATAGCTTTAACGTTGGTTTTTCTATTTTCATCCGGTTGCGCGCATTGGCTTGTGTGTGCGCAAAGACATCTGGATGCCAGAGTTGAAACGTTGCTCCCCGACCTACAAAGGCCACATGCGTATCAAGTCCCGCGTGCTCGATGAGCTCCTGCGGGAGAGTGATGCGCCCATCACTGTCTATTGGTAATTGATGGGCGTCTGCAAAAATCGCGGACGCCATGTCTTCTTGTGAATCTGAGAATAAATCCATGGAATCAATACTTTGGCTCATGCGCTCCATACGTGACATGGTGCAGCCCTCAATAGACGCGTGCTTGTATGAACGAAAGAGAATTAATCCTTGAAAACTTTCCGCTGAAAGAGTTGCGCGAAACTGGGCCGGAACGGAAATACGCGCTTTTTTGTCGAGCTTATTGACGTATGTGGAAAGAAAAAGAGCCATTTGTTTCGCAAGCGTTGAAGTTATTCACAGTGAGTTTTTGAAGCACTTTAATGGTAATAAGTGCCTATTTATGGGATATCATGGGATAGTATGGGTGTCAACGGGAAAACCTGGAATTTGGACTATGCACAGACTTATCCACAACCCGATACTGCCACCAAAACCCCTATAAAACAGGGGTTTTGATAAAAATGTCACACACGTAACAATATTAATGCCATCCAAGTAATTAATAAGTATTAAAAATTGATTAAAATTTTATATAATCAACTATATACTGTTTAAAAACACCTAATAAACGAATCTTTGATGCAGAAATGCGTAAATATCCATATTTAGGCCATATCTATACTAGAAAGGGAACGTATGACATACACGCACCGTCCTCTTATTTTAACGGACAGGATCGTTCTAAAAGATCTTCTGTTGGACCTTGGTTATCCTCAAACAGAGGAATCTCTCACAACCATTATGCAAACATACACAAATGAGAGGGAGTATTACGCTTATGTAGCTATGAGTGAAGGCATTGTATGTGGAGTCATTGCATGGCACATGCGCCGGCTATTTGTTAATGCGCGTCTAAAAGTAAGCATTGAGGGTCTTGTTGTTAATCCTCGCATGCATAGGCGTGGTGTCGGTCAGTACCTTATGGGGATTGTAGAAGTTTTTGCCCGGAATGAGGGCGTTTGGGTGATTGATTTGACCTCAGGAAGGTATCGCGCCTCCTCAGGCGCCCATGCATTTTATCAAAGTCTGGGGTATGACAACACGGGCATGGGGGAAAAGATTTATCTCCGTAAGATCATAAAGCAATAGGCCATTGGTCTGTTGCTGCCCTGATAGTACTACCCTGGTGCTATGAGTGCTCTTTAGCTGTCAGCTGATTAGCAAAAGAATGGTTTACATCTCGGTGATTTTCTTCATCCGCACGCACAGCCAAAACCAGCTCACGCAGACGCGCCCCTTTGGGTAATCCCCAGTACGCGACAGCAATAGCAGGAGCAAGGGTGTTTGGAATTTGCCCACTATCTATTTCATGGAGATACTGTGTGTATGAAATAACAGCTTCTTCTTCAAGGTAGCCAACAATGCGGTGTGCTGTGCGCTCGGAGACAATATACAGGATGAAGTATGCTGTAAAAAAGAAAAATTGGACAAGGATGATCAAAAGGCGCTCAAACCAGGAAGGTTGAGCAATCTCAATGAATGTCATCAGATGCATGCGTTCATTTTCTGCTTCACTTAGTAAGATTTTAATCCAGCCGTTGTCATCGGCACACCGTCGTAAACTTTTGAGGTGTTGAAACATTCCCCCCACCATGCCTGGAACGGCTGCGACTGTTTCAAGAACAACAGCCCTATGACCGTAACGTTTTTTAAAAAATGTGTCTGCACAAAAACGCAACATTTGCACAACCCAATACGCAAAAGAATCGCAGAAGCCCTGGCGCGGGTGGGAGGATTTCTGTTTCTTTGTGGGAAGAGATTTTTTCATTTTTTACCTCAACTTTGCGAAATGACCTATCTACTCTATGAATAAGGATAGAAATTAACGCAGATAAACACAAGAAAATAGTCAACCATGTGTTGGATTCTGCTGTTTTGTGCAGGCAGGCGTATGATTTAAAGATTATAAAAAAAATAATTTAACAAATAAATAAAAACAAATAAGTATCACTTGTCTCTTCAAAAAAATCTTTTTCCTGTTAGTCTGCAGGAAATTCGAAAGAATACGATCTATGACTAAACGGTTAACTTTTTCTACATTTACAGCCTGGCTCAGCCTAAGTCTTTTTTTTCTGTATGTTTATGTGTTGCGCGTCAGTTCAGGCATGATGTTTGTTCAGCTGCGTTCAGAGTTTTGTATGACAGCAGGACAGTTCGGTATTTTTGGGGCCTGTTATTTTTATGCATACGCTCTTGCGCAGGTTCCTATGGGAGTTCTATTGGATCGCTTAGGTATTCGCTGGGTGGTTCTTTTTTCACTGATTCTGACTCTTATGTCGACGATTATTTTTGCCTATGCCGATACACTCTGGTTGGTTTACGGCAGCCGCGCGTTATTGGGTCTTGGATCGGCAGCCGTGTTGATGTCGTGCCTCAAGTATGTTTCTGATACGATGCCTGAAAAGTACTTGGGAACATTCATGGGGTTGAGTTTAGGTGTTGGGGTCATGGGTGCTTTGGGAGCAGGGAGTAATATTCCGGATTTTTTAGAGCTGTACTCATGGCGTTCTGTGCTTATGATGGTGGCATATGGAGGAATCCCTCTGTTTGCTTTGCTCATGATAGTCATTCCAGCCAAGAAATCCCCACACGGGGGAACCCCAACCGAACCTTTTAATCTGCGGGCGATTATTAGTGTTGTGTGGGCAGTCATTACGCATCGCCACATTATGCTATATGGTTTTTTGTCAATTGGGGTTTACACACCTTTGGCTGTTTTGGCAGATTTGTGGGGCCCTGCTTATTTCACGATCAAGTTCGATTGGACGGCTGATCAAGCAGCTAAAGCAGCGACACGCATGTATGCAGGGCTCATGCTTGGCAGCATCGTTTTACCCTGGATTAGTCGCATACTTCATGACTATAACAGGGTGATTCAGTTTTCTACATTTGGGATTTTCTTTTTGATGATAAGTATCCTGTACATCCCGAATATTTCAGCCATTACTTTTGCTGCAGGACTTGTTGGTATTGGCATACTGTGTGGTGCGGAAATGCTTTGTTTTACAGGAGCCACGCACTATACAACTGGGAAAACTTCAGGAACAACCATTGGGATTGTGAATACGTTTAATATGCTGGGTGGAGCCATATTGAGCCAACTGATAGGAAAAATTCTTGACTGTAGTTGGGGTGGAGGGATGATTGGCAATATACGCGTCTATACAGTCGCGGACTATACAACAGCACTTGTTGTAATCATTTGTGCAGTTGCTGGGTGTGCAGTGGGGACCTTCTTTTTGCAGAAACCCGGGGCCCCTGGAGCTGACTGTGTGAGGTGAACAGGGAAGAAGCCGACAGCAGAAAAAAATCCATAATGAAGAAGCTCGTGCGTGCAGTTGACGGCACTGCTATTTTAGTTTGTAATTACACTCGGTGTTCGTTGATAATTTTTGTGCAAAAAAAACACTTTTTTCCAGTATTAGCTGCCTGGATCAGTCTCAATCTTTTTTTTCTTTACATGTACGCTATTCGTGTGAGTACGGGTGCTATGTTTGCTCAACTGCGAACAGAATTTTCCATGACAGGTGAGCAGTTTGGGCTATTTGGATCATGTTATTTATACGCGTACTCCCTTGCCCAAATCCCTATGGGGATTTTATTGGATAGATTTGGGGTGCGTACAATTAGTCTTTTTTCTGTTTTTTTAACGCTTCTGGCGGTCTTTTCTCTGGCAAATGTCACGTCGCTAAATTTGGCCTATGTGAGTCGATCACTTTTGGGATTGGGTTCTGCCGCAGTAATGATGTCATGTTTGAAGTTCACATCAGATCAGTTACCGATACATCTGCGTGGTATTTTTATGGGAGCGGGCTTGAGTGTCGGTGTTGTGGGTGCGTTGAGTGCGGGAATGGGAGTTCCTGAGCTTCTCAAGGTTATGAGCTGGCGTGTGGTGCTTAATAATAGCTTGTTGATAGGTGCTCCGATTGCCTTTCTTTTGCTTACATTTGTTCCTAAAAATCTCTCTAATCAAGAGGAAAAGAAAGCAAATACCCCTGTTTTTTCTGGTGTTGGCCGACATTTGAAAGGTGTACTGACTAATCCGTCAATTATTCTGTATGGATGCATGTCTATTGGCGTATATACACCGTTGGCAACAATTGCTGACTTGTGGGGGACGGCCTTTTTATCGGCAAAATATGGATGGGATAACGCACTTGCTTCGCAAACAATTGTACAAATGTATGTGGGTTTGATCTTGGGTGCTGTTTTGCTTCCCTGTGTGAATCGGTACATTAATAATATTAATGCGATGCTACGGATGGCTATCCTTGGAATATTGATACTATTTTGTGTAATTTTGTATATTCCTGGTTTGAGCATTGGGTTCTTGGTTGGGTTCTTGGTAACAATTGGTATGTTATGCGGTGCAGAAATGATGTGTTTTAATGGTGCTTCCCAGTATGCTACACCCCAAACATCAGGGTTAATCATTGGCATAGTGAACACATTTAATATGCTGGGCAGTGGTCTTTTGAATCAAACTATTGGAAAAATGCTTGACATGAATTGGGATGGAACAATGGACAATGGATTGCGTGTGTACAGTGCTGAAAATTACACAGTTGCTTTATCGGTTTTGGTTGCCACTTCTGCGCTGTGCTTTATGATTTCCTTTTTCTTGAAAAGCCCTTCTAAAAAATAGCTTCCGCCTCCCCGATGCCGGAGTCGCACCAGGAAAAACCTTGACCGTGCAGGATAATTTTCATAACTTTATACCCGAAGCTCTCTTTCTTATAGGCGATTAGGCTATCCCCGAAGTTTTTAAGCATTTATGAATTTACCTTCATACCTTATAATATCATGCTTGATGGCTGATCCCCACCGATAACCCTGTGTTCTATCAGACATATTGTGGGATGCGCGTACCACGCGGTGACAGGGAATGAAATAACTAATGGGATTGCATCCAAGCGCAGTGCCTACGGCACGTACGGCTGTGGGCTTTCCAATGGCTTCTGCAAGCTGTCCATATGTTGTAACGGTTCCTCTTGGTACATTTTTCACTGCAGACCACACCTTTTTTTGAAACGGTGTTCCAGCAGCCGCAAGGAGCATTTTTTTGATGTCACTGAGGGAACAGTTCTTTGGTGTGGGCGAATCTGTCCTATGTGTCTGTTTATGAAAAGCCCTAATAACACCACTGTACTCGCCAAATCCTGCGAAAATAATATGTCCGTCGCGAGTATAAATAGTGTGAAGGGGGGACTGCGTTTCTGGCACTGTGTTTGTTGTAATAAAGTAGTTTTCTGTCATCGTACAAATCCTCTTAGGGGGGCAATCAGTGGTGGCTTTTATGCCAAGAAACAAAACTCAGTATATTCCAAAGGCGGTAGGGATTATTTACAGCACCAGAAACATGCTGGTCGAAAGTATTCATGAGTCTATCATGGTGAAAATATAACTTTGCCGTATCACTCGTGAGTAAATCCCGACTCCATGCGTGAAGGTCATTTTTCAACCATTCTCCCATTGGCACACCAAATCCCATTTTAGGTCGCTCAATCAAATGCTTGGGTATATAGTGCGCAAGAATATCCCGCAAAATTCTTTTACTTCCCCCAGCCTGGCGCTTATAAGTCTGAGGTAATGTCCACGCGTACTCTACCAGTCGATGATCCAGAAGAGGAATGCGTGACTCTAAAGAAACAGCCATACTCGCGCGATCAACTTTGGTTAAGATATCACCAGGCAAGTACTGTAGCGTATCGGCTATCATAAAACTAGGAATAAGATCGTTGTGTTGCTTTTGTTCATACATAGAATGATAGGAAGATATCCACTCAGGAGATAGAATTTCCCCCACCACCCATTGTTGGACTAAATGAAGCGGCAGATGTGATGGGGAGCTTCGCAAGATAAATCCCAGGCGGTTGAGTCTGGTGGCGTAAGATTTCCCCAACCATGTGGGAATAAGTGCTGTTGGTATTTTTTCAAGAAACCACCCCACAGCCTTTGGAAAGGACAGAATTTTCATATATCCAGCGATACGCTGAGCGTAGTCATAGCGGGAGTATCCACCAAAAATTTCGTCACCACCATCCCCAGAAAGTGTCACCGTGACCTGAGTTTTGGCGAGCTTTGAAACCAGAAATGTGGGGATTGCGGATGAGTCTGAGAAAGGCTCACCATACATGCCGGGAAGGTCAGGAATTATATTGCGCGCATCCATGGATGTTACATAATGTTCGTGGTGATCTGTTCCTAAATGACGCGCAACATCGCGGGCGAAAATTGCTTCGTTGAATCCCTGTTCTTCAAATCCAATCGTGAAAGTTTTTACAGGGCTTGCAGAATACTCCTGCAAAATAGCCGTAACCAGTGAGGAGTCAATGCCCCCTGAAAGCAATGATCCTAATGGTACATCTGACATCATGCGCCCCCGGACAGCATTTTTGAGAAGTTTGTGTACCTGATTTTTTGCCTGGCTATAGGGTATGGATCCATCTGGCTCTTTATTTGCAAGGGCATGAAAATCCCAATAGGATCCACATGTAGGTTCCTTTCCTAAAGAATAGGTAAGAATTTCCCCTGGATTAAGCTTGAAGACGCCTGTGTAAATACTGAGTGGTTCTGGTACGTAACCAAGTGTGAGATAGGCATTCAGTGCTTGGGGATTAATGGTTGTTTCGTAAAGGCCTGTACGCATGAGTGCGCTGATCTCAGAAGAAAAACCAAACATGCCATCACGGTAGGCCCAATAGAGAGGCTTGACACCCAAGCGATCACGCACACATGCCAGTGTTCGTGTGTGGGTATCCCACAACGCAAAGGCAAACTCACCCACAAGCCGTTTGGTTGCTTCAACCACTCCCCATTGGACGCACGCTTGTACGATTACTTCTGTATCTGAGTGACCGCGGAAGGTATGCCCTTTTTTGCTAAGCTCCATACGGAGCTCATTAGCGATGTACATTTCTCCGTTATAGCAGAGGATATAGCGTCCACACTGAGAAGCCATTGGTTGGTTTCCGGCAGGACTAAGGTCGACGATTGCTAGGCGCCTGTGGCATAATCCTCCTTGGAGATTTTCATCAAGCCATGTGTCATGACTATCGGGTCCTCGGTGAAGTAAGGTCTCTGACATGATTCCCAGGGCATCCTTGAGGCGGTTGGGTGTCAGTTTATGGGGTGCAAAAACACCGGCAATGCCACACATCAAAAAAATCCTTAACTTCTGAGTATTTGTTGTAACACATGCTCTGTGCGTTTCACCAGTCGTTCACATGTAAAATTATCAGTAATATGATTACGGCATTGGTTTCGTATGTTTTCTTTATCACCCTGTATGCGCTTTACAAGAAGGGTGATCGCGTTGACAACACTAAGTGTGGTGGAAGGGTTAAACGTTTCTCCATGCGCACCAATAATTGCAGAAGCGTCTCCTACTTGTGCGCTTGCGCAGGGAACTCCGCATGCCATTGCTTCACACAGTGTGTTGGGAAACCCTTCTGCAACCGAAGTGAGGACATGTATATCAAGAGAGCGATAGATAGCAACAGGATTTGTGATGTGCGGATAAAAGTGGAATACGGAAGATAGCCCCTGGGACTCAACCATTTTCTCCAATTTTTCTTTGTAGTCTTTGTCACCTGACCCCACGAGCACAAAACGCACAGTTGAGTTTGCACGTGATACGTGAGCGGCAGCTGCAATGAAACGCTCAATGTTTTTGATTCGTTGAACACGTGTCACCATTCCTATAAGAATATTTTCGTGAGAAATTCCCAAGCTTTGCCGGAACTGACTATGTCCCGGGCAAAAAAAATCTGTATCAATGCCATTGGGAATAATCTCTTGCGGCGCTCTGTATCCCCGTGTGTGCAGATTCTTTTGTCCTGTGTGTGAGTTGACAATAATGCGATGAGGAACCTGCGATAAAAGACGCTCAAGACTTGCAATGGTTCGTGTTTTTAGGCTATAGCCACCCCAGGTTGCCAAAGAATCACGGATTCCCCATACCAACTTATGCTTCGGAATGAATGGTTTCAGCGCCGCCATGAGCACATTGCTCAAGGGGAGGTAGCTATGAATAATGTGAGGTCTTAGTCTGTAGAAGAGGCTGACTAATGAGGGGATACCAAAGGCCATCTCTCTTCCCCCATGGATGCTTAGGGAGTGATAGTGCAGACCACTTTCACACGCCAGGGGGTTTTCTTTATCAAGAGGTTTTAGGCTGACGATATGAATATCGTGCTTGCGTTGGCGCAGTCCTTTAGCAAGATTGATGAGTTGGCGCTCTGCTCCTCCACAGGCCAAGCTACCAATAACAAAACATATCCGCATAACTACACTGCTTCAATCGTAGATACACCATACGCATCTTTGGAGTAAATCGCAATAATGCCTATTTAAACGAAGAAAGACGCCCCTGAAGCAAACGCAAGACATAAAGCGCCAACAAGCAGGCGAATAACTTCGGCTAAATACATTCTTCGTTTCCTTTTTCTATAATCTATTCATATCCCGAAATTATTAGCAAAACCTTAAAAACAATCCCAATATCCCTTTAATTACAGAATTTTTCAAAACATATTCAATGCGATCAAAAAACTACGTTGTTTCGCTCCACATGCCCCACAATGCTGGTATAAAAAAGAAGTGTAGATACGCAATACAATTGCGCAGATACTGTGGTGAAAAACACGGATACTGTGTATTTTTTGTGTATAAAAAACTATTGTTTATTTACTTCAATTACGTATTATTCTAATATGTGATAATAAATATAAAAATGAAATCATGCTACATTCTAACGCTTCTTTTTGTTACTCACTTAGCGCTACAGGCTTCCTCGGCGCTTAGAAGTGAAGAGGAGGAATCCTCTTATGATCGATCACCAAGGGCAATACACTCTGACTCTGAAGCATTTTTTTCTGACCCCAGTGATAGTTCCTCTGGTGCGGAGGAACTATCTGAGCGGGCGTGCATGGAAAGAATTGACTCCCCTGATTTCCCTGGCAATCTGGGTTTATCGGAAAAAGCATGGCTGATTGAAAAACTTTTTTATCTCCCAGAACATGATAAAGGACCTTGGCTTCAGGCCATAGAAAGAGTGTATGCTGATGATTTTCCTGGTTCTTTGAGTCTGCACGAAAAGAACACAATAGCTCACCGTCTTGCTCTGTGTATTGTGAGCCGCTGTGAGCCCTATGAGTCTATGAGAGCTCGTCTGGATTGCTTGGTAAGAATTTATGCAAAAGATTTTCTTCCTCACTTCACCGCGCAACAAAAAAACACCTTGATCCACAATACGCTAGGGCTTCCAGGAGCAACGCAAGAGGGATATCGCTCGTGGCTCTCGTGGCAGCAAGATTTTTATGCCGAAAACTCTTCTTGGGGTTTGGGTCCAGAAGGGCAATTAGAGGTTATCAGGTGTATTACGCACACCACTATGTACTGTAAGATAGAGCACGTGCTTCCTTGCCTCAAAATTATGAGTGCTCCTGATTTTTTACCCTATCTGACGCTGCATGAAAAACTGGCAGAACATCAAGGACTAAGAGTACTCAAAGTGCTTCATGAGGCATCAAAAATATCACCTGTTTTTTTGCGCTTTCTTACGAAGCACAGGTCATTTTTATTTAAGCCTATGCGAAACTCAGCCGAAGCAGTTGATTTTATTCGAACTCTCATGTTTTGTTACGATACTGTCGTCAGCCCAGTACTTATAACACCACAAAATCCAACGGGCAGAGTATTTTCTCGACCAGAGATATGGCCAACGCTCATTGAGTACCTTGGCGGTACACAAAGGTAGATGAGAATAACGCAGGTTTTTTTTGTTTTTATTAAGAATGCTTTATTTCTCTACTCAGGCTTTGCCAAGTACCGTTCAAGCCAGTGAATATCAAAGGCACCCTCAGCAATATTGCTATTGTGTGCGAGGCGTTTGTGTAGGGGAATATTTGTTTTGATTCCTGTAATCACGAATTCCTCTAGGGCACGCTGGAGTCGGGCAAGACATTCGGCACGGGTTTCTCCGTAGACAATGATCTTGCCCACAAGGCTGTCATAGGTCGGCGGAACTTTGTATCCGGCATATAAGTGACTGTCGACCCGCACATGCATGCCTCCGGGAGGGTGATATTTTTCAACCAGGCCAGGAGAGGGCATAAATGTTTCGGGATCTTCCGCATTAATGCGACATTCAATAGCGTGGCCAGAAAAGCGAATATCTGATTGTTTGAAACGTAGTTTTTCACCTGCAGCTACACGAATTTGCTCACGAATGAGGTCAATTCCTGTAATCATTTCCGTGATGGGATGTTCCACTTGAATGCGTGTGTTCATCTCAATAAAGTAAAACTGACCCTCTTCATACAAAAACTCAAAGGTTCCAACCCCTCTGTAACCAAGCTTTTGCACCGCACGTGTAACCACTTTTCCTAGTTTATAACGCTCTTTTTCTGTAAGAGAAAATCCAGGTGCTTCCTCCCAAATTTTTTGATGACGCCGTTGAATAGAACAGTCACGTTCACCTAAGTGCACAACATTTCCATAATTATCAGCGAGTACCTGCACTTCAATGTGCCGAGGTTTTGTCAGATACTTTTCCATAAATACGGTGTCATCACCAAAATTGGATTTTGCTTCGGATCGTGCGATACGCAAGGCGTGAGGAATGTCCTTTTCGCTATACACGATCTGCATCCCTTTTCCGCCACCACCGCTGGACGCTTTGATAAGAATTGGAAAACCAATACTACGTGCGTACTGTAGTGCAGCTTGATCATCCCGCACCGCTCCGGCAGATCCTGGCACAACAGGTACACCGAATTTCTCGAGCGTTTGTTTAGCCGTTACCTTATCACCCATAACCTTGATATGCGTAGGAGAGGGACCGATAAATATAAGATCATGTTCCTCGACCATGCTGGCAAAGGTATCATTCTCAGACAAAAACCCAACGCCTGGATGAATGGCTTGTGCTCCTGAAATAACCGCTGCTGAGATAATAGACTGCATATTTAAATAGCTGTCACGGGAAGGTGCCGGGCCAATGCATATAGACTCATCAGCGAGGCGGACGGGTTTGCTTTCTGCATCGATGGTAGAGTGTGCAATGATCGTTCGCACACCCATTTCCTTGCAGGCACGAATGATCCGAAGAGCAATTTCACCGCGATTAGCAATCAAAATCTTGTGAAACATATATCCCTCTGCTTATCCAATAGAAACCAAAGGTTGATCAAACTCAACAGGATCTTCGTTGTTTATAAGAATTGCTTTTACAACACCATCTTTGGTACTACGAATCGGATTCATGACCTTCATAGCTTCAATAATCACAAGAGTATCCCCTTTTTTAACCCTCGCCCCTACTGCAATAAAGTTTTTTTCACCGGGCGTGGGGGCCATGTACGCGACACCAACCATGGGAGATTTCACAATCTCATCAGACTGTTGCTGTGAAGAAGGAGAGGGATTTTCTGGGGCGATAGTTTCTGTTTGTGCACCGACAGGAAAAAAATTCCCCGCTGGCACGGGTGCTGAATGACCCTGATAGGTGTGGCGGCACACGCGCACCCGTCCAATACCTGGATTTTCAAATTCAATCTCGGTAAGTTTTGTATCGTCTAAAACCTTTGCGAGGTCCCGAATAATATCTGTGTAAGAAGATTTTTCATGAGAGGGTGTTACTTTATTAAGGGCTTCTTTCTTGGGTGCGGGGGATGCATTATGAGACTTTGTTGCCATGTAAATAACCAAAAACTAACCACTGTAATCTGAAACTTACCCTCAAACGTCTAGGATTGCAATTTTTCAATTGGGATTAGAGCCTGAAGGGCTAATTTTAGTTTTTGATTAAGAGTGGCGTTCGTTAGTTTGCCAGATTGATTGTCAAAATTATCATTAAAGCTACCGATAGAAAGCGTAGATTTGACGATTGCTCCAAAAAATGGTGCCGATTCCTGAGCGATCCTCATCACGCTTGACCCCCCTTTTATTCCAACAGAAGCAGATAATATTACCATGGGCTTGTCTTGAAAAACACGCATATTGATGCGTGATATCCAGTCAAGAATATTTTTGAATGCCGTCGTATAGCACCCATTATGCTCAGCATAAGAAATGATCAGAGCATCGGAAGCGCCAATCGTATCAAAGAAACGATGTGCAAGAGCGGGAATTCCACTGTCTTGTTCCCGATCGATGCTGTAAATTGGCATTTCAAAATCATTCAAGTCGATAATTTCAATATCTGCGCCTTGTAAAATTTCACTTTTTATAAGAGCCGAAGCATAGTGAATAAGCTGATTATTAAGGGATTTTTTGCTATTGGTGGCAGCGAACGCTACAATTTTCATTGTTCTCTCTCTTTCTTGAGGGTTTATTCTGTTGCGCAATGAACCCCTTTTTCAAACAATACTGTATGAATTCTCAGTCATGCAATACCCCATACTTATTATAGTGAAAAAAACTTTTCTGTGGTCAATCTTCACTCTTTCCTCCACTT
Organism: Alphaproteobacteria bacterium; assembly: GCA_023898725.1. Lineage (NCBI taxonomy): Bacteria > Pseudomonadati > Pseudomonadota > Alphaproteobacteria > Alphaproteobacteria bacterium. Next base: position 823,090 of record CP060236.1, read on the forward strand.
TATTACAGAAAATTTCTGGACGAAACTCCTCACAAATGTAAAAACTGGAATCGTCACTAAGCGAAGATGCTGGAAATTACAAAAAATAATTTTTTGATAATTACTCCCAACCTTAAACATGAGGTCTTTTACTGATATAAATTAAATTTTTATTTTTAAATAAAAATTTAATACAACTCAAATACATTAATCTGCATTAATAATTCTTAATCTTATGAAAAAGATCATTAGCGGAACGTATGTAAGCCTATTTTTTGCGGCAAATGCCACGCTATTACTATCACATGTTTGGGGGTCGGATCAGCGTGCTGCAAATCCTGAGGCCCCCGAAACAGTTGTTCCTGGGTTATCTGGGATGGGATATACGGCTCCTCCTGATTCTGGCTTATTGGAACAACCTCACGTCGATGTAGCTGCACGCCTTCTGACTCCAGATAGAAGCTCCTATGAGAGGTGGATGGATAATGTATATCATGCGCGCACTTTTTTGGGCATAGAGGCACGTGGTGCTGATGTCTCTCGGCTTGTTCGTATCCTTTCTGGATTGCCACCAGGGAGTGTTGAGGGGTGCATTGCCCACGCAGGCAGTCTAACGACAGAAGACATGACGCCATCAAATCGGGTGGAAGTTATGCGCATTCTCTCCGGTATACAGCCGCTGCATCGTGACGATTTCGTTGCCAAGATCTGGAGGCTTTATCCACGCCTGGAGAAAGAAGAGCATGTAATGCACGCTCTTCTTACAACCCATAGACTGTACTCCCCGCATGCGCAGATGAGCAATGTTGATGATTTTATTAATATGATTGAAGGTATTCGCCTCGATGGGGAAAGCCGAGAGGAGGCTATGGCTATTCTCTTAGAGCGCAGCCATGACGAACGCAAAAGCCGTGTGGCTCGTGTTTATGAGTATGTAGGTCTTTCACCATGGCATCATGGGTACGCCACCCGTGTCCTCGACATTCTTCGGTCTCCTGTTGGGCAAAATATTCTTCCTCCTCAAGAAAGACTGATAGATATGGCGGCTGACGGCATTGATGTCCATGTTTTGGGTCGAGATTCGGCTACGAAACGCGCGTATGAACTTGTTTGGGATCATCAAAGAGGTCTTACAGAAGAAGCAATAAGTACCTCCTATGGCAATTTCTTGGAAACGATGGAATTATTGGAAGAGTCACGTCAGACTATGCTTCTGCAAGCTCTTGGTCTAATGCGTGCAGTCGGTCAGTCATTTGGTGGTCTTCTTGATATTGAAGACAAGATAACCTCTTTGGATATCAATATGTCTCCACATGAATTTCTGGGGCGTCTATGGCACTTTGCCTTGCATTACCGTGACCCAAGAGGAGGAACTGTGGCAGAGCAAAAAGAAGCATTTTTGAGTGGACTGATAGATGCAATAGAGAGTGATGGCCATCGCGTTTGTGTTGCCGGACAACTTCAGCGATTAGCCGTTAGTTTGTTTCAGGGGCGCCTTCCTGGTGTGGATATTGACGGCTTAGATGCCATGCAAGTGGCAACTGAAGTAAAGTCTGTTTGTGTTACTCCTGCTGATACGGCAATAATTGTTCTTGGGGCTTGGACTGCCTATCAAGAAGGGCTTCGTCATACCGCCACAGCTGTTGACCTAGAGCGGTTTGCCCATGAGTACAGAGTGCAAAACCCCGGGATACACCCTGATTCTTTTGCGGAAACTCTTATTGAGTTGCGTGATAGGTTACATCGTGAGATGTAAACTTTCTTGAACCACTATACGCAGGAAAAGTAGATTCTGTGTCTATAGGATTTTGGGCGCCATTTTTTCACAGATTAGAACGCCAAATCCTCAAGAAAACCAAAGCTTTCAAGGTATTTCTTTGCATAATCATATACTTCTGATAGTGTTTGCTTTTGTTTTATAAAAGTTACATTAATGACTCAATCGCGCCGGTTAGAATTTCCTATTTATATTATAAGCTTTATGAGTATGCTTGTAAATATTTCGGCAAGCATCATGTTTACGGCGATGCCAACATATATGACCACAGTGTTGAAGGTCAGTCCTTTTGCCTTGGGACATATTGAAGGGGGGTTGGAGCTTGTCGCCTATTTCTTGCGTGTATTTTCGGGTGTAATCAGCGATATTTTTCGGTGTCGTAAATTTTTGCTAGTTATTGCCCTTGTGTTTATTGTTTTTTCGCGGCCGTTGCTAGCCTTCTTCCCTTTTCTGGGGATTGTGATTTTTGCCCGTGTTTTGGACCGTCTCGGCAATGGACTGCAGGCGTCGCCCCGGGAGGCCCTGATTAGTGACTACTCGAACAGGGAAACAAAAGGAGCAGCCTATGGACTGCGTAATAGCCTTGGGATGGTGGGTTCTTTGGGAGGCTCCGCCCTTTTGTGGTGGTTAATGCATAAAACAAGTGGAGACTATCAATTTATTTTTACCGTGGCTATCGTTCCTCCGGTAACTGCTCTTTTGCTGCTTCTCTTTTTTGTTAAGGATAAAAAAGAGAATCCACGGAATACTCAAGTCCGTTCACACTTTTCTTTTCATGAAATTAATAATTTACCAAAAAAATACTGGTTTATTTTAGGAGTTGCTGCCTTTTATTGTCTAGCTAATCCTGCAGGAAGCTTTTTGATTCTACATGCGCAAGAAAAAGGGTTAAATGCCTGTGATGCGCCCACAATTATGATGATGCAGAATATTCTCGCTGCCCTTATCAGCTACCCGGTGGGTCGTCTTTCAGATCGTGTGAACAGAATTCATATGTTGATGCTTTGTTCTGTGCTCATGATCGTTGCCAATATGTTTATGGCCCGTGCGGAAGGTGTTGCGATGGTTTATGTGGGGGTTGCCGTTTGGGGATTACAGTTTGGCCTGAACCAAAGTCTTTTGTTTGCGGAAATAGCCAATACTGTGCCAAAAGGTCTGCGGGGAACTGGCTTTGGTTTATTTTATTTGGTCGCAGGGGTGTTCTTATATGCCAGCAATGCAACAGCTGGATATCTTCTCCAGCATTATGGCAGTTCGTCTATTTTTATCCTTGGATCGTTTTGGGCAGTAGGGGGATTAGGGCTTCTCATTTTTATGAAACACGCTAGAATGCGTACAGAAAAAAAGCAATAGATTTAGAGATATATGCACACAACAGATGTTGTCATAATTGGAACAGGTCCTGTTGGGCTTTTCGCCATTTTTGAGTGTGGCATGATGGGCTTCCAGTGTCACGCTGTGGAGGCCTTGGATGGTATTGGAGGCCAATGTCGTGCCCTTTATCCGGAAAAACCAATCTATGATATCCCTGCCTATCCTGCAATTTTGGGGGGTGATCTTATTGATAATCTTGAGTCTCAGGCAGCTCCTTTTCGTCCTGTCTATCACCTAAATCAGCGCGTGGATGAATTGCGTAACGTGGAAGATGAATGGTACGTAAAAACATCCAAGGGTACGGAGATTAAGGCCAAAGCTGTTATTGTTGCTGCAGGGGTAGGGGCTTTTGGTCCTAATCGTCCCCCTCTTGAGGGCATTGAGCGCTACGAAGGCAAGTCCGTATTTTATTATGTAAAAAATCGCAACCAATTTGATGGCAAGCGTCTTGTGATCGCAGGTGGTGGAGACTCTGCAGTTGACTGGGCCTTGACCTTAAGCAAAACGGCGAAGTGTATATATATGGTTCATCGCCGCGATAGGTTTCGCGCAGCACCTGATTCCGTAGCGAAACTCCATGATTTAGTAGATTCAGGAAAGATTGAACTTGTGACACCATACCAGCTTAAGGGTTTGCAGGGAAATGAGGGAGTGCTATCAGGTGTCACCGTGACGGACATGGATGGAGAAACACGCACCCTTGCTGTTGATGCGCTGTTGGCATTCTTTGGACTTTCCATGAGTTTAGGGCCCATTAGTGAGTGGGGGCTAACCCTTCAAAATAAGCACATTACAGTTGATCCTCTTACCATGAAAACCAATGCAGAAGGTATATATGCTGTGGGTGATGTGGCGGATTACCCCCATAAACTTAAGCTTATTCTTTCAGGATTTAGCGAGGCCGCCCAAGCAGCTCACCAGATTCGGGCACAAATATACCCTGATAAAATCTTCCATTTTGAGCACTCCACTACCCAAGGGGTTCCTGGGGCACTTATTTAGTATTCATTAAAGAGCAGGGCCTTGTTTTTGGAAGAGAAACAGGAAAAATGCCTATGTCTCAACAATCATTATCACTTTTTCTGTCACATTTTTCTAACCGAGAAAATACATAGATCCCACAGCAGATGCTGTGAACCCTATCCAAAGAATGATTTTTCTAATACTGCTCGTGCTGCCATTGGTGTTGTCGTTGATGGCGAATCCCCATTCAGTAGCTTCGCCAGGCTTGAGAATGACAAGTTTATATGATTTTTTATTATTATCTGCCATTGTTTTTTACCTTTTTTGTATATCAATGTAGTGTCTTTTTTTAGCACCTATATATAGTTGTCGAGGTCTCCCAATTTTATGACTTTCATTACTCATTTCTAGCCAGTGTGAGGTCCATCCAACAGTACGTCCAACGGCAAACAATACTGGAAACATTTGTACGGGTATACCTATAGCTTTTAAAATGATTCCGGAATAAAAGTCAACGTTTGGAAAAAGTTTTCTTTCTATAAAATAATCATCTTCCAATGCTTGTGATTCAAGCTGAAGCGCGATGTCAAAAAGAGGAGATCCCACGCAACCCACTTCCTTGAGTACATTATGACAATCTTCACGAATAACCGCGGCTCGTGGGTCATAGTTTTTGTATACGCGATGGCCAAACCCCATAAGCCGAAAGGGATCGTTTTTATCCTTAGCCCTAGCAAGGTACTTCCCAATATTTGCGGGTGTCCCAATTTCTGTAAGCATGCGTATGACAGCTTCATTGGCGCCCCCGTGTGCTGGCCCCCATAAGCAGGCAATACCAGCAGCAATGCATCCAAATGGATTGGCTTGACTTGAGGCTGCCAGACGAACGGTGGCGGTAGAGGCGTTTTGTTCGTGATCAGCATGCAGAATTAAAATTTTATCCAGGGCGCGCGCGATAGTTGGTGAAAGGGCATAGGCCTGCGTGGGTTGGCTAAATAACATATGAAGGAAATTTTCTGCATATCCTAAGGTATTTTGAGGATAGTTGAATGGCCAACCGCATGAGTATCGATAGGCCATTGCAGCGAGTGTAGGCATCTTTGCCACCAATCGATAGCAAGCATCAAGACGGCTTTCTGAATCATTAAGGTCTACTGCCTGATGATAAAAGGCAGATAATGCACCAACAACACCAATCATAATAGCCATCGGGTGGGCGTCATGGTGAAAGCCATCATAAAACTTTACAAGCTTTTCATGAACCATTGTATGCGTGTTAATAGAACCAACAAAGGCATCATAATCCTGTGGTGTAGGAAGTTCTCCATGCAAAAGCAGATAGCTTGTTTCCAAAAAAGTTGAGTGCTTGGCCAATTCTTCAATAGGATATCCGCGGTAGAGCAATTCACCTTTATCTCCATCAATAAATGTTATGGCAGATTCGCAGCTTGCGGTAGAGGTAAAGCCGGGGTCAAATGTGAACATCCCCGTTTGTTTGTAAAATGATTGGACGTCAATAACGTCGGGGCCTAAAGTGCCTTTCCTGTGGGGTAACTGCACATGCTGGTCATCTATTAATAATAGCCCCTGACTTCTAGAATCTGGCATTTTTGCAAAAATAAAGATGACACTGTTTACAATACTAGCACATCCTGAATACGTCCCAAAGCCTCTTCTTTACCAAAAACTTCTAAGACCTCAAAAATACCTGGTGAGTGTTTTTTGCCCGTTACGCCTGCACGCAAAGCCTGAGCAAGTACACCAAACTTGATTCCTTTGTTCTCTGTATAATCCCGCAATACTTTCTCAATACCGCTCCTTTCCCACAACGAGAGAGCTGAAAGCAAAACTAAGACATCGGGGAGAAACGCTTTGCCTGATGCAATAAGAGATTCTACCTCTGGGTCAATAGTGATGGGCCGCGGGGTGATGTATACTAAGGCATGCTGTGCGAGCTCACATAAATCTTTGGCACGCTCCTGGAGTCCATGAATTCCTTTGTGTAGGAGGGACTTTTGGTCATTGCTCAAAGAGCTGCCCCAAGCTTTTTCGACGAAAGGAAGAGCGTTCTCCAGAATCTTAGGAGGAGATTGCTGGCGGATATAATGCCCATTCAGGTGAAGAAGTTTTTGCACATCAAACCGCGCAGCGGCCTTACCAATGGCGCCAACGTCAAACCAATTTATGGCTTGTGTGCGCGAAATTATTTCATCATCTCCATGTCCCCAGCCTAATTTCAGCAAATAATTGCACAGCGCTTGGGGGAGTAATCCCCTATCTTTGTAAGCCTGAACCCCTAATGCGCCGTGACGCTTTGATAACTTCGCCCCGTCAGATCCATGAATGAGGGGAATATGGGCGAATTGTGGTATAGGCCACCCCATGGCCTCATAGATATTTTTCTGCCGAAAGGCGTTTGTCAAGTGATCGTCACCACGTATAATGTGTGTGATTCCCATGTCATGATCATCAATAACAACCGACAGCATGTAGGTGGGGTTTCCATCAGCGCGAAGCAAAACAAAGTCATCGAGTTGCCGGTTATCCACACACACTTCTCCTTGAACCAAATCAGCAATGGTACTTGTTCCCACCTGAGGAGATTTAAGACGGACAACAGGGTGTACACCAGAAGGGGCTGTTGATGGATCCCGGTCGCGCCACATGCCATTATATCCTATTGGTTTTTTTGCTAAGCGTGCGGTTTCACGCATTTGTTCCAGTTCCTCGGGTGAACAATAGCAATAGTAGGCGTTGCCTGAATCAAGGAGTTCTTGAACAACCTGGCGGTGGCGTTCCGCACGTGCATATTGGTACACAGGGGGGGCGTCAGGAGGCAGGTCAAGCCATGCCAGACCCTCCAGAATGGCATCAACAGCATCTTGTGTGGAGCGTTCGCGATCTGTATCCTCAATGCGCAGAAGGTATTTCCCGCCATGGTGCTTGGCAAATAAGTAATTAAAAAGAGCGGTGCGTGCCCCTCCAATATGCAGATATCCAGTAGGTGATGGGGCAAAACGTGTAACAACTGTCATATTTTTGACCAACCCTCTTCACGTATTCTAAAAACAATTATTACGAGGGATCATAAGCAAAATAATAACGTATGTATAGATCGCATCGCATTCTGACTCGATTTTTATGGCACATAGGTAGCATACGCATGTTCACGCAAGCGCTTTACCAAGATAAAAGCCAAATTTTTTACTGGTATGTGATTATTTTTGCTGTGGGTATAGGGGTTTATCAGTGCTTTTTGTGTTTGTGGTCTTCTTTGGTCGCATGGGGTGCCGTTGGCTGCATTGCGGTGCGCATCATGTATGATCAGAAACTATGTCACGGAGTTGGGGTGCCTCTTGCGCTTGTTGGCGGTATTCTTCATATGCATTGGCATAAAAGTATGCGCTATGCCAATACTTTAGTGGATAAGGCCTATGTAGAAAAGGGTGTGTGGGATGTGGATTCTTCACAAATATGGGAAAAACAATGCCAAATGGTGTTGCGTCGTAAAGAGTGGAAGATACAGGCGTGGACATCACGGAATCGCTGTTCTCAAGAAGGGCAACGTGTTTTTGTGCATGGGCTTGTTTCTCCTGTGTTCAGCGGGAAAAAATATGGATTCTTTGATCGTAGCGATTACTTGCGGTGGCAGGGTATTCAGGGGCAGATGAAAATTTGGCACATACATACACTTCCTTCATTTTTGGGATCGCCGGCGCCGCAATTACCCTCCTTGCGTATCCGTATTATAAAGCGTGCAGAGGACCTCACCGTCTATCATCCCCATGTGGCAGGTGTTTATCAAAAACTGGTCCTTGGAAAGGGGATGGTTAATCAAAAAGTACGATGCCATTTTGGAAACACGGGTATTTCTCATGTACTGGCTGTTTCGGGATTACACGTTAGTTTATTAGGTGGCGTCATTGCAGCAAGTATGCGTGCCTTGACACTTATATGGGGACGATCATGGTATGCACGGGCGTTTATGGTTGCAGGCGCTATGATGAGTCTTCTTGTGGTGGGGGGGTATTGTTGGCTGTGTTGGCCATCAATAACAGCTGTGCGTGCGACAATTGCAGCAGCGTTTCTGACGTTTTTTTCCATCTGCCAACGTCAATTGTGCCTGATATGGGCAAGTCTTGGTGGGGGGCTGGGCGTACTCTTGGTGTGGCCAGAGGCTCTTTTTAGGCCAGGCTTTCAAATGTCGATCTTGTGTGTGCTCACGTTAGCTGGAATGCACACTCGTCGCGTAGGTGTTCCGGCATACAGGGACTCTGTGTTGCAAGAATTTCCTATTCGAACGCTTAGCAACCTTTCTGTTACCCTGCGTTTGAGCGCTCTTACGGCTGTCTTTGCTTCTCAAATCCCTGGAGGTGGAGTTCTGGGGATTGGGGTATTGGCAAATTTTGTGGCAATTCCATTAATGGGGTTTGTGCTTATGCCAATTCTGCTTATCGATGTCAGTCTCGTGTGTGTTGGGATTGAACCGAATGAAAGTTGGAATAGGGTGTTGGTGTTGATATTTCGATTGTTATTTCTCATTGGGGAGCAGTTCGACCGGTTAAATGTTCTGGCAATGGTGCGTGTTGAGGGGCTTTCTTGGGTAAGCATGCTTGCTGCAGCAGCCGGAGTTTGTTGGTGTTCGTTGTGGCGTCATCACTGGTATTTATGGGGTCGTGCCTTTTTTTTCATTCCTTTTTGTGAGCTAATTTGGCAGGCCTTGCGCAAAGCTGCGTACTTTTCTGAGGGCTACGGATTCAATCTGACGAATGCGTTCGCGGGAAATTCCAAATTTTTGACTTAGAACCTCTAGCGTTTTTGGTTTTTCTTGGCAAATTCTGTGCATGATGATCGCACGTTCGCGGGCGCTGAGTTGTGACAGAAATGACTTAGCCAGATTGAGACGATAGGTATGTTCATTTGTTGCGATAACATACTCTTCAGGGTTGAGAGCATTGTCTTCAGTGATGTCTTCAAACGTTGATTCGTCTCCATCACCTCCTGAACTCAGGGGTGTTTGAAGAGAGAAATCACGTCCTCCCAGACGTTGCTCCATGTTGGCAACTTCTTGTGTGGTGACACCAAGTTCACTAGCAATAGATTGACATTGTGAGGAAGATAGCGTTTGGCTATCTTCACCCTGAATTTTTGCTTTTAACCGTCGCAATGTAAAAAAAAGTTTTTTTTGTGCCCGCGTTGTGCCAACCTTGACCAAAGACCAATTGTGAAGAGCGTACTGTTTTAGCTGTGCATGAATCCACCATGTGGCATACGTTGAAAATCGAGCACCCTGCGCCGCATCAAAATTCCGTACCGCAAGGGAAAGCCCCACTGTTGCTTCGGAAATAAGCTCCGCCATGACAAAATTATATCCACTATACCCACCGGCAATTTTTATGGCAAGCCGCAGGTGCGTGTTGATCAGTGCTTGGGCAGCTTCAATGTTACCATTCTCGACCCACATTTTGACGAGGACCTCCTCCTCATGAGGCGTCAAGAGGGGAAATTTATTTACACTCCGAATGTAATGAGAGAGGGAGTCTTCACCAGACAGCGGCGTGATCGGTCGTTTGAACTTGCTAAGATCCATGCATATACAGTGTAATTTTATTCTAAATTAGCAAATTATCGCCAATATTTCAAGTTATTTTGATTTCTTTCTTAAACTTATCAAATAAATAGGGAGTATTCGCCTCAAATGAAATCTCTTTGTTTGTTTCTGGGTGAATAAAGTGCAGTTCATAGGCGTGTAAGTGCTGATGGTTGTGTGCGGCTAAGTGAGCGTTTATTCGTGCGCGAAGCTGTGCGGTGGGAAAGCGAGGCAAGCGTCCATACGTTGTATCGCCAACCAAGCCATGACCAATAGACGCCATGTGCACCCGAATTTGGTGTGTGCGCCCACTATGGAGGGTACACGCAACAAGACTTGCTACCTCATCGTATATTTCTTGCACACGATATTCTGTCCGGGCTTCTTTGCCATGGGTTTCTGTAATTGTCATTTTTTGGCGATTAAAGCGTGATCGTGCGATTGAGCCATCAATTGTTCCGAAAAGAGGTTTAGGTAAACCCCAGACAAGTGCCATATATTTACGCCCAATTGTGCGACTGGCAAACTGTTTGGTCAGGTGTTGATGGGCATGGTTAGTCTTTGCGACAACCATGAGTCCACTTGTGTCTTTATCTAAGCGGTGGACGATTCCCGGCCGTTCGACGCCGCCAATCCCAGAAAGAGATCCCTGGCAGTGATGAATTAACGCATTGACTAGTGTCCCGCTGTGATTGCCTGCCCCTGGGTGGACCACAAGCCCTGTTGGTTTGTTAATGACAATAAGATGGTCATCTTCGTACACAATTGTTAACGGAAGAGGCTCTCCCGCAATGTGGTTTGAGGCCGCTGGAGGAATGGTGATTCGAAGTCTGTCTCCACCATGAATTTTATGGCGAGGTTTTGTGACTGTGTGACCGTTTAGCGTTACATGCTCACCCTCAATCAGATTTCGTAACTGTGTGCGTGAAATATCTGGAAGAAGAGCGGCAAGAGCGGCATCAAGGCGCTGACCGATGCACAAAGAGGGCTGATCGTCCTGCTCTGATGAAATCATAAAAAGGTGAGTATCGTTGTTCAACATGGGTTCATATAGCGTTTGTGGACTTACAATACGTGGAGATAGGCCCCGAAACAATCATGGTAAATATCTTTACTAATGATAAGGAAAGTGGCGCGAGTGACGGGACTTGAACCCGCGACCTCCGGCGTGACAGGCCGGCGCTCTAACCAACTGAGCTACACCCGCTAAGGACACATAAGGAACTACAGGACTTATGTTTGTACGTCAAGCGCCTTCTTTAATAAATTCTGCTTTAGGGGCGTTTGATAAAGGGATACGCAATCACTTGCGAGGGGGCTTTTTACTACGTATGATGCTTATATGTTTTGAAAAATAAATGCTAATGCCTGACGAACGACGGAGTGATCAACCAAAAAACGACCATGTTTATGTTGATGAAAAGGAAACACAGATTTCGTGCGGTGGGGCTGGTATTTTAAGCCATCCTAAGATATATCTTGCGTTCGGCCATCGTTCTGTGTGTGTGTGTCCGTACTGTGGTCGTTTGTTTGCGCGCAAAACACATACTGCATAACCCCAGTTTTAATAAAGGAGTCACCTGATGAAAAAGGCTTTTAATGCACTTTTAGCACGCTTGCGTACATATTTCTTCACAGGGATTCTTGTGACTGTTCCGGGTATTCTAACAATTTATGCGGTTATTTTTATTGTTAGCTCGGTTGATCGTGTGATTACACCTCTTTTGCCAGGATTTATTAAGCACTGGATTCTTTTTCAGGGGGTTCCAGGAATTAGTTTTTTTATCGTTTTACTATCTTTGGTAATCATTGGGGCCATTATGGCTGGCGTAATTGGCAAATCAGTATTGGGACTGGGTGAAAAAGTGGTTAATAAGATGCCTGTTGTGCGCACATTATACGGAGGCACAAAGCAAATTTTAGAAACCATGGTTTCGTCGAAGTCAAATTCTTTTCAGAAAGTGGTCTTGGTGGAATTCCCGTGTGAGGGATCATGGTCCTTAGGCTTTATCACAACAGAGGCCAAGGGACCTGTGCAAAAGTCCCTGAATAATGATTGCCTCAGTATTTTTGTGCCAACTACACCTGTGCCTACCTCGGGGTATCTTCTGTTTTTGCCCCAAGAACGTGTGCGTGCTGTCAATATGACGGTAGAGGAAGGATTGAAAATGGTTATTTCTGTGGGAATCGTCGCCCCGGAAGAAGTCTCCTTGCCTAATTGAGTGTAATCGTTTAGGTCTGTAGTCTTAGGTTCAGTATCGTTTTGTGTGCTTTGATTCGATGAAAAAACAAACAATTACAAAAGCAGAAAACCTCTCGTGGTTCATGTGGCTTTGTGGGGGTATTTTTTATGCCTATCAATTTGTACTACGTGTCTCACCTACGGTTATGGTCCAGGAAATTCGGGCAGATTTATCTCTACAAAATTGTGATTTAGGTATCCTAATTTCTTATTACTATAATGGGTATGCCTGGCTGCAAATTCCTGCGGGGTTCATTCTTGATTATATGGGTCCACGTCGACCAATAATTTGGGCAACGGGATTGTGTTCGGTCGGTTGTGTTTTGTTTGGTCTTGGTGAGACCCTCTTTACTATGGGAATTGGTCGTTTTATGATCGGTGTTGGGTCTGCTTTTGCCTTTCTTTCTGCTTTGAAAATTGCTAATTTGTGGTTCCCCAAACGATTGCTACCGTTGATGGTTTCTCTGACGTTGTTGATGGGGTCCTTGGGGGCAACTGTTGCGGGCATTCCCTTAACGCTTTTGATCGAAAGCTATGGGTGGCGCATCACACTTGTTATTTTTGGTGCTATTGGCTTTATGTTGATGGGCATCAGTGCCTGCGTTGTGCGTGATCACCCGCTGCATCTGCAAATAGAAAATCGTCTTGAATGGAGCCGCATATGGGCTGACTTCCTATTTTTGATTCGCAGTATTCAAACGTGGATCTTTGGAATGTTTGGTTTTTGCATGTACGTTCCACTTTCTGGATTTGGAGATCTGTGGGGGACAAGCTATGTTATGGCGGCTTATGATATTTCTAAGATGCAAGCTTCGGGACACATGACTGCTTTTTATCTTGGTATTGGTCTGTCAGGTCCTGCAATTGCTGCAATGAGTGATCACCTCAAGACACACAGTCGTGTAATGCGGTGGACAGCCCTTTTAGGTTTTATTAGCTTCGTTTACCTTTTATACGGCCCAAAAGTTCCTTTGTGGATGCTGGGCCCTTATCTTTTTATCGCCGGCGGATGCGTGGCAGGACAATTTCTTGCCTTTACAAGTGTGAGTGTTTTAAACCCGACCAACTTAAGTGGCCGCGCAACAGGAGTATATAATATGTTTTCTATGGTGAGTGGTGTTGTGGCTCAACCTTTTATTGGGAGTATACTTGATATTTGCTCCCCTGGTGAAGGTGAGGCAAGCCTTATTGCTTTTCAATATGGGTTGAGTGTGATGCCGGTGGTTCTTTTTGTCTCATTCATCTTGACCTTTTGGATGAAGGAATCATATTCTTACAAAGGAGTAGAGTTTGCTGCGTCATAAGACTAAAAAGGTTCTAAATATGAAAAAATCATTCATACTAAGGCGTGACGATCTGTCAGAAACCGCTGTGGATGCTCACATTTTTGCACGTCGCTCCCACTGTGTCGAAATTAAGGTTATTCCTTTTTATTTAGAGGATGAGTCTGCCCCTTTGGATCAAAAATATGTTTGGGCCTATCATGTGCAGATTTATAACAAACGTCCTAAGGCAGTGAAGCTTTTGAAGCGTGTCTGGGCTATTACGGACGGGATGGGAATAACACGAGAGGTTCGGGGTGAGGGTGTCATTGGTGAGCAACCAATCATTGAGCCAGACAGCCTTTTTGAGTATACCAGCGCTGTTCCTTTGACTACGCCTACGGGCTTTATGTCGGGTTTTTATGAAATGGTTGATATTGATGGTCATGACTTTTCTGCAAAAGTTCCGGCATTTTCACTCGATAGCCCTCATGTAATCAGTACACTTCAATAGCAAAGGAAACCTCTCGGGAAGCGAGAGGTCTCCTTTTTTGCGAAGCTTGTCTTTTTTGTGTTTTGTGAGGGAACCCTAGTAACCCCCAACACCGGAGGTGGGACTTGGATACCTGTCGTCTCTCGGGTCGTTTCTTTTTCTTTTTTCACTAATATGCGTGTATGTATGATTAGGTGTCTCAAAATCATCATCTGCTCGAGGATCTATAGCTCGTGTTTGCCGCAAACTGCTGATCGTCGGTGCAGATCGAGCGTAGCCAGCAGGTGTGGGAGTATCTCTTTCTTCCGTGGGATCAATTCTTTGCCTTCCATACTTATCCTGCAACAGCTCTGTCAATGTCTTTTTATAGGATTCACGGTGATCGGATACGGCATTTTCGTCAATTGTAGCCAGGCGTTCGGTATGCTGACGAGGCACTGTGCTATAAGAGGATCGGAAGTTATCTGGGTGCTGATCATCTGTTCTGCGCGGATAGGATGTGCGAGACTCTGGTCCATAATTCTGAGGCTTGGGAGCCAGTGGAGAGCGCGAGACTGGCTGTGTATAATCGGTATAAGAGGGAGATCTGCCAACACTCACTTCGGTGGTTTTGTTAAAGCTCACCCGTCGAGGGTCTTGTTCTGGTACATAGGGTGCAATGGGGGGGCGTGATACCCGCTGTGTGCAGTCGCAAACAGGTTGATTGTGATCATGCGCTGTAGGCGTTTCGCTGAAACCATTGGTGAGTAGGGCAAGTTTTGCGCGAATTTTTGCCAAACGTGCCTCTAGGACTTCCGTTGGCAATGCTGCCTCTGAAGCCGTAACCTGGGATGCATATGTTGTGAAATCACCTGCTGTTGTCGCTATAAGTGCTATAAGAAAATATTTTTTGTTCATTTTTTTATAAATGAGAAACTTAATATATACGATAATCAATTATTGTTTCTATTTTATTAACTCTTATTTTTTTATTGCCAACAAACAAAATATCTATTTTATCTAGTGTTTATCCAAACACTTCTTTCTTTGCTCATAGTTTTTTTGCTGCACCTCAAAAAACGTTTGGCTGTCTGACGCTGAGCCAGAAAAATGCATTTTTTATATTTTTGCTTGGGTATCTGCATTGCTTTTTTCTGCGCGGATTTTTCTCCATAGACGGTGGTTGCGCGCATGTTGAGAGGAAAACCGTGAGAACACGTGACCTCCTGTGCCGTCTGCCACAAAATATAGATCTTGTGTGTTGGAGGGGTTTGCTGCTGCTTGAAGACTTTTTATGCCAGGGTTTGCAATGGGGTCAGGAGGTAATCCGCTGCGGGTATAAGTATTGTAGGGTGTGTCTATTTTTAGTTCTTTCTTGGTTAACCCTTGATTCCACGAACGCTCTTGATTGGTGTAGCAGCAACCATATAGCACCGTGCAATCGGCCTGTAGGCGCATGCCCTTGCGGAGACGGTTAACAAAAACTCCCGCAATATGGTTTCTTTCAGAGGAAAGTGCGGTTTCTTTTTCAATAATCGATCCCAATATAACCAGGGCTTTAGGCGAGGGCAGAACATCTTTTGTCTGTGCCTGTGCCCAAAGTTTTTTAGCAATTTGATGAAGATTTTTTTGCATACGCTTATAAAGCTTATGGCGCGATTCACCTTGATTGTAAGCGTATGTATCCCCGAGAAGGGTCTGTGTATGGTCGAGAGGAATGGGCGGTCCGCTAAGGCGTTTATTGTTATTGATCAGGTGAATAACTTCATAAGGTGTGCTTCCCTCGATGACGGTAAAAAAGAAAACACGCCCATCCGAGCGCGTTAAGAGCCTGAGAAGCTTCCTATACGAAAGCTGTGATGGAATAATGTATTTTCCTGGTTTAAGACAGCGTCCTGTCAAGCGAATGTAAGTCTCAAGTATGGGAAGTCCATCCACAATTTTGCGCTTAACAAGCTGGTCAAGTGTTTTGCGCAGTGTGTCACCACGGTGAATAATAACAGGGATGCGCCGAAAGTTGAGGGTTTTTCCGCTATGAATGAATGACCATCCCCCGACGAGGAGTGTTACTATTACAAAACTAAGAAATCCCACAAAATACGTTATAGTTTTGGTCATAGAAATGCCCACGATGTTTTAATTATCTGCTTTTTAGCGAATAAGGATTGCACCTCAAGGCTATTTTTCATATCGTAAATCATGGGAGGTTAAAAAGAAACATATGATTGGTATTATTGTCATTGCTCATGGGCGTCTAGCCTACGAATTTGTCGCTGTTCTCGAGCACGTTGCTGGCCCCAGAAATAACCTTAAGGCCCTGGGAATTAATCCGGATGATAACATTATTGCTCAGCGCGTGACGCTTGAGGAGATGATTACCCAAGTAGACTCGGGACGGGGCGTTGTGTTGGCTACTGATATGTTCGGTGGAACCCCGTCAAATTTGGCAATTGCAGTATCGAAGGGGAAAAATGTGGAGGTTGTGGCGGGGGTAAATTTACCGATGCTGATCGATCTTGTCCAGCGACGTGAGGCGAACCTTTCATTGAATGACATCGTTTTGGCATCTCGGGCCGCAGGACAAAACTATATGAATGTTGCATCAAGCTTTGTAGCGTAGACAAGGAGTAGTGAACACACGGTGATTGCAAAAAACGTAACAATTCTTAATATGAAAGGACTACATGCCCGGGCTGCAGCCAAGCTTTCAGGTGTGTGTCAACAGTTTCAAGCAACAGTGTGGATAGGTAAGGGGTTGAGAAAAGTTGATGGCTCTTCAATTCTTGAGCTTTTGAGTTTGGGCGCTGAGTGTGGCAGTCAAATTATTGTTGAGGCTGATGGTGCAGATGAAAAGGAGGCTATCGAACAGGTGGCGCGTCTTATTGCTGGGCGTTTTGATGAATCGTCTTGACGATAAGAAATAACAGATCGTTTAATCCTACAGGGACCGGCTTTGGTGCTGCATGCTCATGCGTAGGTGTTCATACTCCATGGTTTTTTGTGGAGGACCTTATTTATTTTTTATCTCCTTATATTTTTAGGGTTATGTCTTTTTACCTTGACAATGACAGGCAAGAGCCCGTATAAAACGAGTACTATTATTCCTAAGGGTTCTTTTGTGCGCGTAGTAAGCTCAATCAAAGCATTTAAAAAACGTGATAAAAATTGCCAGGTCGTGCGTCGCCATGGCCGTATCTATGTTATTAACAAGCGGAACCCTCGGTTTAAGGTTCGGCAGGGCTAATGCAAGTCTTGAGTGCGATGCGATAATGTATCGATCCACTCTTTGTTTTTTCTGGGAGTGATAATTACAGTGTTTGTTTCACAAGTCACTCTTTAGGTACCCACTCTTACTATAAAGGCAAAATTCATGGCACGCGTTACAAACAGAGACTGCATCCAAAAAATACCAAATCGATTTGATCTAATCATCCTAACAAGTCAGCGAGCCCGCCAAATTATTGGTGGTGCATCACTAACTATTGATCGCAACGACGATAAGCCAACTGTCCTTGCGTTGCGCGAAGTGGCGGCAGGAACTGTTACGGCAGACCAACTCCGAGAGAGCCTTTTGTACTCACTGCGCAAGCACCATGGCCATCTCGAGGAAACCGAAGAAGAGCTTGAAAGTCTTCTTGCTAGTGATGGTGATTTTTTTCAAGAAGAAGCAGGAAGTTCTGACCTTGAAGATGAGGATTTTTCTGATAACATCGGCTTTGAAAACGATGATATTGCTGAAAATGACTCATCCATAATCATCGGTGATGGTGAATAAACGGATCAATAATTGTCTAAGTTTTCACTTCTCGGTTTTGTGTGTGTATTATTGCTTTACGCATCACTTTTGGCTTTTGCTATAATAACATACTCCTTTTTCTTCATATAGATTTCTTTGTTTTTTAGCCTAGTTTCTTTTAGAGGCTAGGCTTTTTATGCGTAGCTTGATTTATACGCATAAAAAATATGCAATATTGTTTGTTTTTTTGTCTCAAAAACTGATGCATGCACATGAAAGTATATTTTTTACTTACGGGTTTGCACAAGGATTCAAAAAATACTATCATAGGAGTGTATATGTAAAGTAACGATTAATATGAATTTTACAAAACTGTCTTAGGAAATTCCTTTAGAGAATTATTAAGGGTTTTAGTACTATAATCACAAGGTAACAATGGTTAAAAATCCGGATTTTAAGAGTGGAATGTATCTAAAGTCTTTACATATCTTGGCGTTGTTGGCGCTGTTGTGTACCGTTGTGGTGGCTCGTCCTATTCCTGCATCCTTTGTTGTTGATATTAATACCGGTCGTGTGTATCACGCACAAAACGCTGATTCCTATGTTCACCCTGCATCACTCACAAAAATGATGACGCTATATATGCTTTTTGAGGCTTTAGATAAGGGGGAAATAAGGATGGATTCATCCATCCGCTTTTCGCGCAATGCGGCGCGTAAGCCACGCTCTAATCTAGGGGTGCGTGCGGGGCAAACGCTGACAGTTAAGCAGGCATTAACCGCAATGGTGGTCAAATCTTGCAATGATGTAGCATGTGCAGTGGCCGAGCGCCTTGCGGGAAATGAAGAACGCTTTGCCCGCATCATGACGCGTAAAGCACGCTCGTTGGGAATGACGCGCACCCAATTCAAAAATGCATCGGGCCTTCATCATCGTTATCAGCAAACAACAGCGCGTGATATGTCAAAACTTGCCGGTGCATTGATGAAAAATTTTCCACGCTATTTTGAGTACTTTAAAGTCAGAACTTTTAGGCATCACGGGCGTAACTATGGAACAACGAATAAACTTTTGGGAAATGTACAGGGCGTTGATGGTATCAAAACAGGATATATTGCAGCTGCAGGCTTCAACCTTACGACGTCGGCTAAGTATAAGGGGCGGCGTTTAGTCGCTGTTGTTATGGGGGGGTCAACGGGCCGTGCCCGTGATATGAAAATGCGTAGTTTGCTTCAGCGTACATTTAGGCGTGTGGATCAGGAATCACAAGGAACTCTCAGCTTTATTCGTGCGGATGGTCGACAGGCTCATATTGAGCAAGCTTTTCCTCGTCTAAAGCCAACGACAAAACTTCAATTGGCTCTAAAGCCAGTGTCCCGAAAACCCCCTGTTCCTATACGGTTGGCAAAGAAAAGAATAAAATCTGCATCCAATTGGCAAGTGCGCATGGGATCTTTAGCCAATAAATCTCAATCTCTCCAGTTGGCCAAAAAGATGCGTGTGGCTCTTACGAAAGCACTTGGTTTTCAACCAAAAGTGCATGTTGGACGAAAAACAAAGGGCAAATCTCAACCACAACTTTTTGCGTTAACAGAACATCAGGCACGATCAGCCTGTCGCGCCCTTCATAGCCGCAACGTACCTTGTGTCGCCCAAAGTGGCTGAGAATGGCATCACACAAATAGTAAACGTATGTGTAACGGGAACTTTAAAACTTTTCTTGCAAATATCGTAGTATCCCCCTAAGAGACCGAAGATTACGGGTTGATGAGAGACTAGAATCATTGTCCCGCTGACCATTTTTTATGGGAGTATAGAATTAATTGTTATTCTGTCCTCGATAATTAGATTACCAGGCCCTAAATCCATTTTTTGAATCGCCTTTCTGGGTCTTTGTGTGGATAGATAAATTTACGTAACAAATCGGTTGCTATGTTTCCAAACGTTTGCAATCCTATTAGGAGGAAGCGTTTGATTAGCAAAAATTTTAGCAGAGTTGATAGGGAAGCATGGTATCCTTGGGTGGGGGAGATTGTTACACCCTCTCCCATAATCCAAATAAATGATAGGATCCGTGGATAATATTTAACGCCTAATCCATAGGGGTGTTACTAATTTTCCATTTTTACACACGCTTAATTTACCTCCCCACTTATCAACTCAGATAGCAAATACAGGCCTTTTTCCTGTGGCATTCCGTTCCCACATCTTTATGAGTGTTGTGACAAGAGTGTTCACCTTTTTCTTTTGTTCCTTAAGAATATCTCTAGCTTTTTGTGTTATATGCAGGACAATAAATCTACCAAGTGCTTAAACGTATAGTATTTTTATGTGTGTATAGACACTTTCTCATTCTTTTGTGTAAGGGTTGCCGGGAATAGGTAAAAAATCCTCTAGCCTATAGACTTTTATAAGTTTTTGAATTCTTTATTTTTTCGTACCTTCTTGCTTTGTTTAAGAGATTTTCTAAGCGATGCCATCGTTGCTATTGTTTGAGCTGTAATCCTCCTCGTGAAAAGTTTATTCGGTTGTGCAGTTTCGTGAGGATGGTCTTTTTAAAAGATTTTTGAAGTAGTGTAGTTTAGCCCCTAGCTGGTAGGTAGGAACAACTGAACTTTCTTTTTTTTCAGGATCAGGTGGGCTTTTTTTAGATAATTGCGTGATTCACACAAAAAATAAGAATGTATCGTTCTTGATACACGATCAATCAGTTGCTTCTGACCTTCGCATAGAGATCGTAGCTATCCCATGAATGAATTCGGTGTATCTCGGGCACATTACTAGGGGATCACAGAACCCTTTTGAATTATATGGGCATAAGTAGATACTCCACGTATGCACATGCTAGTTGTCGAAATCATGAAGCCTTCGTTTGTAGGGGTGTTAAAGTCAGCATCAGATGTCGTATCTGCCCATAAAAAAATCCCCCACCAAATTAAGGAAGGGGATATCATATTCGCTAATTATGAGGCAATAGGTTCAGTGACAGAATCCTTATTCTTTATTCTTCCTCTGAACTATCTTCTATGTCATCAATACTATTGCTTGCTTCCCACTTAGCTGCTTCAGCAGCGGCTTGTGCATCTTTTTCAGCTTTCTTTTCTTCAGCCGATTTTGATGGCTCGCGCAGTTGCTTCGTAGCTTCATCAAGTGTTGCAGCAACACTAATGGGGAGTGTAAAATCAACCTCAGGGTGCAAAACAATTTGCACAGACGATACACTGACTTGTTTAATGGGAGCCGTAAGATGAATCTGACGACGTTCAAGTTTAAAACCTTGTGTCTCAAGAAAATCAACAACGTCACGGTCTGTAACAGAGCCGTATAGTTGCCCAAGTTCACTGGCGTTTCGTTCAAGAATAATTGTAACGGACTTCATCTTTGCAGCAAATTTCTCTGCTTCTTGACGCCGTTCAATGTTTTTTGCTTCAAGCGCAGATTTGCGTGATTCAAACACCTTCATGTTTGCATCAGACGCGCGTAAAGCCTTTCCCTGCGGAAGAAGGTAATTACGGCCATAGCCACTCTTCACTGTGACGATGTCGCCCATGAAGCCTAGATTGCGGACTCGTTCGAGGAGGATCAGTTGCATGGTTGTGTACTCCTATTTTACAACGTAGGGAAGCAAAGCTAGAAAACGCGCACGCTTAATAGCTTTAGAAAGATTGCGTTGAGCAGCGGCTGAGATACCGGTAATGCGCCGTGGCATAATACGGCCACGTTCTGTTACATACCGCTGCAGCATGCGCACATCCTTGTAGTCGATAGCAATGGCATCTTTACCTGAAAAAGGGCATGAACGACGGCGCTTAAAAAAGGGCTTTCTATTACCGCCCTGTGCTGACGAACGATCATCGGAACGCCCTGGCGTATAGGATGATGTGCGGCTTCCTGATTGATTTGATGGGTATGCCATAGTGTTTATCCTTCCTGTGCAGTTTGGCGCGACTCATGGGAGCTGCGTGAGTGGTGATGGGTGCGATCATCTCCTGTGCGGGGGGAACCATGGTTGTTGTCACCTTCAGAAGACAAACGAGCTTGCTTGAGAAGGGGGGATGATCCTTCCGGAACACTTTCAAGCTCAAGTGTGATAAAGCGCAAAATTTCTTCACGCAGTTTCATTGTGCGTTCAAGTTCCGTAACAAACGTACCCGGTGCCTGAATGTACATAATGACATAGTGGCCTTTACGGTTTTTTTGGATAGGATATGCCAAAGGCCGTAAACCACTAAATTCAGTTTTTAACACATTGCCTTTAAAATCGGCAACAATTTTTGAGAATTTCTCAACAAGCTCTTCGACTTGTTTGGAAGAAAGGTCTTGGCGCGCGATAAACACGCTTTCATAAAGATTCATTTATAACTCCTTACGGTTAATGAACGTTATCGTTACAAGCCCATGCGCGTTGAATGAGCAAGGAGGGGAATTTTCCATATTCACTAGAAAATATGAATAGGGGTATACCATTGATTCAGAAAAACACAAGTACTTTCCTTGATTCATTCGCTAAAAAGCCTTATTTTCTTAGTTTTATGTCGAATCTTTGTTCGAGAGGCGGTATAATCAAAATCCAACAAAGGTAATGCCGTGAAAATACATGTCCCCGTCAGTCAAAAAGAGCTTACCCAATGTGTGGAGGGTCTTCTTGCGCATGCGCAAAGCGCTCCTGTTATTATAGGGCTTGATACCGAGTTTTGGCGAGTTCGTACCTATTGGCCACAGCTTTGCTTGATGCAAGTCTGCGTGGCAAATGATGTGTATATTATTGATCCTACGCTTCTTGATGTTTCCGTGATAGCGCCTGTCTTGGTTCATGATAATATTATAAAAATTATGCATGCTGCGGATCAGGATTGTGAAATTTTCATGCATGACTTTAATGTCACACCTGTTTCAGTTTTGGATACACAAATTGCAAGCCGATTACTCAATATGGGCCGCCAAGTGGGATATGCTTCGCTGGTTATGGAGGTGATGGCAGTTACTTTGGATAAGTCTGAACAGCACGGGAAATGGCGAGATCGTCCTCTGACAGAAGAGCAAACGTCCTATGCGGCACGGGACGTGCTTTATCTCCCTCAGTTATATCACTTTTTTGAGAAGCGATTGACGGAAGAAAACCTCATAAACGCCTGGCGTGTGCAAAGTGGGGAAATGATCCTGCATGTGAAAAACAGCCAAGATCCTGCAAACGTATGGAGACGTTGGAACAATAATCGTTATAGCCCGCCAATGCGTGAGCGTCTAAAAATCTTGGCGGAATTTCGTGAACGACTGGCCCAAGAAAGAAATATTCCACGTACCCGTATTTTTACCGATGAGGCATTGGTATCACTGATAATGAATCCGGTTGAAAGCAAAGAAACACTCAAGCGTCTCAAGGGCGTTAGTTCGTGGTTACCAGCACATGAGGCTTTCTGGGAGCTTATTGTATCCATGAGAACCCTTGAAAATTCAACGAGCTAAGTTTTGTTCACATCCCAAAATCCCATTACCCAGGGTAGATGGTTTCTCCTTGGATGAACCCGCTGGCGAGCCACTGGTCCTGTATTTACGAAAGGATAGCATGGAGGCGGTTTTGTCGAGGCTTAGCGGTACAATTTCTTCAGAAAGTTCTATGGTTTGAAACGGTGTTTTTGCATTGCATCAGCCACACATCTCATACGCCAAACTGTTTCTTCATCAGCCTGGCCACTGAGGTTCTCTGGAAGCCAATGCATTTGAAAGGCACGTATCCGCCTTTCTAAGTGTCTGCGCGTCATTGTATCGCAAAAATTATATCCAATCATCCGCAACAAATGGACAACCTGGCCTGCTGATGTATCACCTGCGGATGGGGATGTTCGTTTGGGCCACACGCCAATGCCATGATTTTTCGACAGCCATTCCCAGGGAAACAGTGGGCCAGGGTCAATTTTACGATCGGGGGCAATATCGCTGTGTCCTAATATCCCCTGTTGGGGGATTTGGTGGCGCTTAATAATGTTTTTCATCAGAGGGACTGCTACTTCAAGCTGTCTTGATGAGTAGGGATACCATTGCTCCCGCATGCCCGGTATGATTACTGTGTTTTCTGGGGATAGTTTTTCGTGCCACCGGTATCCGGGATGTACAAACTCAATACCTACAGAGCGGTTGTTAAGGTTATGGATGCCAGCCCAAGAGGAAACACCGGCGTGATGGGCAGCGTTTGATTCAACAACGTGTTGCCAGATCGTTCCCGTATCTGTAACCGTGTAATGTGCACTTACACCGCCTGGCGTTAAAAATGCTTTTTGCGTTTCTAGAGCAGAAATTTGTGTAAAGTGTGCAATTAAAAACTCCACCTTCACCTGATTGCCCGTTGTGGCATCTAACCGCGGGGTGTAATTGGGGGAGGGCTTCGTGATAACAGGAGTCATTGTTGCTGCTCTTCAAAAGAAAAAAGACGCATAATGTTTTTCTCGCATGTGATGAATCAACCTCCGACTTCGATTGCACAAATATAGTATGGCATTTTCATTAATGTGACCACCGTGAAAGACGCGGATTTTTTTCACAGCCAAAATATACGTATAATTACAGATGTATAAAGTAGAATGATTCCATTGAAAAAAAAATCATATTTAATCAGAGTAATTTTATTATTATCCATAGGTGAAACTTCTTTTATTTCTGCCTGCGCCGAGAGCATTCTTGACGATAGTGTTGCCACACAAGCAGTTGGATGCTCAGAATATCCTGCTGTGTGGAATTCTTTTCCCAAAAAAATCAGGATGTGGTTACCAGGGGATCGCCCCCTGCATCGCGGACGGGAACTGTCTCAAAATAGTTTAATTCAGACGCTGAAGGATTTTCCAGACATTTCCTGGGATGACTTATCCCCCCATCAAAAGCGTTTAATTGGGTGTGCGCGTGATGCGGAAGTACGCTGGGCAGAGATGAATGCGCGCGCTTCCCAACGCAGTGTACTATCGGGGGCTGTTGCAGAAGGATTACTGCTTTCTGACGATGAATATGTGCGTCATGTAGCGCCAAATATCCCGCGATGGTTGCGCACGTGGCTGCCGAGCGATCTTCTCTTGAGTGCGCGAGGACCGCAGGCAGACAAGAACATGCTTCTTTCTGAATTGCGGCGTATATACAACCCTTCGCCTGAAAGCGTACATGAGGGTAGTAGCTTTTCGTGGGGTGCGCTAGACAAATTTCACAAAGATCGGATTGAAAAACAAAAAAAACGTATGCAGAATATGCACAGACGCCAGAAACGCAAGAGTCGTAGGCAATTTGTTAGTCCCGGGCGTGCTTCTTTTTCTGGTAAATCAAAAGCCTCCCATCGCGGTGTTTTGGGTCGAGGGTATTCTGTGCGCGCCTATCTTGCTATGACGGAAGAAGAAGATAGAGACAGTTTTTACGGTTATCAAGCCGATGAAGATAGCTCTGCTGCTGAGGCGTCCATAAATGGCAAAGAAAATAAAGAGCCTAGAGGATAGTTTCCCTGTCTGTGTATGGTTCAATATCTGGTCCGTATATCCGGTAAACCCTTTCTTGTTTGATGTCAAAAATAAGCGAGTCTCTTTGTAGGCCTCATCTGTGAGGGAGTGATGGCTTCGTGTGTGTCAAGCCTCACCCTGGACTTTGGTGTAGAAAAGAGTATTTCCCTGCACGAACAATTTTTTGATTGTTGACCAAGGTAATGTTGCTGAAAGACCACTGAGGAATTGGAGGATGAAGGCATCAGAGAGTGTTCCCTCCAAGGACAGTAATCGACACTGCCAGGATGAGTTGCACGCTGGTTTCATCCCCACATCCGGATATACTTTGATTCCTCGATTCGCAATCATGGAAAGGTGCATGGGGAGACCAAGGCATGCTCGTTCTAAAATTCCTCCAATTTCTGTAACAGGTAGGCGGCTATCAATGAATACATCGATTCCCGTGCACGTGACATCTTTGGGTATGGTTATACTTGGTTTTATTTGGCGCATATCAATGGTTTTATAGGTGCGAGCAATCGCTCCCACCGGAGATTTTCCCAGGTTATTAATAATGCGATCGGTAAAGTCAGAGGTAGTTACACCCCCACCAGACTGAAAAACATCACGGGTCAGATATCCTTCTTCTAGGGTGACAAAAAGAGCATTTTCAAGAGCGGTTGCTGCGTGTATTTCTCCAATATGTCGCAACATCATTGTGCCCGAAAGAAGAACGGCTGTGGGGTTTATCATGTTTTTCCCTGCATATTTGGGTGCAGAACCATGAACAGCTTCAAAAATAGCAATATCACTGCCAATGTTTGCGCCAGGAGCAAACCCCAGCCCACCCACCAATCCAGAAGCAAGATCCGATAAAATATCACCGTTCATGTTCGTCATTACAAGACAGTCAAACTTTTCAGGCGATCGTACCAACTGGTGTGCGCAGTTATCTACGATAATATGGTGCGATTCAATGTCGGGATACTCTTTTGAGACATTTTCGAAAACATGCTTCATCATACCTTCTGTAAGCTTCAGAATGTTGGCCTTTGTTGCACAGTGAAGCGTTTTTCGCCCCTCAGAGCGTGCGAACTCATAAGCAAAACGGATAATTTTTTCACACCCTTCGCGTGTAATCAATTTTAATCCCTCAGCTGTTTCTGCGTTTGTCATATACTCAATGCCTGCATAAAGATCTTCAACATTTTCACGGATTAAAACAAAATCAATGGGGACATCGGAGTAAGGAGTATTGACGTTAGGAAAATTTCTGACTGGTCGAATATTAGCAAACGTTTCAAAACATTTGCGCAAGGTTACATTGGCGCTTTTTTCACCAAAACCAATGGGGGTTTCTAAAGGTCCCTTGAGCACAGTTTTATTTCGGTTGATGGAGTCAAGTGTTTCTTGTGGAATGCCTGTGGCAATACCCTTGTGAAAGGCCTCGCAGCCGGCTATGCATTCTTCCCAGATGATGTTAAGGCCTATGGCATCAATGATCCTGCGGGTGGCGGTGATCACTTCCCGGCCGATCCCATCTCCGTAAATCAGTGAAATTGTATGTGTCATAGAATTTAGATGAGTCATTTTCTAAACTTTACACGAGTAGGAGGCTATTTTGTGAAATATTTTATCTCTTTAAAGGAAGAATAAGAAAATTGACATAAAGTCAAAAATCATATTGCCTAAAATACAGAAACATGAGTAGAGTGGTTGTTGGTATTTGTAGATTTGTAATAAATACACCCTAAAAATATGGATAAATTATGTCAAAAAATATACAAGACCTTCAAGATACGTTTATGAATCAACTTCGGAAAGAAAGGGCTTCCGTTACCATTTTTCTGGTCAATGGCGTAAAATTGCAGGGGGTAATAACAGGGTTTGATAGTTTCACAGTTTTGTTGCGCCGCGAAGAACATTCACAGCTTATTTTTAAGCATGCCGTATCGACAATTTTACCCGTGGATCCTATTATCCTTAAAGAAATTGACTCTCTCCGTCTTAAAGAAATTACGTAATACACACAACCTTCTTTATGTAATCTCGTTTTTTATTGCGAATATTGTGCATCTTGCTTTCTATCTGTGATAAAGTTCTTCACGACGTGTAAAGAATGTGAGTATCGTTGAAAAAATCCGACGTTTCATTAGTATCGGTAGATAAAAACAAACAGACGTGTATCGTTATTCACCCAGAACATTATGTCCGGAAACCTTTGTACAGTGGCTATGTGTCATCGCGGACACATAGCGCCCAATTGGAAGAAGCAGAGGGTCTGGCGGCGGCTATAGATCTTCAGGTGTGTCATAGTTTTATTCAAAAAATCAGTAGTCCCAAGCCAGCAACCTACTTTGGTTCAGGATTCATCGATCATATTAGTGCGTTGGTGTCACAGGAAAATATTCCTGTTTGTATTATAAATACTACTATCTCACCGACTCAGCAGCGCAACCTTGAGAAATTACTCAACTGTAAGGTTCTTGATCGTACTGAACTTATCCTTGAAATTTTTGGTGCTCGTGCGCAATCCGCGGAAGGATCTTTGCAGGTAGAACTTGCATCACTACGCCACCAAATGACACGCCTTGTGCGCGCATGGACACACTTGGAGCGTCAGCGCGGAGGGCTTGGATTTATTGGTGGACCGGGCGAAACCCAGCTGGAAATGGATAAGCGTATGATTCGTCAGCGCATTCAGCGTATTGAGAAAGATCTGGCGAAAGTTGTTCAAACACGGGCGCTTCATCGCAAGTCACGCCAAAAAAACAAGATCCCAGTGGTAGCCCTTGTCGGCTATACGAATGCGGGAAAATCAACACTTTTTAACTATTTAACGCAGGCAAAAGTTCTTGAAAAAGACATGCTTTTTGCAACGCTTGATCCGACTATGCGGACGGTACAACTTCCCTCCGGGCGCTCCTGTATTCTTTCTGATACTGTTGGTTTTATCGCAAATCTTCCTCACGGTTTGATCAATGCCTTTCATGCAACATTAGACGAAGTGAACCAGGCGGATGCTATCATTCACGTGCGGGATGTTGCTCATCCCGATACAAATGATCAGGCGCGGGAGGTAGAGCGTGTTTTGGATGTTCTGGATATTCATACGCCACCAGAGCGTCGCTTGGAAGCATTAAACAAAAGTGACAAACTGCCTTTGGAAAATCGCCAAACTTTTGCTGATAACTCCCGACAGATAACAATCTCAGCGCGGACGGGTGAGGGGATTGGCCGATTACTACAGATGCTCGATGCCTGCCTCGATTATGATAGGATCATGATACGTGTTTTGTGTGATCCTGGAAACACTCGCCTTCTCTCATTTTTGTATAAGCATACTGCTGTGCGGGAGATTAGGGATGATTCTCATGCGCTCTCTGTTCGGCTGGCAATTGACCAGGAAATTTACCCATTTATTGCACAAGAAGTAAAAGTACGAGGAGGTGAGGTGTGTACATGATCTTCTGGAACAATATGAATGTATTAAGAAAAATACTACGGAGGAAAAACTCCCTCTTTTGTCCATAAGGTCTTTGTGCGATCAGGTTTGCTCCCAAAGATCAGGTGATATAAGAGCATGTGGTGCGCGCGCGCGCCGTGTACGCTCGGCATCAAATAAGGCTGTTGGCATTACATACGCTTTTCCACTGTTGCTGCGCAGGACAACTCCTGCTTTATGTTGCTGTAGTTGCTGTTGGGGTGCTAAGTTGAGAGCATGCATCCCATTGCGCAAGGTGCGCTCAAATGCCTCGTTACTGGTCCGGCGTGGATTTGCGTTGTGAATAAGGCGACGAATGGCATCTGGGCTGAGGCTGTGAGGATCACCCTTCTCTGGGGAATAGTCAATTCCCATCCGGATAAAGCGATCCCCTAGGTTAATTTGCAGGACCCTTTCCATATGCCGTGATGTAATTTCCTGTGGGTTTAAGGTGCTTTGATAACCATGTGGAGTATTAAGATATCCAACAGCGATCATTCCGAGGGAATCCCAGGAACACCCCGTTTCATCTTTGAACGCAAGGAGGGAGGGTAGGGCTGTGTCTGGAATTATAGGAACAATGTCACGCAAGCGCCTGGTCACATCACCACGGCTAACAATAGCACGTGATTTAAATAACCCTTTTGTCGCTGATGTCGAGGCAATCACATCAACCAAAGTATAATCGTCCCCGGGGTTTGATCGTGCTTTTCCAGAAGCAAAAAGGTATTCGGCATTAGTACCACGAATACGCGTATGAAAGTAAATAGGTTTTTCAATGGAGCTTAGATAAGCCTCGCCAAAAATTTTTTGAAGTGTCCGGGTGAGGCAATCCCTATCAAACACGTGCCTGGGAGGGAAACACAAAAACCCACTTTTGCGCTTTAATAAATCGGGAAGGTTGTTTCGTAATAAGTTTTCAACATCAGTCACAGTGCGGTATTTTCCATTATTTTTTCGTGAGAAAAAAGCAGCAGCAAGAAAACTACCTGCAAATGAGGCACCTGCTCCAGCAGAAAATAACTCACCAATAGGTAATCCTGCTGCTGCTTCAATATATCGCAACTCCTGAAGAGCTGAAAAGCTAGAAGTCAGACCCGGAGCAATATATAAGAGCTTGTTGATAACGCTTGGAACAAGAGGTTTTCCTGAATCTGGGGGTAGTACTGTTCTTTCAAGAGTGCTAAGCCCCCCTAAATGGACGTGCTCTGAGGAAAGTGCGGCTATTGCCATTGATGCGTTAATAGGATTCATAAATACCTGCAGATTGGTTGTTACCCAGAAAGCGAGTATTGTTAGAATAAGGACATTTTGAATAATAACCATAGTTCCCTCCTGAACATGAGCCGCAACTAGAAAAGTTTTTTATAAATCAATAAAAAAGCGGCGGTCTAGGGCTGTATTAATTGTAAATAATAAATATTAACGAAGCGTTAAATTTGACTTATTGGAAATAAAGACAATATTACAGTGACACAAGATCGATGTATATTTTTTATAATGTGAGTAAGAGTGGAGAAGGCGCATCGCCGTTTCTACCAACGAATAGCTATCATCAATATTTCGCTGTATGAAGCGCGTTAAGAATAAAGGAGTTATGTTCCGAAAGTCCTCGACTTTTTTTGTACCCTTATTCTTTACAACAAGCTTGTAATGATATGTGCATGAAAGAGGATTAGAGGCTTTAGTTGTGGGCCCTTGATTCAGGCATGCACAGACGCTTAAGGATCCCAGAAAAGCCATCCTCTTGGGAAGCAAGGAAAGAATTTGTACAGAATAAAGAACTACGATGATTACGCATCCTAAAACAGAAGCCCCCCATACGGAATACGGAGAGCATCTGATTGTATTGATAACAAGGTATGTTGCTTGTTCACTAATAGTGAACAGAGTACGTACTATTCACACCTTTTTCGTAGGCACACGACAGAAAGTGAGAGGTGATCACATCCAGTCATAGACACCCAAGTTTTCCGCACCAGAGCCTTCGGCATCAGTTGCTGGTTCATACCCCCCTGAATTATCGAAACTGTTAAGGTCATCGAAATTACCAATATCAGAAGCATCAGGACTACCAAATTCTGGGATATTTGATCCGCCCCATTCATTGTTGTCAACGCTACCAACATCGGATCCACCAAAGTCTTGAAAATCATCGAATCCCCCAAAGTCCTGAAAATTATCAAGCCCCAATCCTTCATGTTTCTCACGAATAATTTGATTGTTTTGGGCAGCAAGATCTTGCATTTCTTGTTGTTCTTTTTTCTTTTGCTCTATTGCCGATTGACGTGCCCTCATCGTTTCTGCAATTTGTTCCGCCTGTTGCTTAGCAGAATTGATGGCTGCTGTGTACGCGGCCTTGTTTTTGTTTTCAACCATACGATTGAAGTTTGATATACGGTTATTGTAATACATAATTATTTTTGGAAGAAGCATCCCCTCTGTTACCTGTTTACTTTTTAAGAGTGCGTTCAGGTAGTTTTTTATCTGGTGGGGATCACAACTTTTGAGGGCCAAAGGAAGCTTTTCTTTTTTTGCACCCCAAGAACGAAATTTTGTGGAGCAAGCTGCACGTGATGTCTTGGAGGTGACACTGGGATGCTGTTGAGCATGCTGGATAGCCTTTGCTAAATTCAATCCCTGCAAGGGCATTGTTGGAAGTGTTGGGTACATGGTGTATGCTTCCCTTATACCCCCTGGCAGTGTAGGTGTTTCCATGTGTTTTATCTCTAGTTTGGGAGGTACCACATAGTTTGAGTGAATGGGACCTTGACCCGAAGACTGTTGCATGACACTTCCAGAAGGCTGTCGGGCAAGTTGCCTATTTTGAGCAAAGCTCCCAGAGGGTTTCCGCACAAGTTGCCTCGTAGATGCAGGTTTCTTTTTTGCAAAAGGGTTCCATGCGGCATCACAGTGAGAGGCCGAAGTGAAAACAAATGACAGTGTGAGTACTTTTAGAATTTTTTTATTCATAGAATATACCATAAATTAGCGACTCTAATTACTGTATAGTTCTATTACTAATTATTTGTTAATTATCTGAAAAATAATAATATAGATACCTCAAACAATGAACCTTTGTGCGTTAAGGTTCCGCTGTGGCGTCCCAATGCGTGCAACAGTTCCCTGTTTTGTTGGCCCGCTCTAATCTGTGGTAGAATCAGGCTGTGTGTCGTGCTCTTGCAATGAGGTCACAGCAACCTCTGCTGTGACAGGTGATGTAGGTAAAGAAAGAGCAACCTCGCTTACCTGAGGGGATCCCTTGCTCTTATCATGAAATGAACGGTGAATAAAAAAGAACGCCATCGCAGCAGACGTACAGATATAGTAAAGTAAAAGACCATTTCGCCCGAGAACACCCATAAGCCCTGATGCAGCAACAGGTCCTATAATGCAGCCGATTCCATACGCAAGTAAGAGTCCTTGTGTTGCCTCAACCAGGTGCTTGCGATCCATTTGCGCGCAAGTGTGATTGATGCTTACAGGATAAAGTGTAAAGGTTGCCCCCCCTAGAAGCATGAATAAAATGGGTAACTGTACCTCCATGCGAACGGGTAGGGCAAGAATAATTGTGCAAATCAAGCACATCATGAGGCTCAGAAGATACATCACTTTACGCTTATCCATGAGATCAGAGACGTATGAAACAGGGTACTGTAAAACCATTGCACCTCCTATGATGGAAGCCATGGCATTGGCCAAAGCGTGCTCGCTGTATCCTGAATCTCCGAAGTACAAGGGCATTATAGAAAAAATAGCGCTATTAATGGCACCCGCGCCAAAACATCCGACAACTCCTGATGCTGAAATGGTATAAAGTTTTTTGAGTGTCAGTGCTTCTGGTTCGTGCACATCCGGTGAAACAATGCGTGTAATAGTGAGTGGTACAATGGAAAAACATGTCAACATACTGGCCATGCAAAATTGATTGAGGGAATTAATAGGAAAGAGTTTAATAAGAAGTTGCCCTGCTGCTTGTGATGCATAGAGCGCAATCATATAAAGCGCCAAAAACACACCACGTCGATGCAAGGGAGCCGCATCAAGAAACCAGCTCTCAATAACAATATACACCCCTCCCATGCAAAAGCCCACGAGGGCCCGTAAGGGAATCCATGTAAGTGGGGATATGTAAAGGCCTGTGCATAAAATAATTCCAGCAATAGTTCCGGCGCATGCCGTATATGCGCGAATATGTCCCACGCGCTTAATGAAGTGAGCCATAGTAAATGTTCCGGCAACCATCCCTGCGTACAGCGCAGACCCTGTCAAGCCAATAACCCATTCGGGTGCGCCAATATTACGAAGGCTCAGTGGAACAAGTGTTCCATAAAGACCCACACCAAGCATAATGAGTAAAATGCTAGCAAGAGGTGCTGAAAGAGCTGACAAAGAGGAAAACATGAGCGCGTATGAAAGTGTGTTAGGTTACGGTTTTACACGTTAGAATAGAAAGTGAAAGCTTAACATAACGTTAACAAGTAAATTATGCAGCCGAATAATGAAAAAAATCTGCTGTCGTTGTCATAAAGTCACAACATAGGGATTATACAGCATCACTTGTTGTGGCGATACTTCCCAAAATTGCCAAAAAGTTGCTGAATAAAAGTACTGCGGTGCCCGCTTGTTTTGGTGGATACAGGTGTTGGGGTTACACCAGGAATTGTGGTGCGCATCTCTTTGTCAATGCGGGAGAGTGTGCCATTTTTTGCAAACGTGAGGCGAATGGCTTGAAATTGAACAGTATCCGGGTGCATAAAACTTCTGCGTGTGGTGTGTTGATACGCATAAATCCATTGATTCTTGGCGAAGCTGTCAATAAATGTAGGTGATCCAAGCACTGTACGGACAGTTTCTTTGTCATCTTTTTTTACGTGTACGCGGGCAAGGTCTTCCGGCTCGATCATATGACCCCGGTGATCATGTGTTTGGGCACACCCTGCAACAATGATTAGAGTGCACATAAGGCCATGGAAGAAAAAACAACGTAATAACGTAAACATCACAATCTATCGATAATCTAATACCACCATTCATGCACGCTGTTTGCAAAAATGTCAACGCTTACGATAGTTCGCATGATAAATGAGCAGGCTATCTTTGCGTCATAGAATGACAGGCAAAAGTGGGGGCATAGGGGATATAGTTTTAGAAAAAAGAGATGGCCTTGGTGTGGGCAATGATTATCTGTGGGCATTTTCCCAATTGACTGATGGGATGGGGTGTCCTAAGACTGACTGAATGCCCTTTGCTGTGTGTGGTTATAAAAACATCGGTCAACATCTTTCTCCCCCTCTACGATACCCCCTGCTTTTAGAGTGTTATCAGGACTGTTTGTAAACAGAAAATACTCTCCTTCTTGTCACAAACCCACGCCTCTTTTTGTTCAAAATTTTCTCAGTGTGGTAGAATACGTATGAAAATACGTAATAATAAGTATTGATTATTAAATATTTCATTTTGGTAAATATTAATTTATAGTAAATATATTAAAACAAAAAAGAAAGCGCGAAAATGAAAAATAAAATAAACTTTATTTGTTGCTCAGGTTTTTTGATTTCCCTTACTTGTGCGAGTAACTTACACAACCTAGAAAATAATGGCTCTTCCAGAGCAATAATAGAAGATACGCCTGTTGTTTCACGCACTTCTCCCCCTGACCTTTTTGCCCCGAGTGGTCTCGTTTTTTCTGTTTTTCAATCCAGTCCACAGGTGTCGCTGCCTCGTCATCGTTTTCCGGCTTCGGCTGTGAGGGGTCCTGCAGGGGTGGGTAATCCTGAAGCACCTGTTATGCCTGTTATGCCCGACTATCCTACAGAAGGGGTGGGTAATCCTGAAGCACCTGTTATGCCTGACTATCCTACAGATTTTATTCCCTGCAGCAGTGGTTTTCCTGCATCGAGTGATACAGGCCTTGCTAGTGCTACAGGCTCTATAATGGGTTCGAGTTTTCGTAGGGCGGATGTCTCCGACTCGATGAGAGAAAACTCTTCGCGTGGTTCTTCAGATCTGCTTCAAGTGAGCCGTGGGGATATGGTGGACTTGCAAAAAGAAGTCACTCGTCTTCGAGAGCAGGTTGCCTATTTAAAGCAAAAAGGTGCTAGTGCTACAGGACTTGCTAGTGCTAGTGCTACAGGACTTGCTAGTGCTACAGGCTCTAGGATGGGTTCGGGTTTTCGTAGGGTGGATGTCTCCGACTCGATGAGAGAAAACTCTTCGCGTGGTTCTTCAGATCTGCCTCAAGTGAGCCGTGGGGATGTGGTGGAGTTACAAAAAGCAGTCACTCGTCTTCGAGGGCAGGTTGCCTACTTAAAGCAAAAAGGTGGTAGTATTGTGAGAACAATCAATCACTTGATTAAAGTTATCCCTTCGGATTCTCCACAAAGCAGAGCGCAGGCGAGCTTTTCGGAGAAACGCGCTTTGCAACGGTTACCAGCAATGGCAGATCTGATGAAAGAGGTCTGCGACTTGAGGGAATGGAGGACTTCGCGTGCTTCTACGCCAACTGCTTCACAGGGTTTAGCAGGGATAAACTCTTCGGAGGTAGGCGCTGTATACCGGTTACCGGCCATCACCGATCTTAAAGAAGAGGTTGCGTTTTTGAATGGTGGGTCTGTGTTGGGTTTTTCTTCTAAAAGAAAAAGAGGCCACCCTGGGGAATTATCAGGGGCATCTGCCAGAGCGGATCAACGCTCAACCAGGCAATCGGCAAGCCAAGTTCTTGCTTCTGTAATGCAGGTGAGCGCTCCGAGGGAAGGATCATCTGAAGCAATGCCTCAATCCAGTGCAAAGGATTGATGTCAAAAGACTCTCAGGGTAGTTCAGAGAGGGCATTTGTCCAATCGTAGAGATCTATGATTTTTTTAATATGACCTGCGATCTCCAATAGTGTTTTTTTTCAATAATATTGGACACTAGTATTTTTAATAAAAACATACTTTTCAGAAAATTTTATAAAGGAAATACATAATGAATAAAATAACAAACATAATTACTGTTCTGGCAGTTGCGTGGGGAGTTAATGCCGTGAAGGCCAGTGATGCCGACCGCGCAGCGGCTGCTCTATACGATCTGCCAGAAGACCAACGTCTTGTGATTGCGGCGAATATTCTGGAAGCGACTGATCTAACCACGGCTGATCGTGTCGTGACAGACCTTCATAATAGCCGTTATGGTTTAAGAGGTTTAGCAGTTGGGGTGGCTACTGTTGAAGATTCACCTGCAATCAGAAATCTTCAGGAACGCTTGGGTAATACATCTTATGACGAAGCGTGTAATAGTGCAGCGGTTAATGGCGCACCTCTCCCGAGTCGTCCATCTCTTGCGGAGGACTTATCCGCCATCGCAGAAAACATAGGTGGTCATCCTGCTTCGAGTATTGCTGTAAGTGCTCATTCTCTTCGATCATGGATTAATCCTGATCAGGATGCAACCACGGGCCTTTATGGTCTTTTTGAGTGCTTTGGTTGTGCGCTTGATACTAATCTTGCTACAGTTTTTGCTAAAATGCAGAGTGATATCGATCCTTCCCAGCCTATAACCCATGGAATTGAAGCGCTTCGATCAAAGTTAGGCTTTTGTGGAGATCCTACTGCTGTGGGTGGTGGCGGTGATGCGGCTGCTTCGGTTTCTGGGGTGCGTCCTTTAGTGGGTGTTGCTGATGCGATGACTGATTTGCTGGGTCTACCACCAAAAGTCACACAAAGTAGAGGCGTTTTTGCAGAAGGTGCCGATTTACATACCGTTGAGGATCAATTGCGTTATGTTCTGGAAATTCTGAAAAACCAAGAGGTCGATGGCGAAAAACCGGCATCGGGTGAGGTAACTATTTTTGCGGCGCTTGCGAAGCTTCATAGACTAGGATAGAGCAAGCTCGTTTAGATAATACATTGAACGACAAAAGCGTGTCACGTGGTTATTCCGTCCCTTTGGGGCGGAGCCTGGTGGGAAGCATGCTAACACGTGATCATGTTAACACGTGATAAAGACAAGCAGGTATTGTGTAACCCCCACAATACCTGTTTTTTTGTATATAAAATCACTTTTCTCTTTGACGTGTTTGGTTATCATGAAATCAATGATATTGATGTATAAGGTCCTCATCAAAAAAATCTCATGAAAAAATGGCATCTTGTTTTTCCTATTATTTTCCTGATTGTCGGTTTGATGCCAGCGCACGCCAGCCAAATGGAGAATTCTGGGCTGTCGTACCGGGAGTTCTCTGATCGCATCGCGGTCCTTCGCTCTACCCTTGATAGTGCTGATAGTGCGCTGGAAACCCTTGCAGATCTTCGTGCCAGAGTTTCCAGATTTCATAGCGACATTAGCCGTGCCCGTGATGTCTTGGGGGTG
Organism: Alphaproteobacteria bacterium; assembly: GCA_023898725.1. NCBI lineage: Bacteria > Pseudomonadati > Pseudomonadota > Alphaproteobacteria > Alphaproteobacteria bacterium. Next base: position 859,775 of record CP060236.1, read on the forward strand.
GTCGATGTATTCTTTGGGCACATTACGGCCCGTGAATTTTTGCGTGAGTGTGATCCAGACGAGCGTGCGGTGCGTATCGCTGAACTTCATACAACTTTTGACCACGTGCATGAGGGTTTGCGAATCGCCGATACTCTTGCGCAGGGGATTGCGTCTTTTGATGATGGGTTTTCCTATGCAAAAAAAGCACTAGATACTATCCATGATGCAGTGACGGGCATTGCCAGAGATGCTGAGTATCTTGCTGTGTGTAATTTTCTTCTTGAAAAAGATGAGGCCATATTTGCGGGGATTAGGGCTGATCTTGATGATGTGCGTGTTGAAGTAGAAAATTTGCGCAAAATGACTCAGTACCTTGCCTCTGTCCAGCGTATCACTGCGGTGAACAACTGCCTTTATGAAGCGTACGATGCCCTGGGCAGGGGGGATGCATGGGTTGTGCGTCTACACGCGTTTAACCGCAGCCTTGACAATGCTTCAGCAGAAGGGCCCCCTGCGGATATGGGAACGATTAGTGCCGCGTGTGAGGCTGCTGATGGTGCTTTGCGTGTGGTGCATATCTTTTGTGAGAACATTGAGGCACTAAACGATATGCTTGCTACTTGGACCCGGCGAGATTCATCATCGAAGCCTAAGTAATCCTCTGAGTAACTCTCCGGAGTAATGCTTAGTACGTGAGGTGCGTTAAGTATTTGGGGTGATTGGATAATCGCATAGTGCATTATTAGTGCATTATTAATGAATATTTTGCATCAACGCTATTTGTTTTAGTGTTTTTGTTTTTCTTGCGAACCTTGCTATTAATAACTTCTGTGAATAGAAATACAAAAGGAAAAAAATGAAAAACACAACAATGATGGCCGCTGTTCTAACAGCAGCCCTGGGTGTCAACACCGTGACAGCAAGCTCAGGCTATATGGAATTGTATGCGGAAGCTTATTTAGCGCGCGCCACTCCAGCGGCCCGGATAGAAGTGGCTGCTAAGGTGCTTGATCAGGGTGATGAAGCGGCGGTTGATGCGGCTGTGACAACCATTCGCGCTAACCGCTATGGCGTGGTGGGAGCGGTGCCCCTTGGGAAAACGATCATTGATCAGGATGTCTTGGATTCCCTCACGGCCAAGGCGTATAGAGTCACAGATCTAGAGGCAGAAATGAAGGCCCTTAGAGTTCATAACACCCACTTGCGGAGGTTATTGCAGGCATTGGATGCCAGTGTTGGATCTGATGTTGACTTCAGTGTTGGATCTGATGTTGACTTCAGTGTTGATGCTGGCGGTTCTGTCAGCGCAGATGCGGGAAATCCTGGTGTGCGTGTTCGCCTGAGTGATGCTGAGTATGAAACTGATGATGACGCTGCTCAGGCCGCTAGAGGGGACTCTGGCGATACGGATGATTTTGCCATATCAAAACCTGAGTAATCCTCTTGATTAATCCTAAGAGTACTCCCCTGAGTAACTCTCCGGAGTAATGCTTAGTACGTGAGGTGCGTTAAATATTTGCGCTGATTGGGTAATCGAATGACCTAACCAACGATATAACGGTATAGTGTGTCCAAATAGTGCATCTAATAATTCCCCCATAATCCCCAGAAAACTTTTTGTGGGGATTATGGTGCGTATATATTTTTACATACAGGATTCACAGGGCAATGAAACGAAAGCGTGGGGCAAAAAGTAACAAAGAACATGTGCTTCTATGCCACCGTCTGCCGCGTACGACCATTCGGGCAGCAGTGCATGCTCTTTTGTCATAAAATTCATTTAATATTGTGGCTTGCGCTTTGGTGATAGGGTTGTTAAAAAGACATTGATAAAATTTTATTAAAAAACTGTAAGGAAAAGAAATGAAAAACACAACAATGATGGCCGCTGTTCTAACAGCAGCCCTGGGTGTCAACACCGTGACAGCAAGCTCAGGCTATATGGAATTGTATGCGGAAGCTTATTTAGCGCGCGCCACTCCAGCGGCCCGGATAGAAGTGGCTGCTAAGGTGCTTGATCAGGGTGATGAAGCGGCGGTTGATGCGGCTGTGACAACCATTCGCGCTAACCGCTATGGCGTGGTGGGAGCGGTGCCCCTTGGGAAAACGATCATTGATCAGGATGTCTTGGATTCCCTCACGGCCAAGGCGTATAGAGTCACAGATCTAGAGGCAGAAATGAAGGCCCTTAGAGTTCATAACACCCACTTGCGGAGGTTATTGCAGGCATTGGATGCCAGTGTTGGATCTGATGTTGACTTCAGTGTTGGATCTGATGTTGACTTCAGTGTTGATGCTGGCGGTTCTGTCAGCGCAGATGCGGGAAATCCTGGTGTGCGTGTTCGCCTGAGTGATGCTGAGTATGAAACTGATGATGACGCTGCTCAGGCCGCTAGAGGGGACTCTGGCGATACGGATGATTTTGCCATATCAAAACCTGAGTAATCCTCTTGATTAATCCTAAGAGTACTCCCCTGAGTAACTCTCCGGAGTAATGCTTAGTACGTGAGGTGCGTTAAATATTTGCGCTGATTGGGTAATCGAATGACCTAACCAACGATATAACGGTATAGTGTGTCCAAATAGTGCATCTAATAATTCCCCCATAATCCCCAGAAAACTTTTTGTGGGGATTATGGTGCGTATATATTTTTACATACAGGATTCACAGGGCAATGAAACGAAAGCGTGGGGCAAAAAGTAACAAAGAACATGTGCTTCTATGCCACCGTCTGCCGCGTACG